>JAFZXP010000033.1 GCA_017616735.1 Bacteroidales bacterium
ACTATCAGAATTATGTCAAATGGTATCTTTATTTTAGGGCTGAAGCGTCCAAAAAAAGATAGGTAGCCAGGGCTATTTTGAGGAGCCCGCCACCTATCTTTTTTTTACCTGTCACCAACTATTTTTGGCAACATTACCTTATTTAATAATTGGCGTGTTTTTATTGTTGCATGTTTTGTCAATAAAACATGAAAAATTGTTGCTAATTCCAATTATTATCTCATATTTACTTTTCATTATTGGATTTGGGGCCAAATGTTTGGAGCATTACCAGATTGTGATGATTCCACTGTATGCCTGCAGTGTTGTATCATTTGATTTTCAACGAAAATGGCTTAAAAAACTGTTGCTGGGTCTTATGATAACAGTTATGTTGGCATTTTTAGTAAGACCTTTCGGCTTCCTGTTGTTTGAGGTTGTTGCCGGAAATGATAGATTCGCGGCTGTTAATGCTGATTTTCATGATATTGTAAAGATGATTCCTGAAGCTGAATTGGATTCGATATACAATTATAATACCGACTTGGCGGGATGCGGTTTGTTGTACAGTGCAAAATTGCTACAGTGCAATAAAGTTTTATATCCGACATTGTCTTTTATGCTTAAAACTCTTGGAAACGACAGAAAACATATGGAGGATGAGCGCCCTTTGTGGATTATGATATATCAAGGAATGGTTATTCCTTCAGAAATGTATTATATTCAAGAGAATTACGAACAGCGTTTTGTCCTTCATTATGATACGAAATACTTGAAAAATATTCAAGGTTTTGGCATCGAAAAAGACATTTATTTCTTTCGCCGAAAATAATCCGGTTTTATTAAAAATAAAATAGAGAAACCTCTTTTTATTGAGATTTCCCCATTTACACTTACCACTTTTAACTTTAAACTTATTAACTACTCTAAACTTTAAACTCTACACTCTCAACTAAATTACTGTGCCTGGAAGTTGAACGCCTGATTTGACGATGACGAGGTACCGCCGAGGTAGAGCCCGTGGAACTCTGTCGTGGCCCCGGTTGGCGCTTGATCGCCATACTTCACATAATATGTCTGGCCGCTTACCATACCTGTTGCAGTGATGAGGGCGAGGCTGCTGTTGCAGTTGGCTTCGAAGCTGAATGTCACCATATTGGTGCCGCTTGCGCCGCTGTTGTCCGACAAGGTGTAGTATTTTCCTGCTTGGAAGGTATAGCTGTTTGTATAGAATTTATAGCCTTGTGCAGGGTTGGTAATGGTGCCGCCGCTGCCGCCTCCGCCAGGCCAGCCTCCGCCTTGCGAACCGCCAGCGCTGAGACCGATACCTGTGCCGGTAATACGGATGTAGTTGTTGTTGTCGCAGTCGAAACCTTCTTCAGGGCTGCCTTTGGTGGTGTAGGCGAAAACTACGCCATTGCCGATTGTGATAGCACCCGCCTGACCAGCATTCGAGTCGACAGCATCATTGCCGTTGCTGAAGCACACTGTCACACCGCCGTTGAAGAATATCTTGCCTGACGAGTTGATGCAGTCGTCTTTGCATTTGAAATAATGCTGCCCGCCTTCGATGCTGATTTGAGTCTTTGATTCCAAACCTTCGCCGCCGGTGCCTGTGGTTAAGGCTGTTGTGGTGCCGCTGTATACAGTGATAAGTCCTTGTGCTTTAATGGCTTTCGGGTTGGCATACTCGCCTTCGCCTCCCCAAGGACCGCCACCGCCCGCTGATACGGTGATGCGATTGCCTGTGGTTGTGACGTTGAGAATCAAATCACTGTTGTTGCCGTTAGGGCTGCCTAACACCAGAGTGCCTTCTGTGCTGATGCCTTTGCCGCCGGCGCCGGTGCTCCTTAAGGTGAAATTGCCTGCTGAAATGACCATGTTGCCGTCGCTCTTGATGCAAGACGAAGTGTAGGAATCCTTGGTGCTGCCCGAAACGGTGTAGGCTGCTCCGTCACCTTGAGTGAGAATATCAAATGTGCCGCCACTGATAGTGATATCGCCGTCGGCACTGATTGATTTGCCTCCATGGTTGGTTGTTGGCAGTGTTATATTGATGGAACCGCCTGAAATGTTGATGTCGGCGTCAGCCTTTATGGCGGTGCAATATGACGGAACGTTCTGATTGTTAACGGTTTCCAAAACTGTGCTTCCGCTTGCAGTGATGGTGATGTCGCCATCGGTGATGATGATGTCACTATTGCAATTTATGCCTTTAGAGGTATTGCCTGAATTATTTAAAACTAAGGTTCCGCCGTTGATAGTCAATTCCTTGTCAGTTTTTATACAATTTGCGGATACTCCAGTCATTGTTATATCAAACGAACCGCCGTTAATAACCAAGGTGCTGTCGGCCGATAAACCATTTACATCTTCTACATCGCTGGTAATCACGAAGTTGCCAGAGTTGATGGTACAAATACCCTTCACCTTGATAGGATGTTTGACATAGCTGGTAGCGTTTAGAGTGCCGTTGCCTTGCACCACGAGGTCGCTGTTACACATGAGAGCGGCTTTCTTGTCGCTTTCTGCACCGTCGCTGAGTGAATTTGTGGTGCCGTCGGCAAGTTGCATGATTATGCCGGCCTCGCAAGTCAAATCCATAGCTTTGCCGGTAGGATTGGTGAGATTCAAACCATTCAGCAGTATAGTAGGAGTGGTATTGCTTGCAATTTCAAAACGTCCCGGGTTGGCTGTGCCTGAAAGACAATAAGTTATGTTGGCCGAGCTTAACGACGTCACCGAAACCTTGGCATCAGTTGCCGAAATAATGACTTGAGTTGCCGGATAAGGATTAACGATGTCGACGCTTGTTCCGTTGTAAGTGATGTAAACGATGTCGCCGGTGCCTGTCGGAATCCAAGGAAATGTCAAACTGTCAATTTCAGCAAAGCTAAATGAATGAGAATCATTGATTTTACGCACTCTGAGCTCGCCGTTTTCGTTGATGTACATGCTGTCGATTGCAGCTGCAGGAGAGTCGAAAATAATTCCTTTACCTTGGTTGCCATGGATTCGCACATGGTATTCGCCATTTTGTGCTTTGACTGATAATCCAATGAATATCAACGATATAATAAACAAAACTCTCTTCATGGCATTACATTTTTATAAATTTAGAAACCATGTTGCCTGCACTAATCAGGTAGATGCCGTTCTGCAGCATGCTTACATCAACCGTTGCTTCACCTGAAGCCACAAGCCGCATCATCACCTGACCGCTTATTGAATATATCGTAATTGTCTGATTATCAGCAATATTTTTGATATTCAAAACATTGTTTACCGGGTTGGGATAAAATGTTAGTTGCTGATTGTCAATTTCTTCAACGTCTTGATGGGCGGTAAAGTAAGCCTTTCTGATGTCCGCGAAGTTTACAGACACGATGTCGTTTCCGTCATAAAACATCAGTTGGGTGTCGGAGTAGTAGATTCTCGCGTCACGGTTCATTACAAAATCTATAGTATTCCCGTCTGTTTTCAGAATGGTGAAAACGACTTCATCCTGAGCAAATGCTGAAGACAGACAGCTAATGAGCATAAATGCTGCAATAAGGAATTTTCTCATAGTCAAATCAATTAGTTTTTAAGCTCACAAAGATAACGAAAAATTCGTTCGTTTTAGTATTTAGACAAAAAAAAGTGGCGAAAACCGCCACTTTTATGTTGTTGCAGTCATTTCGAGCGAAATGTAACGAAGTGAAATGAAGTCGAGAAATCTCGATTTCTCCATTTCGCTTCGCTCCAGTCGAAATGACGTGGTGTGTGTCTATTTTTGGGGTGCTTCCAAGAGAATGTCGCAAAGCAAATCCCAGAACATCTGGACTGTCTTTATCTCGATTCGCTCGTCAGGTGAGTGTACGCCGCGCAGTGTCGGGCCGAACGAAATCATGTCCATGCCAGCGATCTTGTCGCCGATGAGACCGCATTCCAAACCAGCGTGGATAGCTTTCACTTTCGGGTCTTTGCCGAAGCGTTTCTTGTAGACTTTCTCAGCGATTGCGCAGATTGCCGAGTTCGGGTTTGGTGTCCAGCCTGGATAGCCGTCGGTGTGTTTAACTTCGGCGTTGGCGAGGTTGAAGCAAGCTTCGACCATTGCTGCCGCGTATTCCTTAGCCGACTCGATTGAGCTGCGCTGTGAGGTCTGGATGAAGAAATAACCTTCTTTTTTCTTCACAGAAGCGAGGTTTGTCGATGTCTCCACGAAGTTCGGGATGGTTTGTGACCACTCGATGACGCCGTGAGGGCAGGTGAGGAGGCCGTTCAGGAGGTCGAACTGCGTCATCTCGTCGATGACGACGTCAGGTGTGAGCTCCGATTTCTTCGCTTTCACTGTGATGCCTGGGTCGGCGACTTGATATTCGTTCTTGAAGCTCTTCTCAAACTTCTTCACCATTGCTTCAAATTTCTTTGCGCAATCCTTCGGGATGAAGACCACTGCTGTTGCCTCGCGGGCGATGGCGTTGCGGAGATTACCGCCTTGGATGTCGTAGATACGGAGGTCGTAGTCGTTTGTAGCCTGCCATAAGATTCTGGTTAACAGCTTGTTAGCGTTGGCGAGGTTCTTGTTGATGTCGTCGCCTGAGTGGCCGCCTTTCAGTCCGCTGACCTTGATGTCGTAAGGGATGTAGCCTTCAGGAGCGTTCTCGAGTTTGTAGAAAATCTTAACGATGGTGTCCATGCCGCCTGCGCATCCGATGAAGATCTCGCCTTCGTCTTCTGAGTCGAGGTTGAGGAGGATACGGCCTGTGAAGTCTTTCGGGTCGAGTTTCTCGGCACCGGTAAGACCAGTCTCTTCGTCCACTGTGAAGATGCACTCGAGCGGACCGTGTTTCAT
>JAFZXP010000034.1 GCA_017616735.1 Bacteroidales bacterium
GCTCTGCATCTTGTCGTAAGTCTCACCCATGAAACGTTTGATTGAATAAACGGTTCTCAACGGGTTTGTGATGGCCTGACGTTTTGCAGGCTCGCCAACCTTACGCTCGCCGTTGTCGGTGAATGCCACGATTGACGGTGTGGTGCGGTGTCCTTCACTGTTCTGAATGACCACCGGCTCACTGCCTTCCATTACTGAAACGCATGAGTTTGTTGTTCCTAAATCGATACCAATGATTTTTGACATAATTTTGTTCTCCTATATTTTATTATACTTTTTTGTCGTTTTTGCGACAAAAGCGGAACAAATATTATGCCAAATCAAAAAGACTGACAAAATGTCACTGTGCATCTGGCACAAAGCCGAACTTAGGATAGTCGTTGGCTATTTTCCTCTGGTCGGTGACTATAATCTTGCTGAATATGCTTTTCGAAACTCTTGCGCCGAACAAGCCCACACCGTTATCCACATTGGTGTAGTTTGGAGTGTCCTGGATGGCGCTGCTTGAGTTGTTGACGATGTAGTATTCGTACAACTCCTCGCCGATTGCAGAGACTTTGTATTCAAACTTCTCAAATCGGCGGCCAACACCGTAAGGGCTGTGCTCGTTGAGATACTGGTCTTGTTCCAAAACGTTGAAGAATGTTTTGGGTGAGAAACTGCAGACATAATTATCGTTGGCGGAATTGTAAAAGGCATCGGTTTTGCCCGACTTGATGCTCCATGTGATGGTGCGGCTGACGCTGTCTTGCGCTCCCGGCATCAGTTCTTTGTAATGGAAATAGCATGTAACGTCGAGATATGAAGCCAGACATTCTCCCGCAAAACTCCATTTGAGAGTAACTTTCTCCTTGTTGAGTATGGCATTTGGAGTGATGCCTGTCATAGGCAATTGGTAATTGTATTTGTTGATGGTTGTGGCTTTTGATGTCACCAACGTGCTGTCGGCTTTTCTGAACACGTTCAAGGTGTACTCTTTGCCTTCAACAAGCTTCTTTGTGGTGTAATAATATGTTTGCATGCAGCCGCTGTAAAATGTCGATTCAGGGTTGTACGGAATCCATCGCGAAACAGTGTCCAAAGTCAGTATCTGTGTGCTGCCGCTGCCTTCAAACACACCCTTGAAGGAGACGTCAATTTCATCGGCGGTGTAGTTGTTGGCTTCGTAGTTAAGCCCCATCTCCTGCACGTTGCCCACGAAACTTTTGGTGATTTTGAAAAAAGTAGTGTCGGCGTTTACGTCCAAAATCGCATAGACCACGGTGGAGTCGCCGCTATTGTCATAAAGATCCACCTTGTTGCTGCATGAAGCGAGAGCCAAAGCCGCTATCGCAATAATTGTCACAAAAATCTTTTTCATAAAATTGAAATCTCATTCAAACTTGCAAAATTACGAAAAAATTCAATTAGTGACAAAAATAATTTTAATCGGCAGGGTCGTATATGAAGCCGAATGAGTAATCGTTGGCTATTTTTCTTCGCGTTATCTTTTCGATGGTATGGAATGATCTCACCGAAGTGCTTGACGACATCAGGCCGATGCCATTCTCGATATTCGAGTAATTCGGAACTTCCATAATGAGGCTGTAGGAATTGTTTATGATATGATAATTGTACAATTCCTCGCCTATTGAAGAGATGCAGTATTCAAATTTTCCAATCCAGCGCTGAACACCGTAAGGACTGTTGTTCACCAGATGTTGATCGCTGGCCAGAATGGTGAAGAAAGATTTTGGAGTGTAATAAGTCAGATAATATCCGTAAGCCGACAGCATGTTTTGCGGCACTCCCGAATTTATGTTCCATGTCACAACCCGCTCGACGGTGTCGGTGGCGCCTGGCATCAGCTCCTTGTAATGAAAATAACCGTTTATGTCGAAATAAGCCGCGGTGGTGTGGTAGTTGGTGGACGGATCGTTAACAACCCATACAAGCGAATCCAGTCTTCCGTTGAAACTAATCTTCTTATTTGAAAACGGTTTCAAAATGTTTACCGCATTGGTCATCCTGATTTTTCCCGACAATACCATGTCGTCGGAATGTCTTAAAATGACAAGCTGGTATTCCTTGCCGAGTTGCAGTTTGCGGTCGGTGAAATAATACATCTGCCTAATCCCGCTGTAAAAAGACGCGTTCTCGTCGTACGGAATGAATTTTGATATGGTGTCGAGCATGATGGTGTCGACCATGTTGCTATTGTCAAAACAACCGATGAATTTCACGCTTATTTCATCATACTTGTAGTTGTTGGCCTCGTAGTCGTATGCCAACTCGTTGGCGTTGCCCAAAAACGATTTTGTTATTTTGAAGAAATTGGTGTCGGCGTTTGCGTCAAGCACCGTATACACTATGGTGGTGTCGCCGTCGTAGCAGTAGAGGTCGAATTTAGTGGTGCAGGCGGCCACTGTCAGCAGCAGGATTAGTCCCAACAGATATATTTTGATATCTTTCATATTTAATCTTTACAAATTTGGATCATACACAAAGCCGTAGGGGTAGTTCTCGGATATCCTCTTTCGGCAAATCTGCTCGATTACGTGGAAGGTGCTCACCGAGGTGCGCGACGACATCATGCCCACTCCATTCACCACATGGGTGTAGTTGGGCACATCCTGCATGACGCTTGTCGCGGTGTTGACAGCGTGATATTCATACAATTCCTCGCCGTACACAATGACTTTAAACTCAAAGGGCTCAAGCCAGCGCTGCACCCCATACGGACTGTTGTTGTTCAGATAGTCGTCTTTTTCAAGCAAGGTGAAAAATGTCGAAGGGGTGTAATGGGCTTCGTAATGGTGATGAGTGGAGTTGTACATCCTATCGGCCGTTTCAGAGCGCAATTCCCATGTCATGGTCTGCCGCACGGTGTCGGTGGCGCCCGGCATCAGCTCCTTGTAGTGGAAATAGGCGTACACATCAAAGGCACCGGCGTTGATCAGTGGCGCGTCGTCGTGTTTGGTGCCCACCCACATAACCCTGTTCAGCACATTCGACCTCAGGTTGATGTATTTACCGATAGGTCTTGTGTAACTGATGTCGCAAATCGTCTTGGTTGTTGTCGATACTACAACGCTGTCGGCCTTTCTGAAGACCAATATCGAATAATCTTGGTTTTTAACAAGCTTTTTGGTGGTGTAATAAAACGGTTTCAGCTGTCCGTCCACTATTTTTTCGACGGATGCAAGCCGCAGGGTGTCAATATTATTCTCTCCGGCAAAACGCCCGACAAAACTGACTTCTATGTCGTCGGGTTGATAATCATAGTCGTTTTCCAACGACGATTTGGAGATGCGGAAGAAATTGGTATCGGCATTCACCTCGAGCACCGAATACACTATGGTGGTGTCGCCGTCGTAGCAGTAGAGGTCGAATTTGGTAGTGCAGGCGGCAAGCAACACCATTGCCAACACCATGATTTTTAATAAGTTTTTCATAATGGTCAATTACTTTGCAAAGATATGTTTTTTTTATCTATTTTTGCAAAAAATTTTAAAAATGTATTTATCACACAATGCATCTTTGGTCACCACCCACGTGCTTCAGGAGATGAAGAACAAGGGCGAGAAGATAGCGATGCTTACCGCGTACGACTATACAATGGCCAAGATTCTTGACCAGTCCAATATCGATATAATTCTTGTAGGCGACAGCGCATCCAACGTGATGGCTGGTCATGCCACAACTCTGCCTATCACCCTCAACGAGATGATTATGTACGGCTCGTCGGTGGTGCGTGCCGTGTCGCATGCCATGGTGGTGGTTGATATGCCTTTCGGAACATATCAGGGCAACTCGAAGATAGCTCTTGAGTCGGCAATCCGCATCATGAAGGAGACTGGTGCCAATGCCGTGAAAATGGAAGGTGGCCGCGAGATTCTTGAGTCGGTTGAGCGTATTCTTTGCGCCGGCATCCCTGTGATGGGACATCTTGGGCTTACACCTCAGAGCATCAATAAGTTCGGAACATATGTGGTGCGTGCCAAAGACGAGTACGAGGCCAACAAACTGCGTGAAGACGCACTTCTGCTTCAGGAAAAAGGCGTTTTCAGCATCGTGTTGGAGAAGATTCCGGCTAAACTGGCGACAGAGGTCTCGCAGTCGCTCAACATCCCGACCATCGGCATCGGTGCCGGCAGCGGATGCGACGGACAGGTGCTTGTTTTGCAGGACATGCTCGGCTTGAGCAACGACTTCTCGCCACGTTTCCTGCGTCGCTACAACAACCTCTACACCAGCATCAAAGATTCAGTGCATGCTTATATTAATGATGTAAAAGAGGTCACATTCCCTAATGACAGCGAACAATATTAACAATAGTTACCAGTTAACAGTTGACAGTTAACAGTTTAACTGACAACTGACAACTGTCAACTGACAACTGTCAACTATGAAAATAAACGACCGTATTCTTTTCGAAGACAATCACTTAATAATAGTGAACAAGCTCCCGGGCGAAATCGTCCAGGGTGACAAAACCGGCGACGTTTGCCTGCTTGATGATGTTAAATCATACATCAAGGAGACGAAAAACAAGCCCGGTGAGGTGTTTGCAGGCTTGGTGCACCGACTTGACCGCCCAGTCAGCGGTGCTGTCATCTTCGCCCGCACCAGCAAGGCCTTGAGCCGCATGACAGTGATGGTGAAAGACCGTAATTTTCACAAGACTTACCTTGCCGTGGTGAAAAACCGTCCGCCCAAAGACGCCGACGAGCTCAACGACTACATGGTCAAAAACGAGGCGCAAAACAAATCGTTCGTAGTGAAAGATGGGACAAGCGGAGCTAAATTGGCAACGCTTCGTTATCGTGTGGTTGGAAAATCAGACAATTTTTATCTTCTTGAAATAGAGTTGCTTACAGGTCGTCATCATCAAATCCGCTGCCAGCTGGCGCACATCGGCTGTCCAATCAAAGGCGACCTGAAATACGGCTACCCGCGTTCCAATCCCGATGCCTCAATCTGCTTGCATTCCTACAAAATCACCTTTGAGCATCCGACCTTGAAAACCGAGATGACGGTGACGGCCCCGATGCCAAGCGGAATGCCGTGGGAGGCTTTTAGCCATTAGCTGTTAAAAGATTGTCGATGCTTTTGTTGTGAAATTCGAGGACGGAGTCAGAAAATAATATCTACAAATCTTCTAGTGCCTTTATTTTGTAATAATAGTTCTTCCCGTCTTTTGATAACCTCCACTTCTGACTGTATATCCGTAGATTCCAGCCGGTAAATCACGCAAATCAACGGTTATTATACCCTGTGTGCCTGAAAGTTCAACAGTTTTGACTTTCAATCCCAACATATTGACTATCGTCATCACGGCATCATAATGTTTTTCCGGCAGTTTATACTCGACATTAACCCATGTCGTGGCCGGACTTGGGATAACATTGACAATGATGGCATCCGATTCATCTGTCTGATTCAGCGATGACGGTTTGACACCTCTGTCCATCGTCCCAATCGGTAAATCAGGACAGATGTATGACGTCGTGCTCCTGTCCGATATCTCCATCATGATAGCCTCGGCCATCATTTTGGATGTCCCTTGGCCTCTGTCGGCAAAGTCTGTCACCATCGCCAGTTCGTCAGACGTCAACTCATAGACATTGCGACCGGAGTTATACAGAGTACGGTAGAGGTCCAATAGCGCCATGTAGTCGTAGTGGTCCAGCAGGTCGCTGCCTTGCAAGTTATACACTGTCGGGAAAGTGTTTGCCAATGCCATGGCACTCGAGAAGTCTCCTTCGTGGACATATGTCGACACGGCCATACGGTCTGACGCCAAATCATTCATTCTTCCAAGCCACAGACGAATCCTCGCCAAGTCAGCCACCGTGTCGTTCAAGTCGCTGCGTATGATGTCGCCGGCAGCCATGGCCCGCTCATGGGCGTAATGTGCCATTTGCGACATCAGGGCCGTGCTGTCTCCGGCATTGACGTTGTTATATACGTTCTTAAGAACGGAGCATATGCTGTCTGCCGAATCATAAGCATTCTCCAAAGCGTCAATCTCCTCGTCAGTCTTCCTCACACCGCCTGGAAAATAATGGGAATAGCAGTCGTTGGAACTTGTCGTGGCATGTGGCGTCACACTGCTGAGCATTTGCGTGTTCGGTATCTCATCCGATGCGTTGGAATTGTAATAATAGTGCACCTGATGGTCGCCGTCATTGTAAAAATGGAACAGACTTCCGCTGAAAGTGTTGCCGGCAGGTATGGCTGATGAGCCCTGATAAGTGGCTATGTCGCCGGTTCCGTTGTCCTTAAGGACGCAGAAGTCATACTCGTTGTAGATGTTTTCATTACAGGTGTAAGTAAGTCCCACGAGATCTTTGTTTTGAGGCTCCTCACTGCTGCTCGTGTTGCGTCCGTAGGCCAGATTGCCGCAGGAAAGATTTTGGAAAGTGTTCTTATAGATATCGTTGACTCCTGTTGAATTGAATATGCCTATACCGTATGTTGTACAGTTTACGCCATTTACGGGCACAAACGAGTTTTCCTCAATGCAGAATCCCGAGACGCCTTCGGCATAAACGCCGTAACTGCACACCGAGTCGTTACCGATATTAAAACTGTTGTTCAGTATTGTGGCGTATCCGGTATTTTGCGCATAAACGCCGCGTCTGTTGTTGGTGAATACAGCGTCTCTCACGGTGAAGGACCGGAAATCGTTACCGTCATTGACGGAAAGCACCCCGTAGTTGAATCCGGTGAACGTACAGCGATCTATATCGTTCTCTGGACAAGGCAACGAGACACTCTCGCATCTGGAATCGACCATGAATCCCGCGCTGTATGCCCCTATGCCCATGCATTTTGGTGCGACGCCCGGAATGCCCCGGGTTGCCTGAAAGTCGCATCCTTGGAATCCTATTCCGTTAACGTGTGACAAATCGACGTGTTTGTAGAATGTCTCAGTCCCAAGATAGTTGGTGTCAATGACAAATTCGCAGTTTCTGAAATAACTGATATATGGCAGTTCAACGTTATTCACTGGATGATGGTTGGTGTAATACAGCGCGTGAACCGATTTGGCGTTGTTTCTGAATACTGCATCATCAGCAAATACAATTCCTCCGGTAGTATTCCAATATCCTGGACGCCACAGCTCAACCGCACATACAGCGTTCTCTATGACAGCGCCGTTCTTCAACTCCAACACTCCCTGCTTATATGTTCCGTTATAAGGATACTGAGGCTCATTGCTGTCGCCCCAAACTTCGATACCAGGCCACATGATATTGCCATCGCTCGTCATTCTTCCTCCGTTTAGCACCAGTTTCGTTCCTTCAGGTACAACTGTCTTAGCTTTCATTCTACTTCTGACAGTACCCGTAACAGTAACCACAGCATTTGTGTCAAGAATAAAGCCCTCTGACACGGCTGTGCCGGAAATAGTAGTTGTTGGTATACGAAGATCTATCTCCTTTTTGACTGTATAATGATTGTCGCATCCGTAACCGAAAGTAAACGTAATCGTTGCCTTAGGTGCCAAATACACAAAAGGTATAGCAAAACTTAGATTAGCTGTTGTTCCAGTTCCTGTTGATGTCTGAAACATTGCGGCCGGTTCCACACTCCATGTACACGTTATTGGAGCAACATCGTAGTCAAACGTGTAAACACCAGCTCCTTTGAATATGGAAGGACCAGTGATAGTGTTGTTAATGACACGGCGGTAATAGACATAAACAGAAGAACCCATAGCTAAGCCATCAAGCCCAATAACATCATTTTTATGATGCTTAGTCAGTGCTCCTATCCCCCATTTAGATATTAGTGTATCTTGATTGACAACAATGGATGAATGTGCCGATTCGAGGGTGTAATTTGTATGTGATGGATTTGTATAATCTCTAACAATGGCAATATCACCTTTCTGAGGCGTTTGAACAGTAGTAAAACTAACATCACATAACTCTTGCCACCATTTTATGTTACATGTATCACCACCCTGATAAATACTATGACTGTATCCGTGGCAATTATATGATGCTGTAGCAGGACCCAATATTGTATGTCCTGGATAACCGTCTCTAAAACTTATTTCATAATAAAGACGCTCGCATTCTGATAAATCATCATCGTCATAAATTGTAACCCATTTATCGCTGTACACAGAATCTATTGATTGTTTGGGATGATAACCAGGATTATATCGACTGCTATTTAATGCACAAAAATCAAATGTTGTTCCAAAACCAATTTGAGCAACTGAGATATTTGATATAAATACTAATACGATAAAAAACAATTGTCTTTTCATTTCCTTCGTCTTGGTTTATTTTAAATATTCATAACACCTTTCCGGAATTGTATCTCCTTCAAGTGTAATATGACAGCCCGTTATAACATATCCATCATCATCACTCTCATAATACACCTGTTGGGAATTCTGTGTGTACATGTTTTTCCATAGAGGTCTCGTTAATACTAAACTATGATAGCAATCACCACTTTCAAGCATATACGGAATCGTATAATATGGGTGATATAAATCTGTAAATCCGTAATAACTATTAATCACCTCTCCCGACCAACTACATTCTTTGCTAACATTATCACCATCCCATACCATTCGGTAACCATTTCCCTCAACACCTGCAGTATGATAATCGTGCCAAACACTTACAAGTTTTTCCGATGAGTCATATCCGTAAGAATCAGTTCTTATTTTTTCATCATTGATATAATAATCAATAGTAGAAATTCGTCTAAATTCATCAAAATGACATGTATAACTATCGAAAAGCACCATAGCCCATGAACTATCTGGAGCCGACAATGTAACTTGCATACTGTCATTACCATAGTATTCGAAGTCAAAATCTAATTGATAATAAGTATTTTGATAAGTTGATATATGGTTAATTTTTGAGTAATCTTCATTCCATTCGATTACCTTTATAGGTCTATTCGGATAACCATAATAATACTCTTTCACCAAATACTTTTTCACCACAGTATCCGTCGGCTCAGGAGTCCCTCCGGGAGATTCCGCTTTGTGACATGCTGTCAAAGACAGAACGATTAAGATTAGTATCAGATAATTTCTCATAACATATTGTTTTTATTGGTTTTCGATTTTTGAGTAAATATAATCCAAATCGCTGACATTTGTCAGTCTCCCACTTTGCAAAAACTCTTGCAGTGTTGTCCCTTGATAATCAGCGTATGCATTGGTGCGTTGCATACAACGTCCTATTGCAAGGGCTATCGCTAAACGATTGGTACTTCCGTATGCATTATACCGCGTCTTTTGTGTTTTTTTCTCAATCAATATGTGAACAATCTGCTCTGATTGGGTAGACGATGCCAAAATTGCCGCATCGGTCAACATATATTCCAGAATATGGTAATCAAATGCATACAAACCTTTATCATGGTCACCATCTATATTGTTAACGGCTGCTACATCTCTTGTATCATAAAGATTTATAAGTTTTTGTACAAAATCACCTCTTTGGTATAATTCCGCATACCCATTGAACTGCTCCTTAACACGTCTGAAACTTTCAATTTTATCATCAAAAGCAAAGATATCAATATTAAATGGATAATAGAGACACGTTTCCAATAATCTTTCCGTTGAGATATCATGCAATGTGTCGTTTGGCAATTGAAGCGATGATACTCTCTGCATATGGTCAAGATGCTTCCATGCGTCAGTGCCGGGAACAACCGGGTACATGTAGCCGTGATATGTTATAGCATTGCTTTTGTATGGTTGAAATCCTTGAGATGTTGCTGTGTCCATCAAAAAGAATAACATGCAGATTGTGATAGTAATCTTTAATACTTTATTACTCATAATGCTGTCTTTTAGAATCTATATGATTATTTGGGCAAATTTATAAATATTTTTTTGAATATCAATGATATTTTAGGATGTATTTTTAGGGTTTTAGGAAAAAGATTAGTGTTTGACAACAATTTTTACTGTTCCCTTGTCATTTCCATCAGCTTGAATGCGGCATAAATAGACCGTGGTTATTCATGCCGCATTAAAAAACAATCAACAACCCGTTGCGGGGCTGATTCAGTGAATCCTCCTCCTCTTCGCTCAGTTCGAACATGTTGTTACGGAGTATCAGCATCTGCATACCGGGCTTTTCGACAAGCTTCCACGGAAAATCCTCTAGCAGATTGCCCTCGCAGTTGAGCTCAATCAGTGCCGGCATTTCCGACATGTCAGGCATGGAAATCAGTTTGTTGTAGCCCACTCCAAGGCGCTCAAGCGAATCCAGTTCAACAATCCAATCCGGAATTGTCACAATCTTGTTGTGATGCACATAAAAATAAGTCAGTTTTTTCAGATTGCGCAGAGTATCCGGAAGCGTTTCAATGTCGTTGTAAGCAAGGTATAAATAATGTAAATTCTCGTAATTCCCAATAAAATCAGGAATTTCGTTGATTTGGTTCTTATAAAAGTCGAGATGCTGCAAGTTTTCAAAACCTGCAATCTCTTTAGGGATACTCACAAATTCATTTTCATAAAAAATGAGATGATGCACCTGTTTCAAATTGGCAAACGAAGCCGGCAGCGAGCTTAAACGGTTTTTACCCATATTCAGGTTGGTACATTGCAAAATGCCAATGTTTTCGGGCAGTTTCTTGATATTATTGCCTCCAATCGACAGCTTTTTAACCTTTGCAGCGTGCTTGATGTCCGACTCGGTTAGTTTTAATTGGTTATGATTCAAGTCAAGACTTCGCAGACTGTCGAGTTGCGCTATGAAACGAGGTATATGCTTGATCTGGTTGTGCTCCAAATCAAGATGTTCGAGGTTTTTGCACCGCTTGATGCTTGGCGGGACACGCTTGAAATTATTGTTAAACAGTTTGATCGATTCAATGTGGTTGCCTCTTGGAAACTTGATTTTTCGCAATCCGCACTGCTCGATGATGACGGTGCGCAAGCTGTCGGATGCCAGCAGTTTTTTGTCGATTTTCCTGATGTTTTTGTTGGTTATCATCAGCGTACCGTTTTCAATTTCCGCCGAAAACGGCACACTTGTTGAGCGTTGAGTGCTGCAGGAAAAGAGCAGCAACATCAGCAACAAAAATAATATTTTGATGTAGAGTCTCATAATGGTGGTGTCATTTCGACCGAAGCGTAACGCAGTGAAGCGTAGTGGAGAAATCTCCGACAATTAAGCAATTACTCTGTTTGCAGGAGATTTCTCCACTCCCTTCGGTCGGTCGAAATGACGAGCTGAATGATTATTTCTTCTTGAAAGTAATCTTCTCAATTCCGCAGTCATCCTTGAAATCGTAGAAGTTGACGATGATCTTGCCGTCTTGCATCACAAAGCTGTATGGCTGCTGCTCTTCGCCGCCAAGAGTGCTGCCATCGGTGTTCTTAGGCTGAATTGAGCCTGCCGACTTGCCGTCGAATGAATATGTGAAGTCGAGGCCGACGTTTTCGAACACGGTTTGTGGAGTAGTCTTGCCGTCTTGGTCTTGAGCCATAAGTTTCATGACAAACAAGCCGTCGTTGTTGTTATAGAAGTCCATGGTCATGTCCATGACAAACTTCATGCCTTCGGCGGTATCATTGCCTATGCCTTCTCCACGACCTTCCCATTTTGTTCCCGAAAGGGCGGTCATGTTGTTTTCATTGCCTGTAAGCTGGAATTTGAAAGGCATGGTGAACTGCACTCTAACAGGCTTTCCGTCCATCATTCCGGGCTTCCATTTTGGCATCATCTTCAATACTCTAACCGCTTCAGCGTCAATGTCATCTGAAACGCCGCGCAACACTTGGAATGATGACAAACTGCCGTCTTTTTCAACCACAAACTGTACAAAAACTCTGCCTTCTATGCCTTTTTTCTTTGCCGATTCTGGATATTTCAAGTTCTTCTGGATAAACTCGTACATGGCGTTAATTCCACCAGGATATTTAGGCTGCACTTCAACGGCTCCGGTATAAACTTCCGAGTCGTCGTCAGTCGCTTCGTTGGAATCATCAAACAACATCCGTGTGATGTAATTAAGGTCAAATGGCTTGCCGTCAACAGTGACTGTGTAGCTGTGGTGATCGTCATGGTTGTTTTTGGCAACAACTTTGTGGTCGCCGAGTTTGAAAGTCTTTTCATTCTTGACACTGTTGATGTCGAGAGTGTAATCCTTTCCATCAAGACTGATTTCCATCGGGTCGGCAAACGAAACGTATGACTCTTCGCCTATTTTAATTGTAGTCAACTTCTCGTTGTCTGTTGTTGTCTCGGCTATTTCAGCTTTTTCAGCGGAAACCTTATTTTGACCATTTGATTTGCAGTTCGCGAACAATAACAGGGCGAACAGTGGCAGCGTAAGTAATGCCTTGATTACCACGCCCTTTGCTTTTTTGCTTTGAGTAATCATTTTGATTCTTTTTTTGGTTAATAAAAAACTGAAGTTATTGCTCATGTTGCTGAAATCGACGGCCGTGCACTGCTGCAAAATCAACATCATGTAGTTCTGTTTGTCAACGCCGGTAGCCACCACATCGCGGTCGGCCATATACTCGTGGATGCTTTGTAACTCTCTCTTATATAGATAGATAAATGGGTTGAACCACTGTATGATCATCATCAGTTCCACAAAAAGTATATCGGCTGAATGATGGTGTGCGATGTGGCTCATCTCGTGTCTCACTATATCAGAGTTAACGTTCTCGTTAGGGAAGAAGGCATAGTTGAAGAATGAGTACGAGCCATGTTCCTTGCCGGTGAAAACCGCAGTGTAGCCGGACATTTTCTTCTTTGGCGAACTGATGATCACTATGGCTATTCTTGCAATCTTTATCAGGAATAGCAGAGCCATCACGCCGACACCTGTTACATATACAATCCAGATGTAGTGCCAGATATTGAAGCTGCGTGCGGGTGCCGCAATGCTTGCCGCCGTTGTGTCTTCATTGGCCATATTATTAGGAGTGCTGATTACAACGCCATCGGCAGTAATCACCACCTCATCAAGCATAATGCCCGAGAACAGACTTTGGCGGTAGCTTACAATCTGAGGTGAACTTCCGCCAATCATTAAGCCTGCCGCCGGCAGTATCAGTGAGAACCCCAAAGCGGTAATAAGAAACACGCGGTTGAAAACCAGTCGGTTGCTATTGATAAACAGCACTCTGTACGCTACCCAGAGAATTGCCACCGCTATTGCTATTGAAATAATACTTGTTGCCATAACACTGTGTTTGCGTCATTTTGACGAAATGACGGGTTTATCATTTTATATTCTTAATTAATTTCTGCAGTTCTTCAATTTGCTCTATTGAGAAATTTTCTTTCTTCGCGAACGCCGACACCAAATCCAAATACGAGTTGTTGAAATAGTTCTCGACAAGTCCTTTCAGCGAGCTCTCGGAATACTCCTCTTTACTTATTAATGGATAGTAACGGTTCGCCTTGCAGAATGTCTCGTGCGCCACAAAACCTTTCTTTTCCAGAATCCTGACAACCGTCAGCACCGTGTTGTATGCCGGTTTAGGCTCGGGATACGCCGCCATTATCTCGTTGGCGAAACCGCTGCCAATCTTCCAAATCACCTGCATTACCTGCTCTTCTGCTTTAGTCAACTCTTTCATGTCACGTCTTTTTTGTGTAATTAACGCTGCAAATATACAACTTATTTTGTAATGTTGTAACTAAAAAATTAGTTATATTTTGAAAAAAATTATAAGCCACTGATATACAATGGCTTATAATCAAAATAATTTTTCTGCTTTTTTTAGAATGTTACGGCTGGCAGGGTCAATTCGTAGTTGACTTTTTCGCCGTTGAGTACTGCCGGCTCCCATCTAGGCATATCGTAAACGGCACGCATTACAGCGTAGTCGCATGCCGGGTCGAGGCTTTGCTCAACTTTCACGTTGACAACCTTGCCGTTGTCTTTGACGATAAGCGACACTACAACTTGGCCATGTATGCCGTTGGCCTTGGCTGATGCCGGATATTTCACGTTTTTGTCCATATATCTTTGCAAAGCGGCGTCACCTCCAGGGAATTTGGCCGGTACGTCGGCCATGCTGAAGACAAAGAACAAATCCTCATCGAGCGGAAAATCGTCCCAGTTGATTTCTTCCTCGATTATCGGTTCGGGCTCTGGTTCAGGCACCGGTACAGGCTCTGGTTCGGGCTCTGTCACGACTACCGGTTCAGGCTTAGGCTCTGGTTTAGGTGCCGGGGCCGGTTTTGGCTCGGGCTTGGGTTCCGGTTTTGGTTCGGGTTTTGGTTCCGGCTTCGGCTCGGGTTTAGGCTCAGGCTTCACTTCAGGCTTGGGCTGAGGTGCCGGTTGCTCGATAACTTGCTTAACGGGGGCTTCTTTAACCGGGGCCTCTTCTTTCTCAATAAAGATGCAGCTGGTCAGGCCCATGGTCAAGCTCACTGCCAGTGCCGTTAAACTTTTGAAATAGAATTTGGTAAAAACTTTCTTCATAGCTTTGAGATTTAAAACATGCAAATATAGAAAATAAATTTCAAACTACAAAAAAAAA
The DNA here is from genome assembly GCA_017616735.1 of Bacteroidales bacterium. GTDB lineage: Bacteria > Bacteroidota > Bacteroidia > Bacteroidales > F082 > Limimorpha. The sequence continues at coordinate 14,492 of JAFZXP010000034.1, forward strand.
GAAAAACCCCACCTTTACACGAAAGGCGGGGAAAAACAATATAAAGATTATGAAAAAAATTTCCCTTGTTTAATTATTTCTTTGCTCCTTCCATGACGAGTTTTCCTTTGTAGTAAAGGTCACCGTCAACGTAGTATGCTCTGTGATAGACATGGATTGTACCTGTTACTGGGCATGTTGCCAGTGTTGGAGCCTCAGCTTTGTAGTGAGTTCTTCTCTTTGCGCCTCTTGTATGAGACTGTCTTCGTTTAGGATGTGCCATTTTATACTATTTTTTAATTATTAATTATCCAATTTATCTTTTAAATCCTTCATCATTTCTTTCCAAATCGGATTGTCGTTGGCCGCCACGGTGTCGCTCTCGCTCTGCTGGTAGCCTTTCAACTTCTCGAGAGCTTCCTGATTGCACTGGCTCTCATCGGCGTGTGTGCGGTGAATCGGCAGCGAGAGTGTGATATACTCGTAAATCAAGTCGCTCAAATCAAACTCGCTGTCGTTCTTGGTGATGATAATCACGTCGTCGTCCTCATCTCCCTTTTCGGCACCGTATTTCAGGTAAATATCTGCCGAATCAGCTATCGCCTGCTCATAATCATCACCGCATCTGTCGCACTGAAGAACCACTTTTCCTTCAAAATTCAACGTCAAAACGAACATTGTTTCCATTTTTTCGACGCCTAAATGAAGCTTCACAACCCCCTTTTTTACTTCGGAGTAATCTCTTTCAGCAAAGAAATTGTCGTCGATAACATATTGATAATCAGTATGTCCGAATGGCAATCCAGCCAAAGGAATTGTGAATGTGTTCTCTCCGTTCTTCATTTTATCCAATTCGGGGTGCAAAAATACTATTTTTTTTGTTCGCTTTTACAAAAAATTTCAAAAATCGTCATTTCGAGCGACCGTAGGGAGTCGAGAAATCTCATGCAAACTGAGTCGGAGATTTCTCCATTCCGCTTCGCTTCAGTCGAAATGACGTAGAGCTTCTTTCAACATTTCATCCAAAGGCTCATACAGTTTATAGAATGCTTCGTCGCCGAATATGTCGCGTGCTATGTAGGCTTTGCACAGCTGAGCTGTCAGGGTTTTGGCCACCGCCTTCTGCTCGCTGGTGCCTGTAATCTGCTTTTTCTTGGCCTCGGCAAGGATTTCGTTCCACATCATGTCGGTGAACGCGAATTGTTTGTCGAAGTTTATTTCGTCGCCATACTTCAACAGTTGTTCGCGATGAGCGTCGGCATAGTCGAACGCGTACTGAAACACTATGCTGGCATTGACTATCATGTTGAAGAAATACCTTGTCGAATCTTGCGGTAGCGGCACATAAACGTCGGGCATTATGCCTCCGCCTCCGTACACCACTTTTCCGCCCGGGGTGGTGTATTTAAGCGAGTCGGCAAAGTGTATGCTGTCGGCGCTGAACATCTCGCCTGTGGTATAGCGGTCGTACGATTCATAGAGATATTTCTCGCGGTCGCCGTCGTAAGGCTTTTGTATGCATCGGCCAGTAGGGGTGTAGTAACGTGCCACTGTCAGACGCAGCCCGGCTCCGTTGCCCAGGTCAAACTGTTCCTGCACCAGGCCCTTGCCGAATGAACGTCGTCCGATGATGGTGCCTCGGTCGTTGTCCTGAAGCGCGCCGGCCACTATTTCGGAGGCTGACGCCGAACCCTCGTCGATCAGTATCATCACCGGGGTGTCTTCAAGCGAACCACGCCGGCGCGCGAAGACATACTGCCTATCGCGGTGCTCGCCCTGGGTGTATACTATCAGGCTGCCCTTGGGCAGGAACTCGTCGGCTATGTCGACGGCCTCGACCAGATATCCGCCGGTATTGCCTCGAAGGTCGAAAATCAGCTCTTGCATGCCTTGCTTCTGCAGCTTTTTGACGGCCTCAACAAACTCTTTGTGCGAGGTGGCTGTAAACTTCTGCAGCTTGATATAGCCGGTGGTAGGGTTGAGCATATACGCCACGTCGACGCTGTAGGTGGGTATGACATCGCGGGTGATTGTGAAATCCAACAGCTCGCTTACGCCCCGGCGCATTATCCTCACCTTGACTTTGGTGCCACGCTGTCCTTTGAGGGCTTTCATCACCTTGTTGTTGTTGATGTTCTTGCCCACAAAGAGGCTGTCGTCGACATACACTATCCTGTCGCCGGCTCTGATGCCCACCTTCTCTGACGGCCCGCCTTTGATAGTGCTGATGATGGCGACGGTGTCTTTTTCAATCCTGAATGTTACACCTATGCCCTCGAAACTGCCCTGCAAATCTTGGTTCACCTCTTCCAGCACCTCAGGCTCGAAATATTCGCTGTGCGGATCCATTTCGTCGATAACGCTGTTCACGGCATCCACCTGCAGCTGCTGGATGTTGACTGTGTCAACGTATTCGTTTTGAAGCAAATAAAACACCTTGTCGACCAAATTGGCGTTGCCGCCCATATTAATATAGGTGGCGGTCGCGCCGTTTGAACCGACTATGACTATGCCCAGCAGCACGCCGAAAGCGACTGCCAGGGCAAGCCAGACAGGTGTCAGATATCTGCGTTTCATTCTATCGCGGCGCTTGACAGTTCAATAGATGTGCTCATTCTCTTGAACAAGCCCTGAAGCACTGTGCCAGGACCCACTTCAACCACCTGGTTGACGCCGGCGGCTATCATGTTTTCCATGGTCTGTGTCCAGCAGACAGGCGATGTGAGTTGTGAGATGAGGTTGGCTTTGATGATTTCAGGATCGTTCACGGCCTGGCCTGTCACGTTCTGATACACCGGGCAGATACCCTTCACGAACTTGGTTTTCTGAATGGCTTCGGCCAGTTCTTCGCGTGCCGGCTCCATCAACGGGCTGTGGAAAGCACCACCCACCTTCAGCGGCAGTGCGCGCTTGGCACCGGCTTCTTTCATCTTCTCGCAAGCTATTTCAACACCTTTCAGGCTACCTGAAATAACCACCTGACCAGGGCTGTTGAAGTTGGCCGGAACCACCACCTCGTCGATTGAGTCGCAAATCTTTCTGATTTTGTCGTCTTCAAGGTTGATGATGGCTGCCATGGTGCCTGGGTTGGCGTCGCAGGCTTTCTGCATGGCCATGGCACGCTGTGAAACGAGTTTCAAACCGTCCTCGAACGAGAGGGTGCGGTTGGCTACAAGGGCCGAAAATTCGCCCAGTGAGTGGCCGGCTACCATATCAGGTTTGAAGCTTTCACCCAGCATTGTGGCCAAAATGACCGAATGCAGGAAAATTGAAGGCTGAGTCACCTTGGTTTGGCGCAAGTCCTCGTCGGTGCCCTCAAACATTATATCTGTGATGTTGAATCTCAGGATGTCGTTGGCTTTGTTAAACATTTCCTTTGCCTTAGGGAATTTGTCGTAAAGATCTTTTCCCATTCCCACAAATTGTGCTCCTTGTCCAGGAAAAACGTATGCTTTCATATAGTTAATGTAAATTTGTTCCTATTAAATTTAAAAATTCTTGGCGGGTTTCGCTTCTTTCGAATGCTCCCACGAAGTCGGATGTGGTGGTCACAGAGTTCTGCTTCTGAACGCCTCGCATGCACATGCAGAGGTGCTTGGCCTCGATAACCACTGCCACTCCGAGCGGATGCAACGCCTCATTGATGGCTTCCTTGATTTGTGTGGTCAGGCGTTCCTGCACCTGCAGACGGCGGGCGTACACCTCCACCACACGGGCTATCTTGCTCAAGCCTGTGATGTAACCGTTGGGTATGTAAGCCACATGAGCCTTGCCGATAAACGGTATCATGTGGTGCTCACAAAGTGCGAACAGCTCAATATCCTTCACTATCACCATCTGGCGGTAGTCTTCCTTGAATCGGGCCGAGAGCAGTATCTCCATCGGGTCCATATTGTAGCCCTGGGTCAGAAACTGCATCGACTTTGCCACACGCAGAGGGGTTTTCAGCAGACCTTCACGATCGGGGTTCTCACCAAGCAGCGAGAGTATGGCACGGTAGTGCTCGGCCAGCTTTTGTGTGCGTTCCTGGTTGAAACGCTCAATCTTTTCGTAACCAATGAGTTCGTTATTCTCCATTGACGTTATTTTTTTCTTTTTTTGCGAGTTTGAAAGTCTCAAACACACTGTAAATCAGATAATAAATCAAGAATGATATCGCAAACCGCTTGCCGTCTTCCTTGAAATTCAGCACATAGATGAAGATGATTGCCAGATAAAGCATCATTTTCACCACTGTCGAGGCCATGTAGAAGTTGGCGAATTTCCTCATGTCTTTGCGCTTCTGGTTTTCGCTCAGAAAATACATCACAATGCTCACGATAAGGAAAAACAGCACCAGTGCCGGCCACCAAGCCGTCAGTAGCTCGCGCAATGCAATCGAAGCAGCCGTAACCACGGCCGTCAATATGCAAAGTTGCGACAAGAATCTTGAATCTTTCGCTTCCAGCTTCATGTTTTATTTCTTCGGGGCTTCTGCTACCTGCTGCGACATGTCGCACTTACCTGTGAAGATGGCTCCCACCTCGATGAACAGCTGCTTGGTGTAAAGCTCGGCTTCGATGCGTGATGTCGATTTCAGCGATGTCAACTCATCCACTCTGATGTTTCCTTTAACATGACCCGACACGTCGGTGCTCTTGCAAATCATGTCGCCTTCAACAATACCCTGCTGGCCGACGACGATTTTGCCGCTCGATTTGATGGTGCCCACGACTGTTCCGTCGACGCGGATGTCGCCCGAGGCTATGATTTCACCTTTAATTGTCGTTCCATTGCCGATAAGATTGTTTCTTACCGATGTTTCCTGTTGATTTGTACTCATGTCTTTATTTGTTATATTGATGCCAGAACTCCAGATATTCCGCCACATTCTTCTGCTGATAGAAAATAGGGTAGTTGGATACCGAGATTTCCAGAACCTGATAATTTTCTTCCTTGATGCCTCCGAACACATAGTCGGTGAGGAACAGCGACGTGTGATAATCCAAGGCTTTGTTGAGGTTTTCAAACTTTTCGACGGTCAGCAAGGCATCGTCTTTGTTGAGCATGATGTTCTTGACCTTGAGCTGATCCATGCGGAAGTTGTTCTTGTTGAAGTCGCCCAAACGCACCTTCAGCGGATTGATGCGCACGCTCTTGTTGCACACTATCACCACATAGTACTGATCGTTAGGCTTGAAGGTGTAAGGATATTCCTTTTCCTGAGCCGTTTCGTCTTTCGGGCGGGCGCTCTCGATGTTGAGCCCCAGATCGTACATGTCGTTGGCAGCCAGCAAGACATCGAGGGCATAAGGCTTGATGCTGCTTTCGGGATAGGTCTGAATCAGACGCAGCAGTGCGTATGCCATAGAGTCGACCACTTCGACATAACCCAGCGACACGGCGTTGAGAAACTCGAAACGAGGCATGTACAGGGTGTCGTTGGCGTACAGGTCGCGGGCACGGCGGGTGTTCATCATCACACGCTGGTATTGTCCGTTCTGATAAGCCTCGAAAGTCTTCGAATACAGCTGCTCGGCTTCGGCTCCTTTCTCGTGTTGCTTGACAAAATATTCGGGGTCGAGTATGATTTTGGCCTGATTTGACTCGGGATATTTGGTCAGCACGAGGTTTTTGTATGTGTCGGCCTCGGCCGTTTCCTTGCGCAGATTGTGCATTTTGTAAAGATAATACCATGCCGACACCTCGTTGCTGTTGCCGGGATAGCGTTCGGTCAGTTCGGTGTAGGCGTCGATTGAGCGCTGGTAATCCTGCAAGTCGCTGTAGTAGATGAATCCGATGTTGTTCAAAGCCTCGGCAATCTGGGCGTTGGCCTCTTGCTTCTGACTTTGCGAGAACGGTATCTGACGCAGGTAGTAGCCACGGTCCAATTCGGTATACTGGACGGTATCGGCGGCCTTGGCCTGGCTGTTGAGCCTGCTGAAATACTCTTCGCGCTGCTCGTCGGTGAGCTGTTTGATTTGCTCGTCGGTCAGTTCCTCGACAGGCTCCTGCTCCTGCATCATGTTCTGTTTGTTGGAGATGAACCAGAAGTCTTCGAGCATGCGGTTGCCCCATTTGCTGCGGAAATCGTTCATGCCGCGGTTGCGTGCCTGGGTGTTGTAAAAATACCAGCTGCCGGTGTTGGTCGGAACCACCGATTCAGGCTTTTCGTTGCCGCCGTTCATGGCAATCTGGGCAGCTATTTCCTCCTGTTCCTTGATGCGCTTCTGCTCGTTCTGATAGTCTTCAATCACCTTGTCGATAACCGCATACAGGTGGATGGTGTCCATTTCAGAAAGCCTCAACAGGCTGTCTTGTGTCTCGTAAACAGTCAGATTCGACACCAGATCGGTGAGCATTACCGAAAGGTTGAGCAGGCTGTCGTAGTCGGGATATGTGCGGTCCATTGTCATGACAGTGGTGTCGTAGTATGCCTGGCTAAGCACGTAGTCGCTGTTGCTGAACAGCAGCGTGGCGGCTTCGAGCGACGACTTGATTTTCTGAAGGTTGTTGGTGCGGCTTGCGGCCACCGATTTCCTGAGGTATCCGATGCCGCCGGGCTGGTTGTTGTTTTCAAGAGCCACGTTGGCCATCGCGTAGTAGATGCGGTCCTTGTAATCGTTGTTCTTGGTGTCTTTGAGCATCTTGTTGAGCATCCGCATGATAGTGGCTGTGTCGGCGTCGTAGCAGCGGGCCAGGTTCATCTGGGCCTCGAAGGTCATCTCGTACGAAGGATGTTTCTTGATGACTTTCTTGTATTGCTCGGTGGCGCGTGTCTTGTCGTTCTGGTGCTGGTAAATCTGACCGAGAATGAACATGGCGCGCGACTTGTTGTACTTGCCCTTGGCGGTGATCAGGGCGCTGCGCAGGTAACGCACGGCCTCGTCTTCTTTGCCCGACGCTATGTAGTAGTCGGCATAAACCAGGTCGATGTTGGTGCGCACGTAACGCGGTATCTTGGTGTCGTCGGCGTCGGTGGCTACCAGAAGTGATTGCAACATGGCCTCGGCCTTTTCAAACTGTTTGGTCTCGATGTAGGTTTTGGCGAGCCACAGCGTGGCGGTGAAGCGGTCTTTGCTGCCGCGGAACTGTGTGGCGGCGTAGTCGAAAGTGCGGCGGGCCGGCACGTAGTCCTGCTTGTAGAAATGGGCTCGGCCCATGTCGATGAAAGCGTCGTCAATCCAGCGGACGTATTCGGTATTGTTGAAACGCATGGAGTGTTTTTGCACGCATATGGCGTCTTTTTCGATGGCGCGGTCCATGCTTTGGTTGAGCGCCAGGGCGTTCTCCTTTGTGCCGTAGTTGAACACGCGCAAAGTCTTGGTATAATCGTCCTGCACAGCCTCCTTGAGGGTTTTCTCGCCTGCCTGAATGCTCTGGTTGCCGTTCCACCACACGTTGTAATGGCTGGTCATATTGTGCCACACACGTCGGTTCCATTTGTTCTTTTTGGTGGAACAAGAACCTAAAGTGATGATAGCCAGTAAAATAGCTATTATTCCAAATATCTTGAATGACTTAATTTTCATCCTTTTCCAATTACTTTATTTTTCGTCCGAAACTGCAAAAATACGAAATTCATAGTATTAACGGGCTTTTTTTTAAAAAAATATAAACAAATGGCATGATTTCAGAAAATCTTTGTAATTTTACAAGCTGAATAAAAGGCTATATTCTGATGGAAAATTTTATAGTATCGGCACGAAAGTACAGGCCGGCGACTTTTGAGAGCGTCGTTGGTCAGCATGCCATCACATCGACCTTGCAGAACGCCATACGCAACAACACTTTGGCGCAGGCGTTTCTGTTCTGCGGCCCGCGAGGCGTCGGCAAAACAACATGCGCCCGAATCATGGCCAAAACCATCAACTGCTTGCATCCTACCGACGACATGGAGGCCTGCAACGAGTGCGAGTCGTGTGTGAGTTTCAACAACAACGCGTCGTTCAACATTTTCGAACTCGACGCGGCCTCGAACAGCGGCGTCGACGACATCCGCGCCCTCATCGATCAGGTGAGGATACCGCCTCAAATCGGAAAGTACAAGGTGTACATCATCGACGAGGTTCACATGCTGTCGGGCGCGGCTTTCAACGCCTTCCTCAAGACTCTTGAGGAACCGCCTGCGTACGCCAAGTTCATTCTGGCCACCACCGAAAAGCATAAAATCCTGCCGACCATCCTGTCGAGATGTCAGATTTTTGATTTCAAACGCATCACGGTCGAGGATATCACCCAACATCTCAAGAACATAGCCGCCAAAGAAGGCGTTCAAGCCGAAGAAGAAGCTCTCAACATCATAGCCCAGAAGGCCGACGGAGCCTTGCGCGACGCCCTCTCCATCTTCGACCAGATGGTGAGTTTCTCGGGCAACAACATCACCTATCAGGATGTAATCACCAACCTCAATGTGCTTGATTATGAGTACTATTTCAGGATGGTCGACAATATAATGGCAGGCGACATCAATTCCATGCTGCTGCTGTTGAACGAAGTCATCAACAAGGGTTTCGACGCCCAAAACTTCATTCAGGGCATGGCGAGCCATCTGCGCAATCTGTTGCTGGGCAAGGACGAGCGTGTGATTGGGTTGATGGAGGTGAGCAACCAGCTGAAGGATCGTTATATGAAACAAGCCGCGCAGTGCAGCACCCAGTTTCTGCTGAAATCGCTCGACCTCGCCAACGAATGCGACATCAATTTCCGCAGCGCGAACAACAAGAGGCTACACCTTGAAATCGCATTGATGAAAATGGTGGATAGAGTTGAGATTTCTCCGCTCCCTGCGGTCGGTCGAAATGACGGGACGGGAAATGTCGGTGTAAAGCCAGCAGCGGTGCAGCCTGCTCCACAGCCGGTGGCACAACAGCCTGTCGCGCCGAAGCCTCAACCGGTTCAGCAGCCGCAGCCACAGCAGGTGGCACAACAGCCGCAGCCAGTGGCACCGCAGCCACAGCCTCAGCCGGTGCAGCGTGTCAGACGTTCGGGCACTGTCTCGATTCTCGACGAGACGCCTAAAGAAAAGAAGGCCGAGGTGCGCGAAGAGGTCAGAAACAACCCTTTTACGCAGGCGATGCTGGTTGAAGCGTGGACGAAATTCGTGACGAAGCATAAAAACACTTCGCCCAATTTCGTGGCCGGCATCGGCAAATACACTCCCACGCTCGGAGACAATTTTGAAATCAATTATCAAATAGATAACATATTGGTTGTCAAGGATATGAATTGTATGCAGATGCTCCGCGACCATCTGGTCAGGGAGCTCGACAACAACCAGTTCAAACTCGTGCATCACATAGTTGACAAACCCAAAGACGAAGTGGTCTACACCGACCGCAGCCGTTTTGAGAAGATGGCCGAGATGAACCCCAATGTCCTGACACTGAAAAAAGGCCTTGGCCTGGAGGTTGACGTATGAGTTTTAGAAAATGGTTTGGACGTAATTATCTGAAAATGAGAGGTTTCACTATGGTGGGGTCGTTTCCCGAAGGAGTGAAAAAAAGTGTCATCATCTCGGCACCTCACACCGCTATCGAAGACTTCATCATCGGGCGCTGCTTCTTCTGGATGGATGGCCGCAAAGTGAAATTTCTCATCAAAAAAGAGTTTTTCGTACCCGTTTTAGGCTGGTTTTTACGAAAGATGGGCGGCATTCCCGTCGACAGAAGCCGTGCCAACAATGTGGCAGCCCGCACAGCCGCCATTTTCAAGGAGTATGAAAGTTTGTATGTGGTGATCACACCCGAGGGAACCCGCAAACGCGTGGAGCGCTGGAAAAGAGGTTTCTACTACATAGCCGAGATGGCTCAAGTGCCTGTGGTGCTTGGGTTTATCGACTTCAAAACCAAGCGCTGCGGCTATGGTCCAAGTTTTGTGCCGTCGGGCGATTTTGATAAGGATTGGCCGATGATGGAAGAGTTTTACAAAGGTATGCAAGGCAAAGTCAAAGGGCTTTTTAATCTGGAATAATGGGAAAGATAAGCAATTGGTTCAAGAATCTTAAAAACAAATTCAAAGTCGTCATAATCCATCCGGTGACACTGGAGGAAAAAGGCGGCTTCAACATGAGCAAGATGAATATCATAACCACCGTGGTCATTTATTCGGTTTTGCTTATAGCTATTACAACGGTGCTGATATTCTTCACCTCTTTGCGCGAGCTTATTCCGGGTTACACCGACATCACCCTCAACCGCCGAGTCTACAATATCGAAAGCCGCGCCGACTCGTTGGAGGCGGCTCTTCGGCAGAACGACCTCTACATCCAGAATCTGAAAAAGATACTTTTCGACGAGGATTACGATATCGCAGCCGACAACACCTTAATTAATATAAAGAAGAATAAAAACACCACCGAAACTGTCGGTCGTCAGGCCAATGTGTTTTACGTGCCGCTCAACGGTATGATATCGAGTCATTTCAACAGCAAAACCAATCATTACGGTGTAGATATAGTTGCCAAAACCGACGCTGTCATCAAAGCCGCTGGCGACGGCACTGTCGTGTTCGCCGATTGGACGGCTGAAGGAGGCTATGTTATTGCCATTCAACATGATAAAAATTTAATATCTATATACAAACACAACGCTTCACTGCTGAAGCATGAGGGCGATACGGTGAAAGCCGGCGACGGCATTGCCATCATCGGCAACGGCGGCAGCACCTCCACCGGCACACATCTGCACTTTGAGTTATGGCTCAACGGAATAGCCCTCAATCCGGAGGATTTCATTTCTTTTGACGTTAAGTGACAGACCAATCATTTTTTTTATTATTTTTGCGGTTTAAAAAATCAGAGTGGAAAAAATGGTTGTTTTAATCAAGATAATACAGGTTATACTTGCCCTCTCAATATTAGTGATTATTCATGAATTCGGGCATTTTATCGCTTCTCGCATATTCGGTGTGAGGGTCGAGAAATTCTATATGTTTTTCGACTGGAAATTCTCGATTTTCAGATGCAAAAAAGTAAACGGCAAGTGGCGTTTCAAATTTTTCTGCAAAAATGAGCCCGAAAGATACATCACTCATGAGAAAATCGACCCGATAACCAAAAAGAAAGACTACACCTACGAAAAGATTGATTTGAACACCCTGCCCGAGGACGATTGGCGTCGCGAAGAGGCCAACACCGAGTTCGGTTTGGGTTGGGTGCCGCTTGGCGGCTACTGCAAGATTGCCGGTATGATCGACGAATCGATGGACCAGGCTCAGATGGCTCAGGAGCCTCAGCCTTGGGAATTCCGTACCAAGCCGGCCTGGCAGCGACTGATTATCATGATTGGCGGAGTGTGCATGAATGTGATACTCGCCTTCCTGATTTACATCGGAATACTTGCCAGTTACGGTGAAAAATACATTTCAACGGCCGAGGCCAACAAATACGGCATCACAGTCGACAGTCTGGGTTATAGTCTGGGCCTTCGTGACGGCGACAAAATAATGTCGGTCAACGGCAAGTATATCGAGAATTTCGGCCAGATACCGATGGAGTTGCTGCTCGAGAAGTCGGAATACGTTGAAGTGGAGCGCGAAGGCGAGTTGATGAAAGTGAGTTTGCCCGAAGACGCCACCAAGCAGATACTCAAGCACCAGTCGCAGTTTATCGGCATTCGCACCCCGTTCTATGTGGGTGAGTTCGCCCCTGAATCGCCAGCCGCTAAAGCCGGCGTCCAGAAACACGACCGTATAATCGCGGTCAACGATACGGAAACCTTGTATTTCCACGATTTCAAAAATGTCATCGGCGACTATAAAGACGAGGATATCGATCTTGTGGTGCTGCGCGGCAGCGACACTTTGACCTTGGCACTGCACGTGACAAGCGACGGCCTCATAGGTGTGATGGCTGAAAATATGATTGAGGGCTCGACCAAGGAATACACCTTCTGGCAAGCCATTCCGAAAGGATTCAAAAAGACAGGCAAGGAGCTTAAAGACTATTGGAAACAGCTCAAGCTCATCTTCACGCCAAGCACGGGCGCTTACGAGAGTTTGGGCGGATTCATCACCATCGGAAGCATATTCCCCGACAGCTTTATCTGGGAGCAGTTCTGGCGCATGACGGCATTCCTCTCGATTATCCTGGCGGTAATGAACATTCTGCCTATACCGGGTTTGGACGGCGGACACGTGCTCTTCCTGATTTGGGAGGTGGTGACAGGGCGCAAGCCGAGCGACAAGTTCCTCGAAAAAGCGACTACAATAGGATTCATCTTCCTGCTGATATTAGTCTTATATGCCAACGGCAACGACATAATACGGCTATTCAGGTGATGTTGAAAAAATGTTGAAAACTTCAGTTTTTAAACAATAAATAGAACAACAAGGCGTTATAAAACACAATGCGTAAAATAGGATTCATAATGTTAGTTATAATTAGCGTATTGACAATCAATACGTTAAGGGCTCAACAGGCTCCTATGTTTACCATTTACAGCAACTCATACGGCGTGATAAATCCGGGTTATTACGGATTGAGCGAAGGAGTCAACGCCATGGCAACCTACCGCAACCAGTGGACAGGTTTTAAAGACAGCCAGACAGGCAATGTGGTTTCGCCACGCACATTCTTCGTTTCGGCCGACCTGCCGCTGAAAGTGTTGGGCGGCGGTTTGGGCTTGAGCGTGATGAAAGACCAGCTCGGTTTTGAAGACAATACCTCGGTCAATTTGGGCTATTCCTATCACTTTGATGTGGGAATGGGCACTTTGGGTCTCGGCGCCGCCATCAGTTTAAACAACCGCAAAGTCGATTTCTCACAGGCCAATCCGCTGTCGGGCAACGACCCGGCGATACCTTCGGGCGAGCAGAGCGACATGTTGTTCGATTTCAACCTCGGTTTGTTCTATATGGTTCCCGAAACGTTCTACGTGGCCGCTTCGGTGACCAATCTGATGGAAGCCAAGGGCAAGGCATTGGGCGACCAGTCGACCAGCAGCGCCAGTTTCGTGGGCGACCGAACCTTCTATCTGGTGGCCGGATACGAGTACCAGTTTGACAATCCGAAGTTTATGCTCAACCCGTCGATTATGGTCATGAGCGATGTCGCTTCCACACAATTTAACGCCACGGCTCGACTTTGGTACAATAATAAATTCAATTTCGGCGTTAACTACCGGTATCAGGAGTCAATCGACCTGATTGCCGGCATAACAATCAAGGGTGTCGAGATTGCCTACGCGTACGATATAAACACCAAGGGAATAGGCTTGCCGGGATCGCATGAGGTGTCGGTATGTTACCGATTCAAGCTTGATATGGATAAATCACCGCGTATTTATCGTAGTATTAGGTACTTGTAACAGATGTTGATAAAAAAAAGAGGCCGTTGAAATGTTTTTGTCGGGAATAACGAAAAATAGACTACTTTTGGTGGCTTTTTTAGAAATGATAAAATAGTATTCATATAACAAAATTAAGATGAAAAAGTTTTTGTTAGTTAGTATTGTCGCAATGATTCTGATGGGATGCAGCACAAGCAGCGATCAGGGTGAATTGGTTGGAGTCAGAAAGAAATCAAAGCCTTTCTACCAGCCCGATCCATACGGAATGGCGTTTGTGCCGATGGGTAGTTACACCATGGGTATCGGAGGCCAGGACATTACCGGAGGAAGCTTGACACAAGGCAAAACCATCTCTGTTTCGGCATTCTTCATGGATGAAACTGAGATTACCAACAACGAGTACCGTGAGTTTGTTTACTATGTACGCGACTCTTTGGCCCGCACATATCTTGGCGAGGTTGACCCCGACAAGTATCTCATAACTCAGAACAAGAAGACCGGCGAGGTTTACGAACCGCCTTATCTCAACTGGAATGAGAAAATTGACTGGCGTAGCGACAATCAGGAATACAGAGACGCTCTCGAGCAGCTTTATATCCCTGAAAACGAGCGTTACTATGGCAAGAAGGAAGTGGACGCCAGAAAGCTTTTCTATCATTACAGCTATATCGACCACAGAGCGGCTGCCAAGAAGGAGATGAGAGAAGACGCCGACTACCGCAACGGTGCTTTCGCCAACCGTCCTGCTGGCATGAACGACCGTTCAGTGTTCGTCCGCAACGAGGAAATCAACATTTATCCTGACACACTGTCATGGATTTATGACTACTCATATTCATTCAACGACCCGCTGACCGAGAAATATTTCTGGCATCCGGCATACGACAACTACCCGGTGGTGGGTGTCAACTGGAGCCAGGCCCGCGCCTTCTGCGTGTGGCGTACAGCCAAGCTCAACAACTACCTTTCAAAACACAAAGGTCAGGCTGGTTTGTCGGAGTTCCGTCTGCCAACCGAGGCCGAGTGGGAGTGGGCTGCACGCGGCGGTCATCAGCTCAACCCATATCCATGGGGCGGCCCATATGCACGCAACGAGAGAGGTTGCCTGTTGGCCAACTTCAAGCCTTTGCGCGGCAACTACATTGCCGACGGCGGTCTCACCACTTTGGTGGTCGGACACTTCCCGGCTAACGACTGGGGTCTGTACGACATGGCAGGAAACGTGTCGGAGTGGACATCAAGCGCATTCGACCCTTCATCGTACAACTTCTCATGGGACATGAACCCCGACTATCAGTACAACGCACAGCCTAACGAAGACCCTGTCATGAAGAGAAAAGTCATCCGTGGCGGTTCATGGAAGGATATCTCATACTACCTGCAGGTGACCACACGCGACTACGAATATCAGGATTCGGCAAAATGCTACATCGGATTCCGTTGCGTGCAGCCTTACCTTGGCAGAAACAAGGGTGACAACCCGAACAAGGCTTCAAGGGTGTACAACTAACAGTTGACAGTTGACAGTTAACAGTTGACAGTTAACAGTTGACAGTTAGAAGTTAAAAGTTAAAAGTTAAAAGAAATATTAAAAATTCAAGAATATGACATTTACAGAGTTAGCAGAAAGCAGAGGCTATAAAAATTTCATGGCTAAGCTTTATGGTATTGGTGCATCAGTCGTTATGATTGGCGCTTTGTTTAAACTTACACACATGTCGGTATTCGGATGGTCGGGAGCGGCCAACTTCATGCTGACACTCGGTCTGGTGGTTGAAGCTATCATCTTCTTCTTCTCAGCATTCGAGCCTATCCACGTCGAACCTGACTGGAGTTTGGTTTATCCGGAGATGTGGGATCTGTATCACGGCAACGGCACTGCTCCTTCCGAGAAATCAACCAAGCCGGCCAGAACAGCCACAGCCAACAACAACGCTAACCAGGATATCATCACCGAGCGTTTGGACGAGATGTTTGAGAAAGCCAACATTAACGCCCACACTATGGAGAAACTCAGCCAGGGCTTGACACGCTTGGGTGAGAATGCCAGCAAGATTGCCGAGGTGAGCGAAGCGGTGGCAGCCACAAGCAACTACGCCAAGGCTATGAATAAAGCTTCAGAGACAGTGATGGAACTCGATATGCAGATGGCCAAATCGGCAACAGGTGCCGCCAACTATTCTGAGACCAACAAGAAACTCAACGACACCATGGCTCTCTACATCGAAAAGATCAATGCTTCAACAACATCGACAGAAACATTGAACCGCGAGATGGTCGACATGTCGAAACGCATCAGCGCTATGAACAATGTTTATGGCAACATGCTCAACGCAATGAACATCAAAGCCTGACAATCTTAAAAGCTTTTAGAAAATGGCAGGAGCAAAAGAAACACCAAGACAGAAGATGATCGGTATGATGTACCTGGTCTATACTGCGCTGTTGGCAATGAACGTCTCGGCCGATATCCTTGATGCTTTCTCTATCGTGAACGACGGTCAGGAGAGAACCAACGCCAGCATCGAGGTAAAGCTTGAAGACACCTACAGAGCTTTCGAGCAGCAGTATATGAAGGAACAGGACAAGACACAGGTGTATTGGGATTACGCCCAAGCCATCCGTGAGAAGTCTGACGAGATCATCAATTATATTGAAAAAGACGTGAAGCTGCCGCTGTTGCTTCAGACAGAAGGCATCACCGAAGAAGAACTTTTCAACCCTAAAGACGCTGAGAAGAAGATTATCAGGAACTTGGATAAAGCCAACCCTGATAACCGTCGCGTTATATACGAGTTGAATCTGAAAAACGTCGGTTCCAAGGACAACTACGACACTCCAACCACCATTATGATCAACGAAGGCAAAGCCTCTGAGTTGAAACAGAAGATTCAGGAGTACCGCGAGTTTGTGGTTGGCACTTTGGAGTCGGCCGGTTTGAAAGACTACGGCAAACACGTGGGTCTGCTCACCGACTATGACCAAAACGGCAATCCTATTGCCTATTACGATGCCGACGGTCAGGAAATCAGCTGGGAGGAAAAGAATTTCAGCCACATTATCTTCGTGGCCGAGATGGCAATCCTCAACAAGTTGGTTGGCGAGGTGCAGACAACAGAATACGACGCTGTGTCTGATTTGTCAGACAGAGTGGGCGCCACCGACTATAAGTTCAACAAGGTCGAGGCCAGAGTGATCGCCAAGAGCGACTACATCATCCAAGGTCAGGACTTCGAGGCTGAGGTTATCCTGCTTCCGTCCGACACCATGAGCAACTTCTCGGCCAAATACGGCATGGGCATCAGAAACTTCAAGGACTACAAAGGCACCCCGATTGTGACTAAGAGCTCAGAAGGCGTGGTCAGACTGAAGATTCCGGGCAAGACCGCTGGTGAACAGAAACTTGCCGGTGTTATCGAGATAACCAACCCTGAGACAGGCGAGATAGAATATCATCCATTCGACGCCAGCTACATGGTGGCTCCGCCGTCAGTGACAGTGTCTCCAACCAAGATGATGGTTATGTATCAAGAGCTCCAGAACCCTATTTCAGTGGCTGCTCCGGGCTACACAGGCAACGACATCATCGTCAACGTTGAAGGCGGCAAGCTGACCAAAGACAACTCAGGCGCAGGCAACTACTTTGTGGAAGTCGACAAGAACGCCCGCAAGGTGAATGTGAAGATTTCGGCAAAGGGCGCCGACGGCAAAACCATCGACCTCGGTACACAGGAATTCCGCGTGAAGCCGGTTCCTGACCCGGTGGTCAGAATAGGTGACGTTACAGGCGGTAAAGTCGAGAAGGAAGTGCTTTTGGTGGCCGACAAGATCATCGCCGTGATGAAAGACTTCGACTTCGATGGTTTCAACTACACCGTCGAGTCGTACACAGTATCGACATACAGAGGAACATTCATAGATAAAAACAACAGAGGACCTAAGTTTTCTGAAGAGGTGAGAGAACTCATCAGAAACGCGCAGACCGGACAGAGAATTCAGTTCCAGGACATCTGCGTCAAGAGCCCTAAGGGCGATATCAGAAACGTCGGTTCGATAAACGTTCAAATCAAGTAATATGAAAAAGGTAGTTTCAATAATTGCAGCTTCATTGTTCTGCTTCTTGCTCGACACCAACGTGTCGGCACAGATAACCAGCGACACATACAACGACGGTCTGTACGTTGAAAACGGCACAGGCGTGAAGAAGATTGTCGCTTATCCTGAAGTACGTGAAGCCGATATCTTGTGGAAAAAGAGAGTATGGCGTGAGATCGACTTCCGTCAGAAGATGAACCTCCCGTTCTACTATCCACGCGACAGCCATCAGAACTGGCGCCGTTTCATGGACGTCATAATGGACGCTTTGAAGGAAGGCAGATGCCAGGCTTACGAGGTGAACGTGACAGGCGAACTCAACAAACCTGTGCCTTACACCAAGTTGATGAACGGCTTGAACAGCACACGTTATCAGTCGATGTACGATGACTACGGCAACAAGATTGGCGACACAGCCATCAGCATCGCTTTCAACCCCGAGTCGGTGACACGTTTGCGCGTGATGGAAGACTGGTACTTTGACGCACACCGCAGCCAGTTGATGGTGCGCATCGAGGCTATATGCCCGGTGACCATGCGCGATGTGAACGACAGCGTGCAGATGCCTAACGAGTTGTTCTGGATTCCGTTTGACGAGAACACCCGCTCGGTGCTGGCAGAGGCTCCGGTCTACAACCGTCAGAATTCGGCAGCCCGCATGTCGTACGACGACTTGTTCTGGAAACGTCAGTTTGACAGCTATATCTACAAAGAAGAAAACGTCTACGACCGCAGCATTCAGGACTACGCCACCGGCGTGGAAGCCATGCGTGAGTCGGAACGCATCAAACACGAAATCATAGATTTTGAACAGAGTGTTTGGGAGTACTAGTTTAGAGTTAATAGTTTAGAGTTAATAGTTGAAAGTTAAAAGTTAAGGCCGCCTGGTGGCGGCCTTTTCTATTAGTATTTTACTCTTTTTCCGTATTTTTTCTCGGGGCGGTAGTTTTCCTTTGATTTCTTCTTTTTGGAATCTTTTTTTCCTTTCTTTGAATCTTTGGAGCTTGAATCTTTGGAGCTTGAATCCTTGGAGCGGCTTTCTTTGCGGCTGCGGCGAGAGTGCTGATCACGGTCGTGCGACTCCTGTTTCGGTTCGCCGGTGGTGATTTCCACGCGTATACCTTCCTTGTTCTTACGCTGGTCGGCGAAGCAGTCGACAATAAACTGGGCTCTGGCGCCGTCGACAGCCACAAACGAGAAGTTGTCCTTCAAGTCGATGTGACCGATTTCAATGTCCTTGGTGCCTGTCACATCGTTGATACGGCCAATGAGGGTGGTGGGCTTGATGCGGTCGCGCTTGCCAAGTCCGAAGAACAGACGCACCATGTGCGAGTCGTCGTGCACCTTCTTCTCTTTTTTCTCCTTGGGCTCTTTCTTGCTCTCGTCGACATTCAAGTCGGGAGCGTCTTTGTAATAATCCAAGAACCTGTTGAAGTTTAATGCCACCACGCGGGTGATGAGCTCCTCGCGTGTGAGCCAGCTGAGTTTCTTGAACACCACCGGCAGATAGTCGTCGATGTCGTCGCGCATGATGTCGACCTTTTCGAGGTTGTCGATGTGGCGGAACAGCTGTTTCTCGCATACCTGCTGGGCTGTCGGGATGAGCTCTTTCTCCATGGGCTGCCCTAGCTGTTTCTCGATGGCTTTTATTTTATGTTTCTCCTTGACATGCACCAGGCTGATGCAGATGCCCGTCTTGTCGGCGCGTCCGGTACGGCCGCTGCGGTGCACGTAGGTGTCGATGTCGTCGGGAAGGTTGTAGTTGATGATATGTGTCAGATTGTTGACGTCAAGACCGCGCGCTGCCACGTCGGTGGCCACCAGAATCTGTGTGAATCCCTGACGGAAATGGTTCATCACCAGGTCGCGCTGCTGCTGCGACAAGTCGCCGTGCAGCGAGGCGGCGTTGTAGCCGTCGTGGATAAGGTTGTCGGCCACGTCTTGAGTCTCAAGCTTGGTGCGGCAGAACACTATTCCGTAGATTGACGGATAATAGTCGATAAGTCGTTTCAAGGCCAAGTAACGGTCGCTGGCCTTGATGAGATAATAGTTGTGTCGCACATTGGCTGTGCCTGAGTTTTTCTGCCCTATGCTGATGCGGACAGGATCCTTCATGTATTTGTTGAGAATCTGTTCCACCTCGGCCGGCATGGTGGCCGAAAAGAGCAGGGTGTTCTTGCTTTCAGGCATATATTCCAAGATTGCGTCGACATCTTCCTGAAATCCCATGTCCAGCATCTCGTCGGCCTCGTCGAGCACCATCCACTGCACATTGCTGAAGTCGATGCGGTTGCGACGTATCATATCCTGCAGACGGCCAGGTGTTGCCACAATGATTTGAGGCTTTTTGGCCAGGCTTTTAAACTGCACCTCTATGCTTGCGCCGCCGTAAACCGGCACTACCAGCAATTCCGGAATATACTTGGCATAGCTGAGCAAATCTTTGGTAATCTGCATGCAGAGCTCGCGGGTAGGGCAAAGCACCAATGCCTGAACACTGCGGTTTTTAGGGTCGATATTCTGCAGAAGCGGCAATCCGAAAGCGGCGGTTTTGCCGGTGCCGGTCTGAGCCAGACCGACCAAATCGGTGCGTTGCGACAATAAGACTGGAAGCACCTCGGCCTGTATCGGCATAGGCTCCTTAAATCCTAATTCATCTATTGCTTTTAGGATTGCAGGGTTTAAATTGAAATCTTGAAACATATATTGAATTTGAGAGTGCAAAATTACAAAAAATTAGTATATTTGCGTGGTTTTTTTAAACAAGATGAAAACGAGACACCTTATATTACTTCTGTTTGTATTTTTAATTTCTTGCTCTTCGCGAAAAGAAAAAGCATTCACCCCCGAGGAAGTCAGGCAATGGCCTGTTGTTAATGCCGACTCTATCTTCAAAGACCTGGATGCGCCCGTCATCAGCCAGAGGGCGGCTAAGATAGACAAAACTTGCACCAACCTGAAGAAAAAGACCACTTTCAACGGCACGGTGCTGTTTGCCGAGAAGGGCAGGGTGGTCTTGGTGAAGTCGTATGGAGTGAAAAATCTGCGCACACGCAAGGGCGAGCTGCACAACGACGATATCTATCAGCTCAGTTCGGTGTCAAAAATGTTCACCGCCGAGGCGATAATGATTCTCAAGTCGCGCGGTCTGATCGACTACGATGCTGATATCCGTAAGTACATTCCCGAGTTCCCGTACGAAGGCATCACCACTCGCATGCTGCTCACGCACCGCTCGGGGCTGTCGCGTTACGAAACCTTGGCCGACAACAACTGGCCAAACAAAAAGACTCCTTTCACCAACGACGACATGATAGATTATTATGTCAAGTACAAGCCCGATCCATATTTCAAGCCTGACAACGGTTTCCATTACTGCAACGTCAACTACGCCATGCTGGCAAGCATTGTGAAGCGGGTATCAGGCAAGCCGTTTGTCGACTTCATGCGTGAAGATTTGTTCGACGCTATAGGCATGCACCGCTCTTATATCTACGACATGCCCACCGACACAATGGTGTCGCTCTATTTGCCCGATTGCGTGCAGGGATACTATCTTGGACGTCGCCGGCCGCGTCAGGCTCAGAACGAATATCTGAACGGAGTCAAGGGCGATAAAATCATGTTTTCCAATGTCGAGGACATGTACCGTTTCAAGGTGGCCATCGACTATGGATTGCTGATGCCCGACAGCATACAGGCAGAGGCTTTTGTGCCCGGAAGCCCCAAGTATTCCAAACGAAAAGACAACTACGGATTCGGCTGGCGCATCTCACGCAAGCACCCCGGCTGTTACTACCATTACGGCTGGTGGAAGGGCTATCGTTCGTTCTTCCTCATCGATAAAGTCAACGACCGCACTTTGATAGTGCTCACCAACACCGACAAGGGGCCTAATTCGGATGTTTTTTGGAACATCCTGACAGACAACACCATGCCTCTGGCACCCGCCTCAATCAACATACCTGTTGTGGAATTGGCCGAAGGCACCAGATTCCCTTGCAGCTCGTACAAAGACAGATAGTTTTAGCCGATGTTGTAAACTATCAGTTTGTAACCCAGTCCGTGCACGTTTTCCAACCTGACGTTTGGGTCGTCGCATAGCATGTCGCGCAACTTCTTGATGTAGACGTCCATGTTGCGCGCGTTGAAGTAGTTTTCCTGATTCCAAATTCTTTTCAGAGCCACCTGACGTTCAACCACACGGCCGAGGTATTCGTAGAAAAGCATAAGCAAATCCATCTCCTTGTTGGTCAGCTTGTGTGTGTTGCCGTTGATGTTCAGAGTGTGTCGCATGGTGTCGATGGTGTATCTTCCCAACGGCAGCAGATGCTGCGATTGCAGGTACATCTTGACTCTTCGCATAATCGCCTGTATGCGCAGGCGCAGCTCTTCCATGCTGAATGGTTGGGCCAGGAAGTCGTCGACATCAACCTGAAAGCATTTGGCAATGTCGCTTTGCGGCACATTGCGGCCGAACATGATAATCGGAATGTCCTTGTTGGATTTGCGCACCTCCCGGGCCACTTCTATGCCGTCGATATAGGCAAGCGACACGTTGATGATCAGAAAGTTTAACTTTTCGCTTCTAAAGCAGCGCAGAGCTTCTCTGCCGTTCTCGCAGATGATGGTGGGATAACCGTTTGAAGCGAGATAATTCTTGGTTATCATTGCCGTTTCACCATCGCCCTCTGCCAAAAGAATGTAATAGGGTCCTATCATAATAGTGTGAATTGACCCGACAAAGTTAAATCACGAAAATTTGTTTAATATTTTTTGTGTTCGTAACACATTAAGTATCAATTATTTTTAACTTAATATGCGTTTTTTCGCACATATTGTTAAAAAATTTTTTCACCCAATCGAAAAAATAGTTGTATATTTGCACCGTGAATGGCGTACATCCATAGTTCTCTATCCGAGAATTTGCGCTGTTCATAAAAGGTTTCATAAATTTTGGTTTTTGGTTCTGGAAACCGTCTCCGCTCAAGAGACGGTTTCTTTTTTTTGTATTTTGCTGTAATTCAATAAAATTTTGTATATTCGCAAAAAATTAAAATCCTTTGTATCATGACTGACATAAAAGTAGATTTACGACAAGTAAAAGGTTTTCTGACTGACAATCAATTAGATACGTATAATAAAAAAGTGGCCGACACTTTCAAGACCATTTATTCACGCACCGGAGCGGGCAACGATTTCCTTGGTTGGGTGAACCTGCCCTCGTCCATAACCCCTGATTTCATTAAAGATGTCAAGGCCAAGGCCGATGAACTCCGCAAGAAATCGGAGGTGTTTGTGGTTGTCGGCATTGGCGGTTCATATCTTGGTGCCCGCGCTGTCATCGAGGCGTTGAGCAATCATTTCGCATCAATGGTGGCATCAGGCAACCCGACTATAGTTTATGCCGGTCACAACATGAGCGAGGATTACATGCACGACCTCCTGAAGCTTCTTGATGAAAAGGAATATTCGATGACGGTGATTTCCAAATCGGGAACCACCACCGAGCCGGCCGTGGCATTCAGAATCTTGAAAAACCATATCGAAAAGAAATACGGCAAGGCCGAAGCCCGCACCCGTATCGTGGCCATCACCGACAAGGCTAAGGGTGCCCTGAAGGTTTTATCCGACAGCGAGGGTTACAAAACATATGTGGTGCCTGACGATGTCGGCGGACGTTATTCGGTGCTGACTCCTGTCGGTTTATTGCCTATTGCAGTGGCTGGCATCGACATCGAGCAGCTGGTTGCAGGCGCTCGTCTGATGGAAAAATATTGTCTCGACAATCAAAACGAGAACAACGAGACTGCAAAGTATGCTGTGGCGCGCCAGGCACTTCATCACAATGGCAAGGCTACCGAGATTCTTGTCAATTACGAGCCTCGTCTGTGTTACTTCAGCGAATGGTGGAAGCAGCTTTATGGCGAAAGCGAAGGCAAGGACGGCAAGGGCATCTTCCCGGCCAGTGTCACCTTCACCACCGACTTGCACTCGATGGGACAGTACATACAGGAAGGCGTGCGCAACCTTATGGAAACAGTTATCAGCGTTGAGAATCCTAACAGCGAGATGCGTATTCCAAGCGACGACGCCAACCTCGACCAGATGAATTATATAGCCGGACGCCGTCTCAACGAGGTGAATCAAACCGCCGAGAAGGCTACAATCTTGGCCCATGTTGACGGAGGCGTGCCAAATATCCGCATTGCAGTGCCAGCCATCAATGCCAACGTGCTCGGACAGCTGATATACTTCTTCGAGATAGGATGCGCGCTGAGCGGCTATATGCTGGAGGTGAACCCGTTCAACCAACCGGGCGTGGAGGCTTACAAAAAGAATATGTTCGCATTGCTCGGCAAACCGGGATATGAAGAACTGAGAAGTAAACTTGAGAAAAGATAATTAATAGTTAAAAGTTGAGAGTTGAGAGTTGACAATTAACTGTCAACTGTCAACTGATAACTGTCAACTGATAACTGTCAACTGATAACTGATAACTAATGTTTGACATTGAAATAATGGCCCCTGTGGGCTCGTACGAGGCTCTGGCAGCAGCTATTCAGGCTGGGGCCGGCAGTGTGTATTTCGGCATAGGCAAACTCAACATGCGATCGAAGTCGACCAAGAATTTCACCCTCGACGACCTGCATACTATATCCGAGACCTGCCGCGAGCACGGGGTGAAGAGCTATGTGACAGTCAACACGGTGGTGTTCGACGAGGAGATTGACGAGATGCATGCTCTTTTGGATGCCATCAAAGCCAACGAAATTTCAGCCATCATCGCCTCCGACCATAGTGTGATACAATATGCCCGCCAGATTGGCGTGGAGGTGCACATGTCGACTCAGTGCAATATCACAAACATTGAGGCTGTGAAGTATTATTCACAGTTTGCCGATGTGATGGTGACCGCCCGCGAGCTCAATATCAACCAGGTGAGGCACATCACCGACGAGATTGAGCGTCGTCATATTACAGGCCCCCAAGGCGATTTGGTCAGGATAGAGGTGTTCTGTCACGGAGCGCTGTGCATGGCGGTGTCGGGCAAGTGCTATCTGAGCCTTGACAATTTCGGCACCAGTGCCAACCGTGGCGCCTGTGTGCAACCTTGCCGCCGTGGCTACGAGGTGACCGACCGCGACAAAGAAATCACCCTGGCCATTGAAAACGAATATATTATGTCGCCCAAAGACCTCTGCACCCTGCCTTTTCTCGACAAAGTGCTGGCAGCGGGGGTGAAGGTGCTGAAAATCGAAGGCCGAGGCCGCTCGCCTGAGTATACCAAGGTGACGGTAGGCGTTTATCGCGAGGCTGTCGACGCCATAAATGCAGGCACATTTACCGAAGAAAAGGTGGCCGCATGGACCGAGCGTCTGCGCAGTGTTTACAACCGCGACTTTTGGGACGGTTATTATCTGGGCCGCAAAATGGGCGAGTGGACTAAGAAATACGGCTCGCAAGCCACCAAAACCAAACTTTTTATCGGCACAATCACCAATTTCTTCGCTAAAATAAATGTTGCCGAAATCAGGATGGAGACCCACGATTTGAATGTAGGCGACGAAATCATGATAATAGGGCCGACAACAGGCGTTTACGAGGACAAGGTGAAAGAGATTCGTGTCGACTTGTTGCCTGTCAATCAGACGGTTAAGGGCGAGTTGTGCTCAATTCCGGCACACGATGTGGTGCGCCGTGGCGACAAGGTTTATAAAGTTATCGAAGCTACAGAAGACGATGCAACACTTTAATTTACATACACATAGCATATATTCCGACGGAAAGTCGCCTATGGAGGATACCATAACCGAAGCGATAGCGCAAGGCATGCACACCCTTGGGTTTTCCGACCATTCCAGCGTGCCGTTCGAGAGCCGTGTATCCATCCCGATGGATAAAAACGAAGAATATGTCAATCATATCAAGGAGTTGAAAAACAAATATTCAGGACAGATTGACATACTGGCGTCGATGGAGATGGAGTTCATACCCGGAATAGTGGTCGATTTTCAGAAGACAAAGAAAGATTACGGCTTGGATTACCTTATCGGTTCGGTCCATCTGGTGGGCAGCAACCCTGATACTCTGTGGTTTATCGACGGTAAAAGCATCGAGCCTTACGACCAGGGCCTGAAAGACTACTTCGGCGGCGACATCCGCAAAGGCGTCCGCGCTTATTTCGATCAGGAAAACGAGATGATTGAAACCGAAAAGTTCGACATTATCGGGCATTTCGACAAGGTGAAGATGAATGCGCGCGGCCGTTATTTCCAAGAGGATGAAAAATGGTATCGCGATATGGTTCTCGAGACATTAGACCTGATAAAACAGCACGATTTAATAGTTGAAATCAACACCCGCGGGCTTTACAAGCAACGCTACAACGGCTTTTACCCATCAGAGTGGCTGCTGCCGCGCATGAAAGAAATGAATATTCCGGTTGTCATCAGTTCTGATGCCCACCAATACTGGGAGTTGACGTATTTCTTTAAAGAGGCTGAAGAGGCGCTGAAAGCTGTCGGGTATACTGAAACGTGGTGCTATCGCAACGGGGTCTGGAACGGGGAGCCGTTGTTTTAATAGTTTAGAGTTGAAAGTTGATAGTTGAAAGTTATAAAGTATTGATGATTTAAAGACGGAAAACTATGCGAAAGCATCACGAATGTAAGACCTCAAGGGCTTACCCTGAAGTGAGGCTTCGCATAGTTTGGAGTCGATTATGAAAGTGTAAAGTTTAGAGTGTAGAGTTTAGAGTAGTTGAAAAAGTAGAGACGGTCGGTCGACCGTCTAAAGTTGAAGAGTTTAATAGTGTAAATGTTATAAGTATTGAAGTATAAAAGACGGAAAACTATGCAAAAAATAGCAGGCATTGCGTTAGCTGAAAAAATTAGCCTGCGGCTTTTTGCATAGTTTGAAGTCAAACTGTATGATGTAAAATATTGAAGATATGATAGATTTATTAGTTTTGATATTGGCAGTAGCGCCTGTGGCATGGTTACTCCGCTACATCTACCGTAAAGACAAATACGAGAAAGAACCTTTGCGGATGCTGATAAAAGCCTTTTTACTCGGCATACTTGCAATCCCGCTCGACTTCGTACTCATCGCCATCATCAATTCGCTTTGGGTAGGCGAGATGGTGTTCTACAGCGCGTTTTGGGAGGCCGGCATACCCGAAGAGCTGAGCAAATGGCTGCTTTTTATGATATTTATCTGGCGTAACGAGAACTTCAACGAGTTTTTCGACGGCATAGTTTACGCCACTTTCATCAGTTTGGGCTTCGCATGCGTTGAAAATATAATGTATGTGTTTGATAATGAGACATATTTTGGCGCCATAGGAGTGGGTGTGATGAGAGCTCTGCTGTCGGTGCCCGGGCATTTCCTCTTTGCCGTGCTGATGGGCTACTACCTCGGATTGGCAAAGTTTAAACCCGAGAATCGTCGTAAATACTTGATTTTGAGTTTGGCAGCCCCTATGCTTGCTCACGGCTTGTTCGATTATATCTTGATGTTGTCGGAAGGCCTTGAGGAATATGCTCCGATATTGGGCTCGCTGTTGTTTGTCGCATTCATTTATTTCGATCTTCGCCTGTGGAAGATGGGCATGAACCGAATCAACGATTTGCAGGATCAGTCAAAGCGGCAGCATGACGAGGAAACCATTGCCGACATTAAGAAATTGGAAGATATTTTCAAACCCGATAATAAATAAAAATTGTAATAATATGAAAAAAGTATTTTTAGCTATCGCATTGATTGTCAGCACACTGTGTGTTAAAGCTGACGAGGGTATGTGGCTCCCTTACAGCCTCAGCAACAAGAGCCTTTACGAGATGCAGCAACTTGGCTGCAAGCTCACTGCCGAACAGATTTTCAACCTCAACCAGCCAAGCTTGAAGGATGCCATTGTGCAATTTGGCGGCGGCTGCACAGGCGAACTCATCTCGCCCGAAGGACTTCTGCTTACCAACCATCACTGCGGCTTGAGTTATGTGCAAAAACACGCGACCGTTGAGCACGACTACCTTACCGACGGATTCTGGGCAATGAGCAAGGAGGAGGAATTGCCTAACCAAGGCCTCACAGTATCGTTCCTGACAATGGTTGACGATGTGACCGAAGCAGTGCTTGACGGTGTGACCGACGAGGAGACACGCAGCGATATCATTGCTGAAAATATCAAGAAAATAACCAAAGAACTCAAGGGCGAGCGCGATGTTGAAATCGAAATCGTGCCGTTCTATTCGGGCAACCAGTACATTTTGTTTGAATACGACGTGTACCGTGATGTGCGTCTGGTGTGCTGCCCGCCATGGGGCATCGGCAAATACGGCGCCGACACCGACAACTGGACATGGCCACGCCACAAAGGCGACTTCAACATTTTCCGTGTTTACACCGACCGCGACGGCAAACCGGCAAAATACAGTCCCGACAATATCCCGATGAAGTCGAAACATTATCTGCCAATCAACATCAAAGGTGTGAAACCAGGCGATTACGCTATGATTCTTGGTTATCCGGGCTCAACCGACAGATACTCGACATCATACACCGTTAAAAACCTCATCGAGTCGGATTGCCCGGCTATCATCAACTGCCGCACAACCAAACTCAACGAGTACCGCAAACACATGGATGCCGATCAGGAAGTGTTCATAAAATACGCTTCGAAGCAGGCCAGCGTGTCTAACTATTGGAAATATGCCATCGGTCAGCGTAAACAGTTGGTGCGCAACCATGTGTACGACAGAAGATTGGCCCAGGAGCAGGCATTTATGGAATGGGTCAACGACGACCCAGTGCGCCTAATCGAGTATGGTGACATTTTCCAAGGCATAGAGGAAAAATGGGCTATCTTGGACGATGTTGTGATGCCTATGACCTATTTGCGCGAAGCCGGTTGGAACGGCGGCGAGGCTGTTGCATTCTCACGCAGATTCATCAGAATCAACAGGTTAATCAACGAAAAAGCATCTAAAGAAGATATTGCCAAAGCAGTTGAAGGCATGAAGCCTATGGTTGCCTCGTTCTTCAAAGACTACGACAAAGACCTCGATAA
Organism: Bacteroidales bacterium; assembly: GCA_017616735.1. GTDB lineage: Bacteria > Bacteroidota > Bacteroidia > Bacteroidales > F082 > Limimorpha. The sequence goes on from JAFZXP010000034.1 coordinate 42,905, forward strand.
GGATGTGACCATCGCTTTGCTCAACCTTTTCTACAAAGACATCGACCGTTATGTGCCATCGATGATTGAGGAAATAGGCGCAAAGAGTGGCGGCGACTTCACTGCGTGGGTCACGAAAGCATTCGATAAATCAATCTTTGTTGATCAGGCCAAACTCGAGAAATGGCTTGAAAAACCTAAGAAACTCGACAAAGACCCGATTTTCGCCCTCACTTTGAACATCGTCAATGAATATGCCGACGTGGTGTATCCGATGTACGAGGCGGCCGGATTGCAAGGCAACAGAGGCGAGCGCCTTTACATCAAAGGACTGATGGAGATGCAGACCGAGCGCAACTTCTACCCGGATGCCAACTTCACCATGCGTCTGACTTACGGCACAGTTGAGCCTTACAAGGGTGCCGACGCTGTCAACTACAACTACTACACCACCATGGACGGCGTGATGGCCAAATACATCCCCGGCAACTGGGAGTTCGACATCCCTCAGGATGTGCGCGACCTTTATGAAGCCCGCGACTACGGCCGCTATGCCGACGAAAACGGACAGCTTATAGTGAACTTCATCACCACCAACGATATCACCGGCGGTAACTCAGGAAGCCCGGTCATCAACGGCGAAGGCGAGCTTATCGGACTGGCTTTCGACGGCAACTGGGAAGCCATGAGCGGCGACATCATGTTCGAACAGAAGGTACAGCGTACCATCTGCATGGATGCCCGCTACCTGCTCTGGTGCCTCGAAAAGGTCGGTAAAGTGAATAACATTATTAACGAATTGACAATTATCGAATAGACGTCAAACGTCATTTCGACCGACCAAACGTCATTTCGACCGAAGCGGAGAAATCTCATTATTATGAAGAAAATATTTTTAATTCTAACAGCATTGTTGCTTTGCGTCTCTTTGCAGGCTCAGAAGCCTAAGGAAGAGGCGCCGACCGACTCGCTGGGCAATCCCACCAAGACCGGCTGGAACTTCGGTGCGATACCCGGACTGACGTACGACAACGACAAGGGCTTGACTTACGGCATTACAGCCAACATTTTCGACTACGGCGACGGCACATACTATCCCAACTACCGTCATTTCATCTACGCCGAAGGCTCTTATTCCACCAAACAGGTGGGCACGATACGTCTGTTCTACGAGTCGGACTATGTCATCAAACGCCATAAGCTGCTGGTCGATTTCTCGTATCTGCCTGATGCGATGAACGATTTCTACGGTTTCAACGGCAATTACAGCGTTTTCAACCATGACTTCGAGGACAAAACCTCGGCCAACTATCTGAATCACGCCTTTTATCGCCATAAATCCAACCTTTTCCGCACCTCCGTTGATATCAGAGGTATCATCAACGGCAATTTCTATTACTATGCCGGAATGGGTTTGCTCAATTATGCTGAAGGCAGAGCGACTGTCGACAAGGGTGACTGGACTGAGAATCAGATGGAGTTGTTCGAGCTGTATCGCCGTTGGGGTTTGATAAGCGAGGCCGAGAAAAACGGCGGCTGGCATCCGTATGTCCGTGGCGGCATTTCGTATGACACTCGTAATCAGAGAGTTAACACTGTTCATGGCTGGTATTTCGACCTGTTCCTGACATACAACGCGGCTTTTGGCCCGCTGAAAGACTATAACAACCTGAAAATCAACTTCGACTTCATGCATTTTGTCCCGATAATCGGCAACAGACTTGTGTTCGCATATCGTGTGGCCACGCAGAACACCATTGCCGGACGCTCGCCATATTATCTGGATACTTACAAGAACGAGCTTTACATCGACCACAACCGTTATTATTCGCTTGGCGGAGCCACCTCAATCAGAGGTATTATGCGCGACCGTATTTGGGTGCCCGGCTATGCCTATGCCACGGCCGAGTTGCGCTCGAGAATATGGAATTTCGATTTGTTCAACCAGCATTTCTATCTGGGAGCCAATATGTTTCTGGATGGCGGCATTGTGACGCAGAAGTATGAAATCGACGAGGCCTCGTTGCGCGAGAAAGTGTTGGCCGACCCCTGGGTGGCCGCCAACAATCTGGAGTTTGACGATTTCTTCGATGTCAACGCCAACATACACGAACCGCATTTCGGCGTAGGCGCCGGCTTGAAGATTGCGATGAACGAGAATTTCGTGCTGTCGTGCGAATGGGGAATGCCGTTCAGCAAGCAGGACAACTACACCAATTCCAATTTCTACATCGGAATGGGTTATATGTTCTGATTGGCGGTGAGGCTTTATTCGGAGAACCAGTTCTTGAACTCGCTCACCTTAGCCTTGCTGATAATTATCTTTTCAGGAATATCGACTGTCAGATTTATTGACAACTTGTTGCCAAACCAAACGGTCATGTCTTGTATCGCTTTGCGCGAGATGATGAATTGACGGTTGGCGCGGAAGAAGTCTTGCGGATTGAGCTGCTCCATGATGTCGTCGAGAGTCTGGCTCATGTAGTGGGTTTGCCCTTCCAAGGTGACAACTTTCACCATTTTGGTGTCAATATAGAAATAGGCTATGCTGGCGGTTGGCAGCGGCACCAGCTTGTCGCGCATCGGAACCAAAAAACACGATTTGTATTTCTTTGTAGTGCCAAGATGTTGAAGCAAATTTGTCAGAGCCTGATTGTCAACCGAGTTGTTGGCTACCAGACTTTTATATTTATTCATGGCTCGAGTCAAATCGTTGCGGTTGATAGGCTTCAGAAGATAGTCTATGCTGCTGACTTCAAAGGCTTTAAGTGCATATTCGTCGTAAGCCGTGGTGAAGATGATAGGGCAGGTTATCTCAACCTGCTCGAAGATGGCAAACGACGAGCCGTCGGCCAGGTGAATGTCCATGAAAACCAAGTCGGGCATGGCATTCTCGTTGAACCACACCACGCTTTCCTCTATCGACTGCAATGTCGCGATGATTTCGGTGTCGGGCGCCACTTCTGTTATCAGTTTCTGCAGCGACTGTGCCGCCAAAACTTCGTCTTCTATGATTAAAGCCTTCATAATCAATTATTTTTTATCAACGGCAACTTCACGCAGAATGTGCTTCCGTTGTTGGTGATTTCAACATTTTTGTTCCATTTCAGACGATAACGCTCAGTGAGGTTGGCCAGTCCTATGCCGTTGCTTTCCTCGGGTGTTGTCTTGGCTTGGATGGGGTTGGACACCGAAACACTGTCGCGGTCGGTTGCCACAGTCACCACCAGTGGTTGCTTTGACGAAATGATATTGTGCTTGACCGAGTTCTCGATGAGCGACTGCAACGACAACGGCAAAACGCTGTAATCGTTGTACTTTTCGTCAATCTGGAATTCAAACTTCAGGTTGTCGCCGTAACGTATCTGCAACATGTCGCAATAGGCGTGCACGCATTTCAACTCTTCATATAAGCTTAAAACCTCTTTGTTTTGCAGGGTGTAACGCAGCACCGACGACAGTTGCTGCAGGTAATTCCCGGCTTTTTCGGCATCTAAAGTGATGAGCGACTGCAAGGTGTTGAGCGAGTTGAACAGAAAATGCGGGTCGAGCTGGCTTTTAAGCGCCTCGAAACGTGTCAGGATGTTCTCGCTGCGCAACGCTTCGTTTTCAACGGCTATGGTTTTCTGATAATATTGCGACCTGAGCAATTGAACCACAAGCAAAACCATGGCTGTCATAGTTAAATCCCTGACCAAACTGTCCCTCATCACGTTATACAAAAACTCTGCGCTTGGATGTTGAGGCGACAGAGCCGCTCTTGTATAAACGAAGCCAATGCTGAAAACAGCTCCAATTGCTATTGATCCTAAAACCGTGAGTGAAAGCTCGGTCCATCTGCTTTTGAATGAAAAACTTAAAATGTAACGGTTGTACAAGAGTATCAGAAATACTATGATAAAACTTGTGGTGAAGAAATACAGAAATCTTCCAAAATGAAAGTGATGTGGATGGACGGCATTTACTATCTCGCTTGAAAACAACGAGTTGCCGAAGAAAAACGACATCATCATAATCACATGAAAGCCAAGGCTGATGATAATAGCCACCAGGGCTATCGTTTTAATGGAAAGATATTCAGGTGCTGTATGTTTATTCATAATTATAAAATATCGGGCGCAAAATTAAGATTTTATGCCCGATAAAACATTATTTTTCTTGCTGAAATAACAATTTTCGATGTTGAAACGCCCTAGCGGTTTTCCATCAGGAAGCGTTCCACTTCGATTCCAGCCATTGCGCCTGTGCCTGCTGCAACGATAGCTTGGCGATAGGTCTTGTCTTGGCAGTCGCCGGCAGCGAATATGCCTTCGACGCTGGTCGCTGTCGACTTCGGCTTGGTGATGATGTAGCCTGTTTCGTCCATTTCGAGTATGCCTTTGAACACGTCGGTGTTAGGCACATGGCCGATGGCTTCGAAAAATCCGTCAACTTTCAGGGTGCGCTCTTCGCTGGTTTTGTTGTTGACCACCACGGCTCCTTGCAATGTGCTCATAAAACCGTTGACTTCGCCGAACAGTTCTTTGGTGTTGGTGTTCCAAAGCACCTCGATGTTAGGTGTGTTCATCACGCGATGCTGCATGGCTTTTGAGGCGCGCAACACGTCGCGGCGCACTATCATGTAAACTTTGTTGCAAAGATGTGCCAGATAGGTGGCGTCTTCACATGCGGTGTCGCCGCCTCCAACCACTGCCACGTCTTTGCCGCGGTAGAAGTAGCCGTCGCAGGTGGCGCAAGCCGACACGCCGCCGCCTTTAAACTGTTCTTCGGTTTCCAGACCGAGATAGCGGGCCGAGGCACCGGTGGCTACTACAATGACATCGGCCAAAAGCTCGTCGCCGAAGTCGGATTTGCAGTGGAATGGACGTTTCGAGGCATTGACTTCGATGATAGAGCCCATACGAAACTCGGTGCCGAAGCGTTCAGCCTGACGGCGCAGGTCGTCCATCATCTGGTTGCCTTGTACTCCTTCGGGATATCCGGGGAAGTTTTCAATTTCAGTGGTTTGTGTCAGCTGTCCGCCAGTAAGCGGGCCTTCATAAATGACGGTTTTTATATCGGCGCGGCCGGTGTAGATGGCTGTGGTATAACCTGCAGGGCCTGAACCGAGTATCAAACATTGAATGTGTTCCATATATTAATAAGGTGTTATTTTTTTTGCAAAGATAGGGAATTTTTTGTTTTCAAAACAAAAAATTCCCTATCTTTGCACCCTGAAATCGGGGTGTGGTGCAGTTGGCTAGCATTCTTGCATGGGGTGCAAGCGGTCGCCCGTTCGAGTCGGGCCACTCCGACTAAAAAGTTGAGAGTTGAGAGTTGAAAGTTTAGAGTCTTTCAACTCTTTTTTTATGTCATTTTCGGAATAGGGGCCTATATATTAATAAGGTATATGAAAAAATGTTGTTAAAATGGTTGCCCGAAGATGGGGTGGATTGTCTGGAAAAATTAATCAAAATTAATCACTTTTTGCCTTTTCGGCGTAATTCTGGCGTAAAAATATGGGTTGATGGGGCGTAAAAATGGCGTAAAAAAGGGTTTTTTACCCACTATTTTCGATAAAAATTAAAAAATATTTCGATGCAAAACATTGATAGTCAGTAACTAAAAAATATTTTAAATTTTTTTTCAAAAAAGTGTTGCGCGGAATAAAAAAGTGTGTACTTTTGCATCCGCAATCGAAACCAAACGGGAGATTGCGAAAGTTCTTTGAAAGCAATGAGCCAAACAGTAGTCTGAAAGGTAAGGAACCTTTCAATTCCAAGAGACTAAATAAAGCAGGTGAATCCGCCAGGTAGAACAGAAAATTTATTAAGTACAACAATATACAATGA
>JAFZXP010000035.1 GCA_017616735.1 Bacteroidales bacterium
ACCCGTTCTGATTACCTGAACCTCATTCTGCAAGCCTTTCTCGGCCAGAATGGTCTCGAAGTTCTTGATAATGTCTGCACTTGCTGAAGCTTGGCAGCCAGTACCGCCACAAACAAGCACGTGCATCTTGATTTTTGCCATATTATATCCTCCAGTTTAGAATGAATGATTAAATTTTCTCATAGTTGACCGGGATGACGCCTTCCACCAACTCGTTGTTCATGACGTACTTGGTAAGGATTTCGTCAGCGCGTTTGTTGTCGACGTGACCAAAAACGATAGGATCTTTGCCCGGGCATTTCACCTCGATGGTTGGTTCTGCGTGGCAGTAGCCCATGCAGCCTGTCTGGGTGAAGACGATACCGAGTTTCAACTCGTCGGCTTTCTCCATCATGTGTTCCATGACCTGTTTTGCTCCGGCGGCGATACCGCAGGTTGCCATAGCAACTTTAATCTGAACCATAGCGTCAGGATTGTTGCTCTTCTCGCGAAGGTCGAGAGTTGACTGCAATTTCTCTCTCATGGCCTTCAATTCTGCCAAAGATTTTACTTTTGCCATATTTGTAAATTTATGTTAATGAATGAATTATAAATATTTCTTCAATATTTCCAGTAAATTTTACCGTTTGGCAAATATACGAATGTTTTTTATATAAAAAAATAAATAAGGAAAAATATTTTTAGTGGTTCATCGAGAACTCACAGCCGCAATATTTTTGGTTGTAAAAGTTGTATTCTTTGATGATTTCCAAGCGTCTCTCGCTCAATCCACCCTTGCGCCAATTTTGAGCCCAGAATGTCACATCAAGGTAATGTGACGCGGCAAAAATGCCGGCTTCTTCAATCTGTTCAAGGCTTTTCCAACGGCTCGAAGCAAGGGTGGTTGTTATTACCTTAAAGCCATGTTCTTGGGCGTATTTTGCCGTTCGCAACAGCCTGTATTTGAAGCATTTAAGGCAGCGCCCTCCCCTTTCGGGCTCATTCTCCAAGCCAACCATTTCAGCACGCCATTTTTCGTGGTCATAGTCGTCGTCAATGATGTCGAGTCCGAGCGACTTGGCATAGCGCGTGCATTCGTTTTTGCGGATTTCGTATTCCTCAAGCGGATAGATGTTCGGATTGCAGTAATATATAGTAGGTGTAATGCCATGTTGCATCAGGCATTCGATGATAGCCGACGAGCACGGGGCGCAACAGGTGTGCAGAAGCACCTTCGTCTCTCCACCAGGAGCCTCTATCTCAAGCTTCTTTTTCACGGTCTGAAAGTGATTAAAATGACTGCTATCACAGCGATTACAAGTCCGATGTAATTTTTCAGCGTCAGCTTTTCCTTGAAGAAAAGCCAACCGATGAGAGCTGTAAGGCTGACCACTCCGATATTGTAAATCGGGAATAAAACAACGTTGTCGAAATGTCGCATTGCATAATAAACACTGGATGTAGAGAAGAAATTGATAACACCCAGGCCGATGCCTCCCGCGGCACTCTTCCACTGCCATTTCGACTTGCCTCCCACGAGGTCCCAAATCACTATGATTATGCCAAAAACCAACGCCACAAAATAGATGAATGCAATCATAAATCCGAGATCATCGCCCGAATTCTGCTGCTCGGTGATTTTCATCAGGATATCGCCGGTACCCGTGCCGAAAAATATGCACACCGGCAACAACCATTTCCTATGATTTTTATTGCCTGATTCTTTCTTGCCACCTAATACCAGCACCAGAGCCACCAGCGCCAGCACAATCCCCATCGTCGCCAAGAAATTCAGCTTTTCACCAAGCACTATCACACCTGCCAAAATAGGCAAAACCACCGACAGTTTGCTCGAAAGCGATGTCACGGTGACACCCGACCGTTGCGTCGAGGCAGTCATTAATAGATAGGTAAAAATAAACCAGAATCCTGTCAGAATCGACAGCCCGAACCAAGGCTCGGCAACCAACTGCGGGGCGGTATCCCAATGTTCACAAATAGCAAATCCTGTGCCAGAGGCGAACACATAGTTCCACATCAAAGCCTGATGATTATCAAGCCCGAAGCGTTCAAAGAGCCGCATCGCGACGAACACTCCTGAGGAAAATAATATAGCGAGAATCAGGTAAATCATAAGTCCGGCAAAAATACAAAAATTTCTCCCACATTATAAAACAATAAAATTTTTCATTATATTTGCATCTTGAAACACTTCAAAATGAAAACATTACTCACATTACTTGTCATATCAATGGCTACACAGTCTTTCCAGATCGGGAAAAGACAGGCCGACTCTCTATACAACTGCATGCAGTTCCGCGAGGCATACGAAGTGTATCTCGGCCTTCTCGACAACTATGAAGTAAAGAAAGACAATGAGAAAAAGCTTGTGGTACTGAACGATTTGTGCGATGTTTGCGATGTCCTCAGCCGCAAATCCGAACTAATGTCATATCTCCAGCAAATGCTTGATATCAGCATAGCCACCGGCAACGACTACTTCCACTCCACAGCCCTCATGATGCTTGGCAAACGCCTCTACTACGAAGGCGACAAAGTCAAGAGCTTCGATTTTATCGAGCAGGCGGTCAAGCTGATGGCAAACTCTAACCGCCACGACAAAGACCATTTGCTGCACTGTCAGCTTAATGTGCTTTCCACCTTGTATCATAAGGAATTGAACTATGAGAAGGCTTTCAAAACCGATCAATACAATGTCAAAATCACTTTTGAAGGCAAAAACTGGGGAACGTATCCGCAGATTCAGCAACAGGATCAGCGCACCGCACTCGCCAAAATGGCAAAAACGCTCGTCATGATGGAACGATATGAAGAGGCCGACGCGGCTTACCGGCAATGGCTGGATGTCAAAATCGACGGCTACAACACCCGCGACTACTTCATCGTCGATTACCTCCGCGCACGAGGAAAATACCGCGAAGCGGCCGACATATATGAGAGACTCACCGAGCAGATATGCGCACACGGCGACTCGCTGAGTGACATCATGAGATATGCCAAGGAATCGTTGGCCGAGATATATGTCAGCTTAGGCGACAGTCAACGTGCTTCAGAATTATACCGACAAGTATTGGTGATCTCCGACACCTTGACAGCCCGCCAGTCCCGAAGCAACACCCAAGAGTTTGCCGTGTTATACGAGACGCAGGAAAAAGAGCGGCAGATAGCCAACCGCAACCGTTGGCTTATCATATCGACATGCGCCATTTTCGTGATGGTATTGCTGCTCGCGGCATTGTTCTACAACAACATCATCATAAGACGTAAAAACCATTTCATGAAACTGGCTATCAACGACTTCGCCAACTACAAGGAGACCTCGTCCACTATTCAAGACAATGGTGAAGTAGAGGATGACAAGAAACTGTTCATGCAACTCGACCATACAGTAGACGAGCGGTTGCTATTTCTTAATCCCGATGTCAACCGCGACACGCTCTGCAACATTATCGGCATCGACAAAAACCAGATGGGGCGCATTATCAAAGCGCATAGCGGAGCCGACAATCTCACGGCTTATCTCAACCGCAAGCGCATGCAGCATGCCGTCATCCTGATGCGAAAAAACCCCAACTGGAAGATTCAAGCCATTGCCGACGCATGTGGAATACCAAGCATATCGACATTCAACCGCGTCTTCAAGCAGGTCTACGGCATGACACCGACCGAATACTTGAAGAAATGACTTGTCAAATTGTCAACGACAGTTTGAGAAACGTAACGCATTTAGTATCAGGAGGGATGGCGCTTTCATAAAAACAGTGTAAAGCGCCATTCAGCCATTTGAAATTGACAGAATGGGTCTTGTATCGGGCGTCATATCGTGTTTTTTATTTGAAAAATGACGAATTTTGTCTTTCAAATAAAATCCCCAAAAATGAAGAAAGCACTACTTATTTTAACTTTGGCGATGACGCTTTCGCCTATGACTGTTCTTTCACAGAGAGATGATCTTATCCCATGGGAGGATGACAACGGCCTCAGAACGGCCGAATGGACGTGGGTGATTTCAAATAACGACTTCGGAGCCCCCTTGGGCAGCGGGCTGCTGGTTTTGGCTGCCGCCTGCGCCGGATATGCCTTCACCCGCCGCAGACGCAATCGCAACAACGGAATGCTGCTGTTGCTGGCATTGATGATGTTTTTGGGAATGAGTGGATGCAAAAAGAAGATTGTTGAGCCGATAGCGCCGACAGGAGGCACCACATACACCATCAATCTCAATGTGGGTAAAGGCTCCAGAGTTGAAGTCGACCCTCCTCATGTCAACTTCACAAATGGCGACAAGCTTCTCGTCGCATACGACGGCAAGTATGCCGGCACCCTCACCCATGACGGCAGTAAGTTTACTGGGTCAATAACCACAACGATTAGCGGTACCCAGCCTCTGTATTTCTATTTCCTCGGCAACAAAGACACAGGTACTTTAACAGCAGGCACAACCACAAGCTGCACGGTGAATATCAGCGATCAGACTGCTTATCCTGCCCTTCCGGTTATCTCGTTTTCGGCATCGGATGAAGATTTCAGCGGCAGTGGTTCATATTCTGCAGCATTGAATAACAAGTGCTCGTTGATAAAATTCAATGTGACAACGCCTACCAATTATCCGATTTGTATTACAGGAATGAATAACAAGGTGACAGTTGACTTTTCAAAAGCAGCAAATGATGTTCAGAATAACGGCTTTACATACGACAAAGAAGGTGAAGGAATCATCAAAATGAAAGGTGGCAGCGGTTCGCCTGCTGTGAAATGGGTTATCGTGCTTCCGCAAGATGAATTATCAGAAGGTGCTGAAGGTACTGCCTATTCTGAAGACTATTCTTACGTTGGCGCACGCGCAGCAGTTCCTGCAATCACCATGAACCAGTATCTCAATGAGGATAGAACGATGACCGTGAACACCCCTGCATGGGACGGAGATCTGTCGAAGTTGACTGATGAGTCGACAGAGGCTTATGCGACGGCCAGAAATGTTATGACTATTACTGGTACGCTTGGGGTTAATAAAAAAGTTTCCATCGCCGACGGCGCCACGGTGACGCTGGACAACGTAGTCATTCAACCCATTGGCTATCTTGAATATGAACAAAGGTGGGCTGGTATCACCTGCTTGGGCGATGCAATTATCATTCTGAAGGATGGCACATCAAATACAGTCAAAAACTTTGGACATGAAGAAACCCCTGGCATCTATGTCCCAGAAAACAAGACGCTTATAATTCAGGGTAATACAGGCTCTCTCACTGTGAGAGGAGAATATGGTGCCGCCATCGGTAGCGGTACCAATTATAGCGGAGCCTATGCCTCATGTGGCAATATTGTCATTAACGGAGGCACTATCACTACTTCCAATCACATGGGTGCAGGAATCGGCTGCGGAGATGATGGTTCATGCGGCAATATCAACATCACTGGTGGTACCATTACCACGGGTTCTTCTGAATCCGGTGCCGGTATCGGTAGCTGTGGTTCTGGTTCATGTGGCGATATCACTATCAGCGGAGGCACCGTCAATGCCTACAGCATGTATGGTGCTGGTATCGGTTGCAGTGATAATAGTGGTGGATCTTGCGGAACCATAACCATCAGTGGAGGCAATGTCTATGCTCAAAGCGAGTATGGTGCTGGTATAGGCAGCGGCAATAATGGATCTTGCGGTAACATCATTATTAATGGAGGGAATATTAATGCTCGAAGCGAGTTTGGTGCTGGTATTGGCAGCGGCGATAATAGTGCTTGCGGTGACATCACTATCACTTCTGGTGTAACGCAAGTAACAGCCACTACCAGTTCCATGGAAGGGTATAATTCTATTGGCAAGGGCAATAGTAGCAAAGCATGCGGCATAGTGACCATCGGAGGCATAGTGTATTACGACGGATCCTCTTATCAGAATGGCGGCAATACATATCTTGCCACCAAACCGCTTATCTATTCTGCACATTATTTCTCTGTCAGTAGCACCAAGCGAGTGATCTTCGCACTTGGCAACCTGCAGGCTACTTACTATAACAGCCCTTTCTCTTATTGGACTTGGTCCATAGCCACACATCAGTGGGACTACATAGGCAATGCTGCAGGCAACACCAGCATCAACGGCAACGGAACGGCCAGTGACAATAACGTCACTGTTGACTTGTTCGGATGGGTAGGTTATTCGAGTTCCTGGTCCTATTGGAACTCGGAGGGCACCGTGTATGGTATCAGCAATTCGACAACGGATTCTAACTATGGTAACGTCGCAGGAGAAGCCCTAAAGTACAATTGGGGCAACGCCATTGGCACGGGCTGGCGCACACTGACTTCTGCGGAGTGGCAGTACGTCTTCAACACCCGCACGGTTAATGGAGGCACTGGCTCAGGTCATAGTTACACATTGGGCCAGAGCGTGAATGGAGTGCTTGGTTTGGTCATATATCCCGACAACTACGCGGGATCGGTTTATGCTGGCAGCGACTGGTCGACATTCGAGGCTGCAGGCTGTGTGTTCCTCCCTGCCGCAGGTGACAGGGACGGCGTGAATATCTTTAGTGCCAGCGAAAGCGGCTACTACTGGTCGTCTTCTTCCCATGAGTCTAGTGCAGCTTCCGCCTATTGTTTCTGGTTTAACTCAAGTTCGCTGGCCCTTGCAGATGCTTATAACCGCCATTGGGGCCTCTCCGTCCGCCTGGTGCGCGACGCCAACTAACCCAAATATAATTCTTGTAGAGGCGCACGGCCGTGCGCCTCTACATTTGTTTCATTAAAAAATATTTTCAAAAATCCGGCTGCACAAAACGAAATTATTGCTATCCTTGCAGGGTTAATTAAGAAACACAAAGCAGTTATGAAAACAACAAAATCAAACTACAACGACGACGAAACATTAGTATCTTTCGTCAATGAAGCAAAAGAGAAATACATCTCTTCAAAGGAGTTTTTTGATTTATTAAGAAAGGAGGTCAACAGCCATTATGACAATCTATGAAGACGTTGTCTTCTCCCCAGCGGTAGTCGCCGACATCGCTGACATCAGCAAATACATCAGAACCCAAAACACCAAAGAAGCCGCAAATAAATATATCGACAATCTTTAAGAAAACAAAAAAGTTATTATTTTTTTCTTTTTCCTTTGCAATCTCATTATTATTTCCTAACTTTGCAGTCACTAAATTTGAAAACAAAAAATTTCTATAAAAATGAAAGTACAAGAATTAGTTGACAAACTGGGACTTAAAGTCCTCGCAGGCAAAAACGGACTCGACCGCGAAATCGACGGCTGCTATATTTCCGACCTCCTCAGCGACGTGATGGGCAACGCGCAAGAAGGCAACATCTGGATCACACTGCAAACACACAAAAACGTGATGGCTGTCGCATCTCTTAAAGAGATGTCGTGCATAATCCTCGTCAAAGACCTTGGTGCCAACGAAGACACCATCAACCAGGCCAACGAAGAGGAGCTGCCGATTCTGCAGACCTCGCTGCCGACATTCGAAATCGCAGGCCTTGTTTATAATTTGTTAAATAACAAATAGTTAGGAGTTAGAAGTGAGAAGTTAGAAGTTAACTGCTAACTACTAACTGCTAACTACTAACTAAAAAAATGATGGAACTGAAAAAATATCGCGCTGACCTTCACCTCCACACGGTTCTTTCGCCGTGCGGCGATATCTACATGTCGCCCACAGCCATCGTGGAACAGGCGAAGAAACTGCATCTCGACGTCATTGCCATCTGCGACCACAACACAACCCGACAGGTGAAAGTGACGCAGGAAATTGGACGCGAGCAAGGCATTCTCGTCATCGGAGGCGTTGAAATCACAACGCAGGAAGAGGCTCACGCCCTCGCCTACTTCGAGACCGACGAGCAGCTCGATAAGTTTCAGGAATTTCTCGACGAGCATCTGCCGCACATACCTCTCGACGAGGAGAAATTCGGCTATCAGCTTATTGTCGACAAGGACGAGGAAATCATAGGCGACGAGCCTTGGCTGCTGTGGTCGGCACTCGACTGCGACCTCGACACGCTCTACGACAAAGTCCACGAAATTGGCGGACTGTTTGTGCCGGCACACGTCAACAAGCCGGCATCGTCACTGATGTCGCAACTGGGTTTCATCCCGCCTGATATCAAGGCCGATGCGCTGGAGATTTCCAAGCATGTCACCAAGCCCGATTTCCTGAAGAAATTCGCATATTTGAAGAAGTTCATGTTCACCAAGAGCAGCGACGCCCATTTCCTGCACATCATCGGCGAGGTACATTGCGTACTGCACATGTACGACAAGACATTCGACGAGTTTCGCAAGACTTTGCACGGCGAGGACGGCCGCTACATCGACACCGAACCACAAGAAAAACTACAACTTTTATTCGGATGAAAGAACTAGCAATGCATGTATATGACCTGATGGAGAACTCCACGGCAGCCAACTCCACCCTTGTCGAACTGACCATCAAGGACAGCCTGAAGGACAACGTCTACGCCTTCACAATCAAGGACAACGGCAAAGGCATGTCACCCGAGTTTCTGGCAAAGGTCACCGACCCGTGGACCACGTCAAGGACAACCCGAAAAGTCGGTCTCGGACTACCTTTAATTAAAATGAACACCGAGAACTGCGGCGGCGGCATGAAGATTGAGAGCGAGGTCGGCAAAGGCACCACACTCAACTTCTGGTTCCAGCACGACAACATCGACCGTCCGCCAATGGGCGACCTTTCGGGCACACTGGTGATGCTGTTTGCCGCCCACGAAGACATCCATTTCATCTACAAGCATATCACCGACGATGGTGAATTCGTGTTCGATACCGATGAAATCAAAGAAGCCCTCGACGGCATGTCGATGAATGACATCAACATCATGAAATACCTGAAAGAAATGATTCAGGAGAATTTGGAAGAAATACATTATAATGAATAGTGTAGAGTTGAAAGTGTAGAGTTGAGAGTAGTTTTATAGTTGAAAGTTGAAAGTTGAAAGTTAAAAGTTAAAAGTTTAATTATATTAAAATGAAATTATCAGAAATTGCTAAAGTATTGAATGCCAAGGTGGTTTGCGGTCAGGACCGCCTGGACGAAGAGCAGGACAAAGCCTTCGCCAGCGACCTGATGTCCGACATCCTGACTTTAGGCGACAACTTCCCGATGATCGTCACCGGACTCTGCACCATGCAGACTATCCGCACATGCGAGATGGGCAACCTCGACATTGTCGTCTTCGTCAGAAAGAAGAAACCTACCGAGGAAATGATCGAGCTGGCCGAAGACGAGGGCATGGTCCTCATGGAGTGCGACTACTCGATGTTCAAGGCTTGCGGCCTCCTCTGGGAAGCCGGTCTGAAGCCGATTTATTAACGAAAACTTATCATTATGCATTTAGAATACACTGTAATTGAAGGAGATTTTGTCAATGCCGGCTCGGCTTCAAGTTCAATCAAGAAGACTTTGAAGCAACTCAACGTGAATCCGTCGGTGGTGAAACGCGTCGTTGTCGCCCTCTACGAGGCCGAAGTCAACGCTATCGCGCATGCCTACGGCGGTGTAGTCACCGCCGACATCGACGCTGGCAAGATTCTGCTCCGTGTCATCGACAAAGGCCCCGGAATCCCCGACATCGACTGGGCTATGCAGGAAGGTCACTCCACCGCCTCGCCTGAGGTCCGCAACATGGGCTTCGGCGCCGGCATGGGACTGCCCAACATCAAGAAAAACGTCGACCGCCTCAACGTGCAGTCAACAGTAGGTGTCGGCACAACGGTCGAAATGGAGGTTAATTTATCATAAAACGCAAAAATTAGGATTATGGCATTTTTTCACGCTCTACAGATAAACGAAAACGTTTGCGAAGGTTGCTCTCACTGCATGAGGGTCTGCCCTACCCAAGCGATACGCGTACGCGACGGAAAGGCGCATATCAACGAGAATCGCTGCATCGACTGCGGCAACTGCTTTATTGCATGTCCGCACAAAGCAGTGTTCGTCAAACAAGACGACTTCGAGGAAATTTTCAAATTCCCTTGCCGGGTGGCGCTAGTCCCCGCGGTCTTCCTCGGCCAGTTTAAAGACGAAATAAGCGTGTCGCGAATCTATGCCATACTCAACGAGATAGGCTTTCAGCATGTTATCGAGACTGAGATAACCACACCTCTTTACACCGAGAAAAAGAACCAGCTGGAACGCGAAGGCAACAACAAGCCGCTCATCTCATCGTTCTGTCCTGCCATCGTCCGCCTTATCCAAGTGAAATTCCCGGGATTGGTTGAAAATATCATGCCCATCAAAGCTCCGCTTGACATCACTGCAATGTACATCAGACGTAAACTTGAGAAAGACGGCTGGCGTCCTGAGGATATCGGGGTGTTCTACGTCACACCTTGCGCAGCCAAGATCGCGGCGGTGAAAAGCCCTGTAGGCGAAGAGAAATCCAGCGTCGACGGTGTCATCAACATGGATTCGCTTTATAATCGCGTTTACAAAAAAATCAAAGAGCAAGGCCATGATTATAAAGAGGTGAAACTGCCTATCGCACAGCTCACCTCCGACAGCATCCTCACCTCTCTGACTAATGGTGAGCGCCGACTCTCGATAGCAGAGCATTCATTGTCAATCGACGGCATCGACAATGTGATTGAATTCCTTGAAAAGGTTGAGAACGACGAGATAGAAGATGTCGATTTCCTCGAGCTGCGCGCCTGCGACCAGAGTTGCCCTGGCGGCATCTTGACGTACAACAACCGTTTCCTCACCTGTGAACGCATGTTCAACCGCGCCCGTTATGTGGCCGGCAAAGAGCGTCGCGGCGAGCTGACACGTGCCAAAGAAGTGCAAGACGAGCACGACTACCTGATGGAAAACATCAGCGTCGACGAGGTGGAGCCACGTTCAATCAGCCTCGACCCCGACATTTCAAAGGCACTCGAAAAGATGAACAAAATCAAGGAGTTGGAACGCCAGCTGCCTCAAATCGACTGCGGCATCTGCGGTGCGCCCACATGCGATGCCCTGGCCGAAGACATAGTCTGCAACGGCTGTAAGCTCTCTGACTGCATCTTCATCCAGCGCAACATGGAAGCCCACAAAACCCAAAAAGTTGAAGAATCGCTCAAGACAATGGAGAACATCTGGGGCTACGAAAAAATCGAAAATTTTGTTAAAAATAAATAAACAATCTAAAATATAATAAAATGAGTATCAACGAATTACAACCAAAAGAAGTATTTGAGAACTTCTACAGTCTGACACGCATCCCTCGTCCTTCGAAAAAAGAAGCTCAGGTGATCGCTTTCATGAAGAAATTCGGCGAAGACCTTGGTTTGGAAACCATAGTCGACGCTGCGGGTAACGTCATCATCCGCAAGCCGGCCACACCTGGCTACGAGAATCGTAAAGGCGTCATCCTTCAAGCCCACCTCGACATGGTGCCTCAGAAAAACGCCGACACAGTTCACGATTTCGAGAAAGACCCTATCGAGACTTACGTCGACAACGGTTGGGTGCGCGCCAAAGGCACCACTCTCGGTGCTGACGACGGCCTTGGAGCAGCAGCTGCAATGGGTGTTCTCGCGGCAAAGAACCTCGAACACGGCCCGATTGAAGGCCTCTTCACCATCGACGAAGAGACTGGCATGACAGGCGCCAACAAACTCGAACCCGGAGTTCTCAAAGGCGACATCCTTCTGAATATGGACTCTGAGACCGAAGGCGAGCTTTACGTAGGCTGCGCAGGCGGTATCGACACCAACGCATATTGGACTCCAAAGATGGAAGAAGTTCCGGCCGACATGGCAGCTTTCCGTCTGATTGTCAAAGGTTTGAAGGGCGGCCACTCGGGCATGGACATCAACCTTGGCCGAGGCAACGCCAACAAAATCATGAACACTCTGCTCATCATCGCATCGCAGAAGCACGGCCTGCGTCTGTGCGACATCAACGGAGGCAGCTTGCGTAACGCCATCCCAAGAGAGTCGTTCACCACAGTGATAGTGCCAGCCGCCAAGGCCGACAAACTCAAGAAGCTTGTCGAAGAATACAACACAGCTGTTAAAGAGCAGTACGCTGAAGCCGAGCCTGATCTTTTGGTCGCCATTGAAGATGCCGAAATGCCAAAGACAGTCATCGACAACAAGACATTCAAGAACATGATGGAAGCCATCGCCAAATATCCTAACGGCGTAATCGGCATGTCGAAAGACTTTGAAGGCACCGTCGAGACATCAACCAACCTGGCTCTTGTCAAGCTTGAAGACGGCAAGATTGTCACCTGCTCACTGCAGCGCGGCCTTGTCGACGATCTGAAAGACCAGTTGGCAGCCAACATCCGCGAAGTGCTTGAGGCTCATGGCGCAAAGGCCGAGTCAACAGGCTCATATCATGGCTGGAAGCCGAACATCGACAGCCCTATCCTCGCCACTATGAAGAAGGTGTACAACGACAAGTTCGGAAAAGAGCCTAAGGTGATGGTTATCCACGCCGGTTTGGAATGCGGCATTCTCGGAGCAAAATATCCTAACTGGGATATGATTTCATTCGGTCCGACACTGGTTCACCCGCACTCACCAGACGAGGCTTTGCTCATCGAATCAGTAACTCCGTTCTGGGAATTCTTGGTTGAAACTTTGAAAAATGTACCTGAAAAATAATTTTTCAAAAAAATGTTGTACGTATAAAAAACTTTTGTAATTTTGCAGTCCGAATTTTAGGTCAGAAAAAAGAAAAAAAATAAATACATAAGACAATGAAACGTACATTTCAACCATCGAACAGAAGACGCAAGAACAAACACGGTTTCAGAGAGAGAATGTCAACTGCCAACGGCCGTAAGGTTTTGAAAGCCCGTCGCGCTAAAGGTAGAAAGAAACTCACAGTATCTGACGAGTATTGATTCGGCGAAGCCGTACCTAATAATTAATTATTTAAGGTTGAAAAAGAGACAATGCATTTGTCTCTTTTTTTTGTAATTTTGCATTGCTTACGCGCAAATCAAATGAAAACTCTTGGGCGGATATCACTTCTGATGCTGACGATACTAATCATCAGCTGTAAATCTTTTGCCCAAAGCGTAACTTTCAGCGTCAGTTCGGCCGACCTCACCTCTGCATTCATTCCGGCCGACCAAGGCGCCCCCAACATCAGCACCGTATCAAAATACATAGCTATTCCCAAAGACGCCGAGTTTCGTCTAACAATCAATTCAAAGTCGGAACGCATCACCGACAACGCATACATTGCGCCGGCATATCAGATATCGCACGACCTCGACCCTTTCGACCGTCAAGCGTCGGAAGACTCCGCTATATACTCAACCGATGCCTTCTACCCGGCCGACATCATCACTACCGAGCGTCTCCCCTATCGCGACTTCGACCTGGTCTTGGTCAGCATAGCGCTTGAGCAATATAATCCGGTACGCCGTCAGTTGCGCACTCTTGACAATATTGAAGTATCCTGCAGCTACAGCCAGACGGATGCATCCGAAAGCTGCCCTGTGGCATCTCCACTTTTCAGTGCCCTGGTCGTCAATCCCGAATTCTTTACGTCGCCTTACGATGAAGAGCTCATTGACGCCGACCGTCGCAACGGCTGCAACTACCTGATTATCACCCCCGACAACGAAGACATCAAGGCTTGGGCCGACACCTTGCGCATTTTCCGCGAAACACAAGGCCTTCGCACCAAAGTTGTGTCGATACAAAACGTCGGAGCCAACCATCCCGACACACTGAAGGCGTTCCTGCGCTACGCCTACGAAGAATGGAGCCCTGTGCCGGATGCCGTGCTGCTACTGGGCGATTATGCCACTGATCCAGCCGACGGCATCACATCCTACGCTCTCGAAGACCATCCCGAAGGACACAACTTCGAGCCGTATATGGCCGACAACCGTCTTGTCGATTTCAACAACGACGGGCTGCCCGACATGGTTATAGCTCGCATCCCGGCTGCCGATGCCGACCAGGCCGCCCTCATGGTGCAAAAGACATTGCGTTACGAGCGCGAGCCCTACACCGACACCGATTACTACCACCACCCCACCACAGCCATGGGATACCAACTCAAACGCTGGTTCCAACTGTGTTCGGAGATAATAGCCGGCTATTTTGAAGCCAACGGTCGCGAAACCGTGCACCTCAACGCCATACATCAAGGCACACCCGATTCGTTATGGTCTGACGCGCAGAAAACCGAACAGGTGTTGGCTTGTTTCGGCCCTGAAGGCTTGGGCTACATCCCCGCCACCATGTCGCACATCACCGATTGGAGTGCCACAGCGAGCCATGTCACAAACGCTCTGGAAGACGGCACTTTCCTGCTTGTGCACCGCGATCACGGCACATTCCAAACATGGGGAGAGCCTTATTACAACAACAGCTACATCGACCAGCTCGAGAACGACCTTCTCACTTTTGTGATGTCGGCCAACTGCCAGACAGGCGATTTCAGCTTCGGCAACGGAGCCAACGACTGCATGGCCGAGCGTTTCATGCGCATACCGCAAGGCGCCGTAGGCGTTATCGCGGCGTCACAATTGTCGTATTCCTATGTCAACGACACCTATGTCTGGGGATGGTTCGACTATCTCTTCCCCGACTTCATGCCATCTTACGGCAGCTCGGAAATCGATTTCAAGTATCCGGCATTCGCCAATGCCTACGGAAAGTATTTTCTGCATCAGTCGTCGTTCCCCTCAAACAGCTATCTCAAAACGCTCACCAACAATCTGTTTCATTACTTCGGCGACGCTTATCTGCAGCTGTATACCGAAGTTCCTCGACATCTCACCGTTCAGCACCAGTCATCGGTACCGACAGGTTCCATGCAAATCGACATCACAGCCGACGAGGGTGCTATGGTGGCTTTGTCAGTCGACGGCAATCTGATTGCACGTCGCAAATCAAACGGCAATCCAATGACTTTGCGTTTCCCGATGCCTCTGGCTGAAGGCACCGTTGTCAAAGTGGTGGCAACCAAGCAAAATCACTTCCGCCACGAGAGTTTTATCAGCGTCGGCAACATCATCGGCATAAACGAAGTGACAAGCCAGACGGCCGTGTTATACCCCAATCCGACCACCGGGTTGCTGCATATCGAAGGTCAAAACATTCGCGACATCATCATCAGTAATATTCTTGGACAACCAGTAAAGAAACTGACTTTCGATTCTGACGTCGACTCTGTCGACCTCGACTGCAGCGACCTCCCCGATAGCGTTTACGTAATCCGAATCAACGGATTACAAACCAGAGCCTCCCGACTCATTAAGAACTAGTATCAGTCGACTACCAGACGAACACAGACGCCTCTGCTTCGCGGTATTGCAACTTTAGCTGCAAAGCCCGACTCCGCATCAATTTGCACAGCATAAGCATTATCATCGTCGCAGCGCGAGCTCGACCAATAATAAGCTTTATTTTTCACCTGCACTATATTGCACCCTTCACGATATCCCTCACATGGCAAAAACACTGCGCCTGCATCTCTCATTGCAGTCCACTTAGATTTATCATAAACATTGGTTGTAAAATTATCAGTAACACCAGGTGTAAACTCCACCGAAGACGGCTTCACCCAGTTGTCTGACATCAACAGTAATCCTGGCATATTTTGTATGGTGGCGTACGAGTATTTTTGATCGGCATCCTCTCTCTGAGTGAATATATATTCCCATTCGTCAGCCGTAAGTGTGCGCCACTGCTTATAATTCCACCCTGCCACCTGATTCATATTGTATCCCCAGTCGGCTCTTCCGTTGCCATCATACAAATTGGTTGACAACGAGCCATATGGATTGTAGTGACTGTTAGTGCTTGAAGTGCTCCCTGCCTGGTAAGCAGTCGCTCCGTCGTCAAACCCCGATGTGCCCCATCCATAAATTGTAAGCGTCGACATGTCAGTTGAATTAGTCGCTACGGTACGGTCTGCATTCACCGTGATTATATATGGATTGGTCTGAAAATTCCACATATTCGACAAGTGCATGGTCATAAAATTGCCGCATCCGAAATACACCTGATGCCCCTCGCTGTCAATTGTAAACAAACCTCCTTGGGCACCTTCCGGTTTAAATTCATTCTGCGCCACGATATCAATGCCCTCGGCGAGATGATCGTCGGCGTTGATAGCCGGTATGGCCGGACGAGTTCCTCGATATCGGCCCGACATAACCGAGCTGGCGCTACCTGTCGAAACTGCCGCCTGCGGGAGCAAGGTCACCCATCTCTCTCCACTGCCAGGCGCCATTGATATGCCGCCATAGTTTTTAACACTGTATGAAAATGCATCATCAGCATCTTTTTTGGCAAGATTTATCGTTACAGAATTATTCATATTCTTTATTACAGTGGCGCACGATCTGGACGATGTGGTGACATTAAACTTCACAAGAGCGCATTTATTCATCAAGACAGCGTTATACG
Source organism: Bacteroidales bacterium (assembly GCA_017616735.1). Classification (GTDB taxonomy): domain Bacteria; phylum Bacteroidota; class Bacteroidia; order Bacteroidales; family F082; genus Limimorpha. The sequence goes on from JAFZXP010000035.1 coordinate 16,409, forward strand.
TACCCGCTCCGTGATACAACTCTGTGGAATGCCCGTACGACACCACAGCCGGCTTCAGAATCTGGTCTTTAATATCAAAATTCAGACTGCTAGTTGATCCGGCATTCAAATTTGATATCTTTCTATTAGCGATATGATAGAAATGCAAATAATCGCTGGTGTTTGATGCGGAAATATTGCCCGAAAACGAGCCGTTGCCATATGTTAAGGTGCCAACATAAACTCCATTGTTGGCCACCAGCACTTCATCGCCGTCCTCAAAGTTGACAGCTCCCGTCAAAACATTAACGTCTGTCTTTGAATTATTAGGAATTTCAAGCTTGATAGCCACGCTTGGATAGCCACTTGGCTGCACCGCGCTTTTCTTGCATTGCGTAAGGCCTAGCATTAATAAAGGTGTCAACAGCAGCACCCCAAAATGCTTGCTTCCAAAGCCTCGACGGCGTTTGACTATGCCATAAGCCGCACCGGCTGCCGCCATCACCCAAATCCCGCTGCCAAGCGGAGCTCCGAAATTGTCATTTAGAATAACACAGCTCAGCCAGTTGTTGTCACGTGTTTCAATCATTTCCAATTCGCTGATGAATCCATCAGTCCTGCCTCCTTGCGCCATCATCGGCATCGGCATCAGCCAACCCGCCGTCATTATCATAGTCAACAAAAAGGCTTCAATGTTAAATCTCGATTTTTTCATTGTTGCTTCGTTTGATGTTAAATTTCGAAAGCAAAATTACGTCCGACCCCAAGAATTAGTCGTATGAAAAGCGACTAATCTTTACAACCGAGCATATAACATTGAATATCATTGGTTTAGAGAGCGCCAAACCAAGTTTCTATGTTTTTTATTTCTTAATAAATTTTAACTAAAATTTTTTAGGAATTCGCCCAATGCACAATAAAACAAAAGAGAGACGACGTTTTCATCATCATCTCTCTTTTATTAGTATTTTTATGATTATTTTATCCGAAATCAATCAACTCGCTCCAATTTCGTGTTGCTGCCCCATTTATTGATGTTGAATGCGAGGTTGAATCGCAATGTTCCCTCCAACGGATTGGTGCCCGAAGTTGCGGTGTTATTGACCGGCACAAGGTATGAAACATCGATTGCAAACACGTTGTAACGCAAGCCGGCGCCGAATGTCAAGTAACGGCGGTTACCCTTCATCTTCGACTCATGGAAGAAACCAGCGCGCACTGCGAACACGTTGTTGTACCAATATTCAGCACCGATGCCTATTGTGATTTCCTTCATTTTTTCGCTGAATCCGCCCGGAGCCTCGTAGAATGATTTAATCATTCCCTCAATCATCGAGTAATCCTGCCATGCGTGTGTGCTGTCGGCCGGATCAGGAGTCGGGACAAGCAATTTGTTGAAATCAACAGCAAATGCCAATGAGTTGAATTCATCGATATTCAATTTCAGTGACGGGCCCAAACGCAGGTTGGTCGGAATGAAATCAGTGCGTGAGTTAGCGTTGCTATAGCTCATTTTGCTACCCATGTTGGTGATAGACACACCCCACGAAAAATCGCCGTCTATGTTGCCAAGGTTGACTGGTCTCTGATAGTAAACCGAGACATCGGCCGCCACCGACCATGCCGGTGTGGTATAGTTGCCCTGTCCTTGAGTAATATCCGAATAAATGAATCTTCCGGCCACAGCTGCTGAGAAGTAGTCACCGAGTTTACGTGAATAACAGACATCAATGGCAAATTCATTAGGTCTGTATGTACCCAAATCTTCGTTGTTGGTGCCGCGGAAGTTGATATCACCAAGATTGAAGTAACGCAACGAAGCCGCGATTGTCGATCTCGGGCTCATACGCTTTGCTGCTGCCAAATATGCGATATTCATGTCAGGAACAAGCTTTCTCAACCATGGAGTATATGCCAAACCGATACTGAAATCATCCTCAATAAAAGCGTATTTAGCTGAGTTCCAATGCATTGAATACACGTCTGGCGATGTTGACACACCTATATCACCCATACCGGCCGAGCGCGCGTCAGGTGCAATAATCATTGAAGGCACCGCTGTGCTTATCACATTGTAATCATCTTGCGCCTTTGCGATGAAACCCATCATCATAAGACCCATCAAAACTAAAACTGATTTTTTCATCATACCAAATTTTTCTTAATAACGGATGTTTGATTTTATTATTGTGTTCTTTATTTCAAATAAAACGATTATTGTGTCAGCACCAGCTTCGACCATCCGGTCGATTTCTCGTTTTTGGAGGTTGTCACCGACACATTATAAATATATACTCCAGCTTGCAACGGCTGACCCGAGTCGGAAGTGCCGTCCCAATAGATTGGTTCAGTGCGAGTTCCAGTGCCGAATCGGCTTTCTCTGATGGTCTTCACACGCTGTCCGCTGACATTGAAAATATCAATCGTAATGTCCATTTCCTCTTTCTGATTATGCTCGAAATAGAAATTGGTGAACGATGTCATCGGATTAGGCGAATTGTAAGCCTTCTGCACCGTCAGGTTGTTGCTCTTGATCACTGTAAAGTCAATCGACACAGTTGTGGAATTGTTGTAAATATCCCACACTCTGAATGTCAGGTGATGCTCGCCCTCGTTGAGCCCGTACATGCGATAAGCTATGGTGCCGTAATCATCGGCGCTGACAGGCGTTTCGTAATACGAGTTTAGGTCGTAGTATTTGTTGGTGGCTCCGCTTACGGTGGCGGTAATGTCGTGTCCGATGCCGGCTCCGGTCATATTGATGCCGTTCTCGTCGCGCACAAAAGCGTAAAATATCGGATTTTCGTTGGTGATACCGCCATTGACAAACAATGTGTCATCAATGAAAATTCTGGCTTCAGGGCCATCTACGTCGGGTATTGCCGTTTCATTGAATCCGCCGATCACAATATTTGAAAACGAGCCATTGGCATCTGTCTCATAATCAGTTGCATAGAAACTGATTAAACCTTTTCCGTAGCTGAAATTGATATCTTTCGGCATCATAAAACTGATGTCAAACTGTCCGTTCTCAACCGCTGTCTTGCCATTAAACAGCATGCTGTTGCGCAGATTGAACGTCATCACAGGGCTGGTTTCGTCGCCCTTGGTCTGGTAAACATTCTCCTTGTCGTAAACAGTCACATTTAATATGCCGTTGAAATCGGTCATCACCTCGCCGAAATTGTCTCTAACCTCGCCGTGCAGAGCGACATTGCTCAATGCTTTCAGAGTGTCGTTGACAAGCGAAAGCGGCTTGCCGTTGATCTTGGTGAGCACCACATTGTTTTTAGGATATGCCAGACGCAAAGCTGGATCGCCGAACAACACAAACACCTTAGTATATATATTGGTGCTCTGCTTTCCAAGCAAGAAGATATCGCCGAATCGGGAATACTCACCATCGTACATCTTGAACATGTTGCGGAACATTCTCAACAGTATTGCCCTACTCTGCCCTGTGACACGCGCCGTTGTTATCATTGCGATGGCACCGCCTCTTTTGCTGGTATACACCGTCTCGCCCGCCGATTTGCGGGTATGGTCGTCGTGACGGCTGAATTCACATGTCGCGGTAACAAACAGCGGCAGTTTTTTCTCATTGGTCCACGAGTTGATGTCCTGCATTGTGAGTATTCTCTCGTCACCCAAGCCGATTTCGCCTCCGTGACCGTTGTAAGCTATAACCAATGTGCCCTTATCCATGCGGTTGTTTACAGCTTCGTTAAACTCGGGACAGCGCTGACCGCTGGCTGTAGCCACCTGATTGTATGCATCCAGATAAATCTTATCAACCACGACATCGGCGCCATAAATCGGCAACGAGTCGGCTATAAGTTCCATATTCTGAATAAACTCGCCGTAGTTGGAGTCGTCGCACATCAAAGTCACGGTGTTGCGCCATGTGTCCATCACATCGGCATCACCCGAAATATACGATTCAATCTTGTCGATAACATCTGAGGCTTCCTCTTCGGTTGCCACAGGCATACGTCCAATGGCCAGGTCAATCACAGAGCTCGAGCCCTCCATATAGCCGTCGTCATCGTCCATGCAGACATAGAAGTCATCGGTGACAATCGAACTTAAAGTACAGGCATTTGTCGACTCCCACGATGGCATCAAGCAAACCTCAGGATTCTTGTAGGCATACGAAGCGTCGCCAAGCAAAAGCACATATTTCAAACGATGCTCCTCGCTGCTATCCTTGTACAACATCTTGATAAAATTACGGATAGCCGCGATATCCTGAGCGCCGCACGAGAACTCGTTATAGATATACTCAGGCTGCACAATGTCAATTACGAGGTCGTCCAAACGTGAATGTATGTCCTTCAAACGCTCGGCTTGCGATTGAAATCTGGGATGTGTCAGGATGAGGTAATCGATATCACGCTTGGCGTGCAGATTCTGATTGGCAACCGCACCCACGAATGTGGCGCTTTTAAAGCTATTGCCGTTGAATGCCACGAACTCGTTGTCGATGTTGCCATGCACCTTGAAAGAATACTTCGACCCCGACAGTGTGCCATTCATAATCTTAGGCTCAGTCGGATTGGTGACATTCCACACCTGCAAGGCACTTGAAGCGTTACCAAGTTGATACTCATACACTTTCAAGCTGTCGCTCACGTTAGGATTTCTAAACGACATCACATCGCCGTTCATCATCAGGCTGCACCATCCGTTAAACTCGATGTAGTCGAGCCAACCCACCGACGAAGCTTCGTTTTTGATATATCTCACTTTTACGCTTACATTGTCGCTGGTTGGAACAAAATAAGCGAAAGCCAAAGTGTCGGATCTGGCGTAAATATTGTCGGTATGAGCATTAAACGAGCGTGTGTACAGCACATGATTGTCTATGCTGAAAGTAAAGGTGGCGTTGTTGATGTTTCTGGATGCCATCGAAGCGCGCATCCTCGATTGCTTGGTTTTGATTAGGTTGTGGAACTGAAATTCATAATCGCGCTGGGTGGTCACATCAAACGGATCGAAAAACCAAGTGGTTCCCATATTGTTGATGTTTATCACATCCTCGTCTTTAACCTTAAGGTCGACAAACTCGTCGACAACCGTAGCCGCAAGTGTCTGCGGGACTTCAGCCGTCTGAATACGCTTTCCCGGAGCATCAGCTACGGTCAGAAACACGTACGAATAGTCGGAATACGGATTTTTGACATGCGAATAAAACTGACGTGCGATGTAATATTTCCACACCACGGGCCCGCGCGCGTAGAAAACTATATAGTCGTTCTGGTTGAACACTCCGTCGTTTTCGCCCGAAACAAAAACCGGAATTTCCACTAAATCGTCGGGGCACGGAGTTTTGTTGATTTTCGGCAGCAATCCTCCTCCGTTGTGATACAGTCTGATATTACGCGGATCGACGTGACTCACGTCAATACCCATCTCCTCCAAATCGGAATATGTCAGTTTATACATGCCGCTTTCGGAAATCGACAGTTTGTACCATGTGCCGCTGCTCAGCACCGAGTCGCTTGCCCAGGCCGAAGCCGCACACAGAAACACCAGGAAAAGCCCAATGATTATGCTCTTATATTTTGTAAAATTCATCATGTTTTCGAATATAGCCTGCAAAGATACGAAATATTTCAAAATGCTAACGTTTCTTTACAAATATTATTGCTAAAAACAAAATCAAAAAAAATGAAAAAAAGCGTCATTTCAACCGAAAAAAGTCGTAATATTGCAACTCAAATTTTGAGCTTAACAATCATTTTTTATTTTTATACAATATTTAAAATGATTTGCAGTTAATAAATGGAAATAAAAACACAAACAACAATGCGTAAAAGATTCATTTTTAGTACTATTCTGGCAGTTTTTTGTTGCGGTATCCTGATGGTTTCATGCGGTTCAAAGAAGTCAAAAGCAGGCAAATCTAACTCAACCGGATGGAATTACAACGATCCTAACTATGGCGGTTTTTACGTAACCCAGTCGCGCGATCAGCAAGCCGGTCCGGGTTTGGTAGCTATTGAAGGCGGCACATTCACCATGGGTGCCACACAGGAAAACGTCTATTCAGAATGGGACAACACCCCTCGTCAGGTCACAGTTTCATCATTCTATATGGATCAGACAGAGGTGAGCAACCTCGATTATCTTGAATACATCTATTGGTTGAACCGCATCTACGGAAGCGATTATCCCGAGATGATCAACCGCGCTCTTCCAGACACTCTTGTATGGCGCAACAGCATGTCGTACAACGAGCCAATGGTTGAGATTTATTTCCGTCACCCGGCTTATCGCGACTACCCTGTAGTTGGTGTGTCATGGCTTCAGGCCAACGATTACGCTTTGTGGCGTTCCGACCGTGTCAACGAAATGTTGCTCATCGAGGCCGGCATTCTCGAATTCGATCCTAATCAAGACAAGGATAACCACTTCACCACCGACGGTTACCTCGACGGTTCTTACACAGGCATAGTGCTCAAAGGCATTGAAGATCCTAACCCGAAGAGCCTGACCGGCGAGCGCAGCGTGAGAATGGAAGACGGCATCCTTCTTCCTAAGTACCGCCTGCCCACCGAAGCTGAATGGGAATATGCGGCACTCGGTCTGATAGGCAACAGCTCCAACGAGCGCATCACAGAACGCCGCTCATATCCTTGGGACACCGACAACCTGCGCAGCAGCAACAAAGACTACACAGGCAAGTTCGTTGCCAACTTCAAGAGAGGCAAAGGCGACTACATGGGTGTGGCTGGCAGCCTCAACGACGGCGCCACATTCCCGGCTCCTGTAACATCATATTGGCCAAACGATTTCGGTCTCTACAACATGGCCGGCAACGTTTCGGAATGGGTGCTCGATGTCTACCGTCCGCTATCGTTTGAAGACTTCAACGACCAGAACCCTTATCGTGGCAATGCCGAAAATCTCAACTACAAAGACGGCGACTACATGTCAACAATTCAAAACGATTGGAACAACAAGGACAACAACACCGACTACACCAAGCAGATGTACGATTACGGCAAGACCACCCTTATCTCCGATCACTCACGCGTGTACAAAGGTGGCTCATGGGCCGACGGTCCATACTACCTGAGCCCTTCAACACGCCGCTATCTTGAAGAAGACCAGAGCTCATCGACAATAGGTTTCAGATGCGCCATGAACATGATAGGCGCGGCTCAAGCGAAATAAAACATCAAGCAAAAATAATCAAGCCGTCACAACTGACGGCTTTTTTTATAAAAAACCGACATGAACGAGATTGAAAATATTTACCGGCTCTACTCACAGGCTTACACAGTAACCACCGACAGCCGCACCATCACGCCAGGCTGTGTTTTCGTGGCATTGAAAGGCGGACATTTCGACGGCAACGACTTTGCATTGAAGGTGGCCGAAGAAGGCGTCGCGGCATGCGTGATAGCCGACAGGCAGAATCTTCCCAGGCACGACAGATTATTTGTCGTCGAAGATAGCCTGAAAGCCTTGCAGGAGCTGGCAAAATATCACAGAGAGAAACTTGGATTGCCCATCATTGGAATCACCGGAACCAATGGCAAGACCACCACAAAAGAGCTCGTTTCTGCAGTTTTAGCCAAGAAATACAATATCATATTCACCCAAGGCAACTTCAACAACCAGCTCGGAGTGCCGCTCACATTGTTGAGAATCAAACCCGGCACTGAAATGGCGGTGGTTGAAATGGGTGCCAGCCATCCGGGCGATATTGATGAATTAACCAATCTGGGCGAGCCCAATTTCGGCATGATTACCAATATCGGACGCGCTCATCTGCGTGATTTCGGAGGCTATGAAGGCGTCATCAAGACCAAAAACGAGATGTACCAATATATCGCGGCTCACAACGGATTATTGTTTGTTAACAAAGACAACGAGCTATTGATGGGCCTTGCCAACAATATTAATAAGGTGACATACGGCACTGGCCACGATGCCGACATCCAAGGCAAGATGCTCTCGGCCAACCCATATCTATCGGTGGAATGGAACGGCCACAAGATTGACACTCAACTTGTTGGCGATTACAACTTTGAAAATGTGATGGCAGCGATTTGCATAGGAACATATTTCAAAGTCGCCGCCAACGACATAGTCGAGGCTTTGTCAAGCTACTGCCCTACCAACAACCGCTCGCAAGTTGTTGAAACCGGTCGAAACCGTGTGATTATGGACGCTTACAACGCCAACCCAACCAGCATGAGCCACGCCATCAAAAACTTCAGAAACATCTGCAAAGACGACAATCTGCTTATTCTCGGCGATATGCGTGAACTGGGTGAAGAATCGCAGCAGGAGCATAAGAACATTTTGCATCTTCTGAGCGAGTGCGGTTTCAAGAAAGTTTATCTTGTCGGAGAGGAATTTGGAAATGCTATAAAGAATACTAAGTACTCGGAGTACTTAGTATTCTCTGATGTTGAAAAGTTAATTCAGCATTTGCAGAAGCATCCTGTTTCAGGCTTTGACATCCTCGTGAAAGGTTCCAACAGCGTACACCTCAACAAAACTATCGATTCATTGTAATGATTAGTAAAACCAACATAATCGGCTTGATGTCGGGCTCGTCGCTCGACGGCATCGACTTGGTTGATGTCGACTTTTGGAACGACGGCAAATGGCATTTCGAAATTGTCGCCAAAGACAACGTTGATTACGACGAAACATGGCGCAAAAATCTGGCCGATGCGTTTTATTACGACCAAAATCAATTGAAAGATATTGATTATAAATATGGTGCATTGTTGGGCAAAACCACCAGACAGTTTATCGACAAATACAATCTGCATCCCGAAATCGTCGCCTCGCACGGCCACACAATCTTTCATCGTCCGCAGGAGCACTACACACTTCAAATCGGCGACGGTCAAGCGCTTGCCGACGAATGCGGCGTCACAGTCATCAACGATTTCCGCACTGAAGATGTTCTAAAAGGAGGTCAAGGGGCGCCGCTGGTGCCGATTGGTGATAAATTATTGTTTGCCGACTACCCTATCTGCCTCAACATCGGTGGCATAGCCAACGTTTCGTACGACGTTGACGGTCAACGCATTGCGTACGATATCTGCATTGCAAATCAGGCGTTGAATTATTTGGCATCACGTGTAGAGACGATGCGCGCATCGTCACTACAATATGATCGTGACGGATTGATTGCCCGTTCCGGCACCGTTGACAACCAACTGCTAACCACCTTGAACAACCATCCTTTCTATTCACAAAAATATCCCAAATCACTGGGACGTGAATTTTTTGAGAAAAACATCAAACCTTTGCTGGAAAAACGCGACGATGTGGCGGATATGATGGCGACCTTTGTGGAACATATTGCCGTGCAAATTGCGACATCGATTGCCGATGTAGAGACGTGCCATGGCGCGTCTCTACAGATGTTGATAACCGGCGGCGGCGCGAAAAACAAATACCTCGTTGAACGCATTCAGGCGCACACCCACCACCGCGTCGTCGTGCCTTCCGACGACATCATCGACTACAAAGAGGCCTTGGTGTTCGCGCTGCTCGGACTTCTGCGCAACCGCAACGAAATCAATGTATTACACTCGGTTACCGGCGCGCCGTCCGACTCTTCGTCAGGGAAAATCTATTACCCGAATTGTTTTTAGTACAACCTAAATAAAAGCGGCTCGCAAAAATTGCGAGCCGCTTCCCGTTTTCAACATATTATTAACATTGCATTCCGCCGCAGCAGTTAATCACCTGGCCGGTGACATAGCTGGAAAGGTCGGATGCTAAGAACAATGCTACGTTAGCAACATCGTCCGGTGTGCCGCCACGGCGCAACGGAATCTTTGTTGCCCAGTCTTTTCTCACTTCTTCAGGAAGAGCCTTGGTCATGTCGCTCTCAATGAAACCAGGAGCTATGCAGTTGGCGCGAATGCCGCGGCTGCCCATTTCCTTGGCGATTGATTTTGCAAGACCGATCAAGCCTGCCTTCGAAGCCGAATAGTTGGCCTGGCCTGCATTGCCGCTCACGCCGACTACGCTGGCCATATTGATGATGCTGCCGCCTCTCTGGCGTGCCATGATTGGCAACACAGCGTGAATGTAGTTGAATGCCGACTTCAGGTTCACTGTCAACACTGCATCCCACTGATCTTCTGTCATGCGAAGCATCAAACCGTCCTTGGTGATACCTGCGTTGTTCACAAGGATATCGATACGGCCGAAATCTTCAGCGATCTTGGCCACGGTAGCTTCGACGTCGTCAAACTTGGCGGCGTTCGAAACATAACCTTTCACTTTGGTGCCGAGCTGGCTGAGCTCTGCCACTGTGGCGTTGATGTTATCCTCATTGATATCGGTGATTGCGATATTGCAGCCTTCCATAGCGAAACGCTTGGCGATGGCTTTGCCGATGCCACGTGCGGCACCGGTAACTATAGCTACTCTATTCTTTAACATATTCGTAAGTTTTTGCAATTTCTCCCTGACCTAACTTGATAATATTCTCGCACGATTTTCTGAAATCAGCGCAGCGTGTGGTGTCCTGAAGCATCAGATAACCCATGATGATGTATCCGACAGCCTCCACCAAACGGCGGTGATGTGTCTCGGCGTTGCCCGAAAGGTCAAATATTTCCTTATACTTTTCTGTCATGGCGCGAAGTTTGTCGCGTAATGGCAGCAACTCTTCAGCATACTCGAAGTTGTCGAGGTCGGCAATGTACTTCAGATAGGCGCCGTTTCCGAGGAAGCGGGCTGCTGCGACCACCTGCAACTGTGATGTACCCTCGTAAATGGTAAGGATACGTGCGTCGCGGTACAAGCGCTCGCATTTGTATTCCTTCATGAAGCCTGAGCCGCCGTGAATCTGGATGTCGTCGAAGGCATTCTGGTTGGCCCATTCGCTGGCGAACATCTTCACCAGTGGTGTCAGCATGTCGGCAACTTTCTTGTTGGTTTCAACGTAACGTGCTGTTTCGTAAAGCAGCGAACGTGAAGCATCGGTCTTGCAATGCATCATGTCGAGAATATCCTGCACTGCCACGAACTCCTTGATTTTTTTGCCAAACTGCTCACGCTGATCGGCATATTCTTCGGCGTCGCGCACTGCTGCTTCCGACAAGCCCACCGACTGAGCGCCTACGCCCAGACGTGCGCCGTTCATCAGCGACATAACGTATTTGATAAGACCCATCTTACGGTCACCCACGAGTTTGGCAGGTGCGTTGTTGAACACCAGCTCAGCTGTCGGCGAACCGTGAATACCCATCTTGTTTTCAATTCTTCTCACTGTGACAGCCTTCTCTTTTCTGTCGTACACGAACAGCGACAAGCCACGGCCGTCGGTGCTACCCTCTTCAGAACGGGCAAGCACCAGCTTGATGTCGGCGTCACCATTGGTGATGAAACGCTTCACACCGTTCAGTCTCCAGCAATTGGCTTTCTCGTCGAAAGTGGCTTTCAGCTGCACTGACTGCAAGTCGGAACCTGCATCAGGCTCGGTGAGGTCCATCGAGCAAGTGTCGCCTTTGTAGATACGCGGCAGGAACTCGTCCTTGATTGAGTCGTCAGCAAAGCGCAAGATTGTCTCGGCGCAGTCCTGAAGTCCCCAGATGTTGGCGAAACCTGCGTCGGCGCGCGACACCATCTCGGCTGCCATCACGTATGGCACGTATGGGAAGTTTAGTCCGTTGTATTTACGTGGCAACGACATGCCGTACAATCCGGCGTCACGCATAGCCTCATGGTTCTGCTGTGTACCTTTGGCGTAAACGATGGCGTTGTCAACGATCTTCGGACCTTCAATATCAACAGCCTCGGCGTTGACGTCAAGCACATCACCGCAAAGCTCGCCCACGATGTCGAGAATTCTGTCATAGTTGTCGATGGCATCTTCCACGTCCTTTGGAGCAAGCACATCCTTGCCGGCGTCGGCGAAGTCATTTTCTTTCTGACGGATAATCTCGGCCATCATAGGATGACGGAGGTAAAAAGCGAGGCTCTTATTATCTTGATAGAAATTCATTACTTCTTATTATTTGATTTACAATACTTTATCATCTTAGTCACCACATCCACGGCATCGCCTGTAATGACGTAGTCGGCTATTGAATTCAGCGGAGCGTGCGGATCGGTGTTGATTGAAATAATCAAAGCCGACTGCTCCATGCCTGAACGATGCTGCACGGCGCCTGAGATGCCGCATGCGATGTAGACCTTCGGACGCACTGTCACGCCTGTCTGGCCCACCTGACGCTCCGGCTCGCAGAAACCAGCGTCGACAGCGGCACGTGTGGCACCGACTTCACCGCCCAGAAGGCCGGCGAGTTCGTGCAACAGCTTGAAGTTCTCTTTCGAACCCATGCCGTAACCACCCGATACGATGATAGGAGCTCCCTTGATGTCAATTCTCTTTTCCTCAAGCTTACGCTCGATGATATTCACGACGAAGTCGGCCGGCTCAAGAAATTCAGCGGCGCTCAGATTGGTCACTGTTGTATGAGCCTGTCTCTCGAAGATTTCCTGTTTCATGACGCCTTCACGCACTGTGGCCATCTGCGGACGCACATCAGGGCAAAGAATTGTCGCGATGATGTTACCGCCGAAAGCCGGGCGTATCTGCATCAGGTTGCCGTTCTCATCAATGTCGAGAGCTGTGCAATCGGCTGTGAGACCGCAACGAAGATATGACGCAACTCTTGGAGCCAAGTCGCGGCCCACAGGTGTAGCTCCGAAGAGCACGCTGTACGGCTTCTCGCGCTCGATGAGTTTGGTCATCACGCTGAAATGAGGCAATGTCTGATAGAAAGCCAGACGCTGGTCCTCAAGGCAGAACACGTTGTTCACTCCATGCTTGAACAGCTCGAGCTCAACGCCTTTCAGCTTGTTGCCAATGACGACAGCCTCAACTTCAACGTTGATACGGTCGGCCAGATGGCGGGCCTTGGAACAAAGCTCAAGGCTCACGTCGGCCACCTTGCCGTCGTCTTTCAATTCACAATATACAAAAATGTTATTCATCAATTGTTATTTTGCTTGGATCTCTTCAACAACTTTAATGGCATCACCCACAGTGACGATCTTCTCTGTCATGTTGTCCGGGATAGTGATTTCGAACTCGCGCTCGATGTCCATGATCAACTCGACGATATCCAGTGAGTCGGCGCCCAATGTGGTGACGAAGCCAGCGTCTTCAGTAACTTTAGCAGGATCGCAATTCAGTTTGTTAACAATGATTTCAGTGATTTTTTCTTTTGTATTCATAACGATAATTTTTAAGTCTTGTTAATATTAATTGTTAAATTTTTAAATCTTTAAATTCTAGAAAATGTGCGCTGCCGTGAGGTCTTCCACCAATCCGCGGATACCCTCGTCATCGCTTTTGATTGAAATGCTTTCTTTCTTTGCAAGAACCACATTCTCAATGTTCTTCACCTTGGTTGGTGAGCCTTTCATGCCCAAACGCTCGAAGTCGGGGTTGATGTCGTCGGCTGTCCACATCGGGATTTCGTCATTCTTTCTGCTGATGACCAGATGTGCGTGGCGTGAGCGGCAGTTTTGGGCGTTACCGTGCACTGTCACCAGCACCGGCAACTTCGACTCGACTATCTCCACACCGTTCTGAAGCACTCTCTTTAGGCGGATGCTGTCGGTTGTGGCAGCGATAATCTCGTCGGCGTATGTAATCTGTGGCACTTCCAGCTTCTCGGCTGTCTGAGGTCCCACCTGTGCGGTGTCGCCGTCAATAGCCTGACGTCCGGTGAACACCAGGTCGTAATGACCCAGTTTCTTGATAGCCATTGCCAAAGCGTATGATGTGGCAAGTGTATCTGAACCGGCGAAGCGCTTGTCGCTGATCACGATGCCGCCGTCGGCACCGCGGAACATCGACTCACGGATGATTTCCGAAGCGCGTGGAGGTCCCATTGTGATGACGGTAACCTTCACGTCGACCTTGTTTTCCTTCTTAATAATGTCGCGGCACTCCAAAGCCATCTCCAAAGCCTTCATGTCATCAGGGTTAAAGATGGCCGGAAGGGCGGCGCGGTTGATGGTGCCGTCGGCATTCATGGCGTCCTTACCCACGTTTTTTGTGTCGGGCACCTGTTTTGCCAATACAACTATTTGAAATTCTTTCATCTGTATTAAATCAATATTAATTTTCTTGTTTCGGAACGAGTGCGAACGACAAGCTACCGCTGACACACTGTTTTCCGGCCACGCTCAATTTGGCGTCGCAGAAGTAAATGTTGGCGCGATGAGCTGTCAGCACGGCGTCGACTTCAATCGTATCGCCCGGAACCACCTGGTTCTTGAAACGCACGTTGTTGATGCCGGTGTAGAATGTCAGCTTACCAGGAAGGTCTTCTTTCATCAGAAGAGCGCACGACTGAGCCATGATTTCGCACAGTATGACGCCCGGGACCACAGGTTTTCCAGGGAAATGACCCTTCAGGAAAAACTCTTCGCCAGTGACGTGATACTTTGAGTGTGCCACATGCTGATCGTCGATGTCAATCTCGTCGATGAGCAACATAGGCTCGCGGTGCGGTAAGTAGTTTTTTAATTCTTCTCTTGTCATATACTTTTCAATTTATAAAGTTACAAATTCTAACAGCTAATGGCTAAACAAGCCTCAAGGCGACAGCGCCGTTATGTCCGCCAAAGCCCAACGACTCCGACACAGCTATTGTAAGGTCGGTCTTGACAGCCTTGTTAGGTGTGTAGTCGAGATCGCAAGCCGGGTCAGGCTGATTTAGGTTGATTGTAGGCGGCACCATGCCGTTGCGCAACGCCAACACCGATGCGATGATTTCCACAGCGCCGGCTGCTCCCAGCAGGTGACCCATCATCGACTTGGTCGAGCTGATGTGAGCTCTGCGTGCTTCTTCCTCGCCCAGCGCCTTCTTGATAGCCTCAGTCTCCGAAGCGTCGTTCAACGAAGTGCCTGTGCCGTGAGCATTGATGTAGAGGTTGTCTTGTTTAGGTTTATATCCGGCTTCGTCTAAAGCCATCTTGATAGCCTTGGCTGCATATGTGCCTTCAGGATGCGGAGCTGTGACGTGATGTGCGTCGCAGGTGTTGCCGTATCCGCAAACCTCGGCGTAGATTGTGGCGCCACGCTGCTTGGCGTGTTCCAATTCCTCAAGAAGCACCACACCTGCGCCCTCTGCGATGACGAAACCGCCACGGCGAGCGTCGAATGGCAGTGAAGCCTCGTTAGGATTCTCCGACTTGGTCAGAGCCTTGCAGTTTGAGAAACCGGCGATAGCCAGACGGTTGATAGGAGCCTCTGAACCACCGGCGATGATACCGTCGGCATAGCCGTCCTTGATGGCACGGTAGGCCTCGCCAATGGCGTTGGTGCTGGTGGCACATGCTGTCACCACCGGGATGCACACTCCGTGAGCATTGAAACGGATGGCCACATTGCCCGAAGCCATGTTGGAAATCATTGTAGGGATCATCAGAGGTGACACCCAGCGCGGTCCTTCAAACTCCAGTTTGTGCATCTCGCGCAGCATGGTGTCAAATCCGCCGATACCCGAGCCGATGTAAACGCCAAGACGGTCAGGATCCCAACCTTCCTCGTTGCCTTTCATTGCCTGGCAGGCTGCTGCCATAGCGTAGACCGAGAATTTATCGTTGCGGCGGACAAACGGTGTTTCCAGTCCGTCGGCGTTCGGATCGAAATCCTTAACCTCAGCGGCCACCTTGGCCACCAGGTCGGAGGTTTCAAATTTGGTGATTACGTTGATGCCGCAAACACCGTTCATAATATTTTTGCAGAATGTCTCAATATTGTTTCCCACCGGGGAGACAACTCCCATTCCTGTAATAACTACTCTTCTTTTCATTATTGTTGTTTTTCTAATTTACCATTTCATTAACATTGCACCCGATACAAGACCTGCACCGAAAGCGCTGAATGCCAGCATATCGCCATCGTGCACCTTGCCTTCGCGTTTCATCTCGTCAAGCAAAATCGGCAGGCTGGCCGACGAAGTGTTACCGTACTTCTGGATGTTGGTCGGGAACTTTTCAGCCGGCTGACGCAACATGGTCTGAATGTAACGGATAATTCTCAAGTTGGCCTGATGTATAAAATAGGTGTCGATTTCATCAGGCTTGATACCTGTTTCCTCGAACAAAGCCTTCAAATCGCTCACGCATGTCGATGTGGCGAATTTGAACACATCCTGTCCGTGCATGACCAGTGGCAGATTGGTTGTGCCTTTTTCATCGTATGGACACCATTGCAAATCGTGCATTTCATACAAGCGGTCCCAACCCGGTGAGCCGGTGAAACGAGTCTTGATGATGTTGTCGCCTGGTGTGAGCACTGCCGCTCCGGCTCCGGCTCCGAACAACACGGCGCAGGTACGGTCGTGCCAGTCGAGCATATGAGCCGGCGCTTCGGCGCAAACCACCAAAACGTTCTTAACTTTACCTATTTTATAATAAGCTTCAGCGATGTCGCAGGCATAAATAAAACCTACGCATGCTCCATTAAGATCGAAGCAAGGGCATCTTGCGCCTATCTTCTCAAGTATGATACAGCTCAAAGCCGGTGTCACATACTCATTCACCACATTGGCGCAGATGATGTAATCCAAATCTTTCGCATCCATGTTGGCGTCGGCCAATGCCTTTTGTGCGGCATCCACGGCAAGATCCAGAACATACTCCGACGACAGCACTCTACGCTCCTTGATACCGGTGCGTTCGGTGATCCATTCATCAGAAGTGTCCAAGATCTGACTCAACATTTCGTTGGTCACCACCTTCTTAGGAAGCGAACTTCCAATTCCTGATATTTTCATTATATTAAGTTTAAAAAGTTTATACTCTTTTTCAATAAAACTGTCGCAAAGATACCTTAGCCGACCCACTTGATGAATTTTTGTGACCAAACCATGGTGTTTTGTGACGAAATTCGGATTTTTGTGACGAAAAAAGCCTATTTGTGACGAAATTTTGATAAAATTGTGACGAAATAAGATTTTTTGTGACGAAAGTAAGAAAATTTGTGACGAATTGCGGTTCGTATTTATTTATTGCATATCTTTGCAGCGTAAAAATTACGCCAATGAGTAAACACAAGCTTCCAAAATATCTTATCAGCCCCAACAACATGGTGGTGCAGGTAGCCATTTCAGTGCTGTTCGCGATAGCGTTTCTGTCGGTATACGTCCCTCTTTCCAACTCCCGAACCACATGGTTCTCGCTTATTGACGAGGGCAAGCTGATATACACCGTGGTGTTCATACTGTTTTCAACCATTTTCCTGATTCTGAGCAGGATAATGATGTACTACACATCAAAGCGTCTGATTCGCTTCACCTACCCTATATATATAATATGGAATGTGGCCGAAATTACACTTATCGGGCTGTTTCACTCGTTCATTTCGCTCAACATCATGGGTGTGGAAGGATATGCTCACAGTCTGATTATCGGCAAGAGCATACTGATTACCACTATCGCTCTGGGTTTCCCGTTCATTGTCACCGACTTGAGCTTCGCTCTCATTGATTCACGCCGTGTGCTCAACATAGCCCGCCGTGTCATCCAGGCCAACTCGGCCAACAATGCAGCCAACAAAGCCAAACTCAAGAACGCCGAAAATCAGGCCGACAACAATGTGCCCGACCTCATCAACTTCAGTGATTACACAGGTGCTTTGAAGTTCACCGTCAAACTCACCGACATTTATTACATCAAGGCCGAGGGCAACTATGTCAATGTGTTCTATCATAACAAGGACGGTTTCAGCAGTTTTGTTTTGCGCAACAAAATACAGGCCATCGAAGACTCTTTGGCAGGCACTCCGCTTATGCGCTGCCACCGCACATACATAGTCAACACTAACAATATCAAGCTGATACGCAACGAAGACGACAGCTATTTCATCGAGTTCAACCAGTCGGGTTTGGAATCGGTGCCGGTGTCACGCACTTACAGCGAAAAAATTGTTCAAAGATTCACGAAAATATAATATTTTTGTGTTTCGTGTGTTTAGTATAGACAAAACAAATTACAGCATATGAATTTATTAAATGTTTTATTGCAAGTGCCTGTGGTTGAGAATGTTACTGAAGCCACAGAGTTACGTATGTCGTTGTGGAGCATGGCCGTGCAGGGCGGTTGGATTATGCTCATTTTGGCTATCGCCTCGGTGATTGCCGTCTACATTTTTGTTGAGCGTTTCATCACCATCAACCGTGCGGCTCAGAACGACAATATGTTTATGGAATCCATTCGCGGCTACATGAAAGAAGGTAAGCTCAACGACGCCAAAGTGTTGTGTCAGCGCACCTCTACCCCGCTTTCACGCATGATTGAAAAGGGAATTTCACGTATAGGCAAACCATTGAACGACATACAGACAGCCATCGAAAACGTCGGCAACCTCGAGGTGAGCAACCTTGAGAAAGGCGTGGCTTTGCTGGCTATGATTTCCGGCGCTGGCCCTATGCTGGGCTTTTTGGGCACCGTTATCGGTATGATTCGCGCATTTTACGACATGTCAATGGCTGGCAACAATATCGACATCGAGTTGCTCTCAACGGGCATCTACCAGGCAATGGTAACCACTGTGGGCGGTCTGATTGTCGGTATTCTGGCCTTCATTTTCTACAACATACTTGTGGCGCAAATCGACAAGGTGGTCAATCTGCTGGAGTCGAAGAGCGTTGAGTTTATGGATGTTTTGAACGAACCTGCAAAATAAGAGCTTATGGCACTGAAACGCAGAAATCAGAGAAGAGTGGATTTCAACTCGTCGTCGATGTCCGACCTCGTGTTCCTGCTGCTAATCTTCTTTATGCTGACTTCCACCCTTGTGGCGCCTAACGCCATCAAGCTGCTGCTGCCTCAAAGCAACAGCCGCACCATGGCCAAGCAAACGGTGACTGTCTACATCAATGAGAAGATGGATTATTTTGTTGGCGAGCGCAAAGTGGCTGAAAATCAGCTGCAATCGGAAATATTGCTGGAGCTCAACAAATCTGGCAACAGCAGCGAAGGCACTGTTGTGGTGCGCTCCGACAAAAACGTGCCGGTGCAGTATGTGGTCAACGTAATCGACGCTGTCAACAACATCAACAACGACACTCACCAAAACCACAAGGTTTTACTGGCAACATCATCTAAAAAATGACGAGGGAAAACCGAAATAGAACCATTGCTATTGCTGTCACAGTGACTGTACACGTTGTCGCGGTGGTGCTTCTCATTGTCATGGCACTTACCACTCCGTTGCCGCTGCCTGGCGAGGCCGGCGTTGAGGTCAATCTGGGCATGTACAACCAAGGCATGGGCGCCGAGCAACAGCCAAAGCCCAAGAAGGTGGCCGAAGCACCGAAACCTCAGCCGCAGCAGGTGAAAGAAGAAACTGTTACACAGAACACCGAAGAAACTCCGGCCATCGAAGAGCCAAAGCCCAAAAAGGAAGAGCCCAAGGTGAACCAGCGCGCGCTGTTCAAGCCTGTCAAAAATCAGCAGGAGCCGACATCTGAAGGCAACACCCAGACACCTGGCGACCAAGGCCAACCCGACGGCAACAAGGATGTCAACAGCTACGAAGGACAAGGCGGTAGCGGCGGCGGACCGTCGTACAGCTTGGGTGGCAGAGGTGTTAAGCACCTAACATCTCCCGACAAAAAAGACGTTGAGGAAGAAGGCATAGTGGTGGTAGATATATGGGTTGACCGTGAAGGACGTGTAAAGCGCGCACAGGTGGGCAAAGGCACCAACATTGCCAACACTCGCATGCAACAAACCGCCGTCAACGCCGCGCTTAGCTCGGTCTTTGCGCCCGATCCGAAAGCAGCCGAATTACAAAGAGGAACAATAACTTACAACTTTATCATAAGACAATGAACTACGCTGAGACCACCGACTGGATGTTTAACAAATTCCCGATGTATCAGAAAATCGGAGCGTCGGCCTACAAGCCCGACCTCGGCAACATCGCGGAACTACTTGATTTTCTTGGCAATCCCCACAAAAGCATAAAAACCGTTCACGTGGCTGGCACCAACGGCAAAGGCACTGTGTCGCACACTTTGGCCTCCGTTTTCCAGGAATGCGGCTACAAAACCGGTTTGTACACCTCGCCTCACCTGCGCGACTTCCGCGAGCGCATCCGCATCAACGGCGAGATGATACCCGAACAGAATGTGATCGACTTCATCGGCAACAACAAAGCCAAGTTTGAAGAGATGCAGCTGTCGTTTTTCGAGATGGCCACAGGCATGGCATTCGATTATTTCGCCAAGGAGAAGGTCGACATTGCCATCATCGAGGTGGGATTGGGCGGACGTCTCGACTCGACCAACATCATAATGCCTGAACTCAGCATAATCACAAACATATCGCTCGACCATGTCCATCTGCTGGGCAACACGCTCGAGGAGATTGCCGCCGAGAAAGCAGGCATCATCAAGCCTAACACTCCTGTGGTAATTGGTGAGACTCAGCCAGAGACAAAAGACGTGTTCATCAACAAAGCCAAGCAGTGCAACGCACCGATCTATTTTGCCGACCAGATAATTGATTGCGACAAAGTTCATATCGAATCGCTTGATTATCAGAAGTTTGACATCTGGAAAAACAGCGAGCTTTATCTGGAGGGAGTGGAATTTC
Source organism: Bacteroidales bacterium (assembly GCA_017616735.1). GTDB lineage: Bacteria > Bacteroidota > Bacteroidia > Bacteroidales > F082 > Limimorpha. Next base: position 37,007 of record JAFZXP010000035.1, read on the forward strand.
CGCTTATCGGCTATTATCAGAAGAAGAATCTGGCCACGGCCGTTTGCGCTCTGGATTTGCTCAGCCATAAATTCAATATCGACAGAAAGGATTTGGTGAGCGGCCTTGAAAATGTCGTGAAAAACACCAACCTGATGGGACGCTGGCAGATTTTGTGCCGCCAACCGCTGGTAATTGCCGACACAGGCCACAACGTTGGCGGAGTCAAAGAGGTGGTGATGCAACTTAGTGATATGACATTCAGGAAGTTACATTTCGTGCTCGGCTGCGTCAACGACAAGGATATCGACGGCATTCTGCAGCTATTGCCACGCTATGCCGACTATTATTTCTGCAAAGCCGACATACCTCGAGGCCTCGACGCCAACATTCTGGCCGAGAAAGCCTTCAAGGCAGGCTTGCACGGCACAGTGTATGAATCGGTGCAACAGGCCTACAACTCGGCCATCAACAACGCCCATTTCGAAGACGTGGTTTTCGTGGGAGGAAGCAATTTCACAGTAGCTGAAGTGGTATAGAACAATGAGGTCAATAAAATCAATACTGATTATCCTGATAACATTAGTGCTGTCGGGCTGCGCCATCAGGGAATACGTTCCGGAGGGCAAAACAGTATTGATTTCCAACGACGTAGTAATCGATTCCGAGGAAAGCACCGACATTTCGACAAAGGAGGCCTCCTATTACATCACTCAACAGCCCGACAGAAATTTGTACGGCTGGCTGCCGCGTGTGTGGGTTTATTACAAAACCGTCAACAAAACCAGCGGATTCGGCAAATGGGTCAACCGAAGCATCGGCCACAAGCCCACCTACTACAACAATCAGAACACCATCGACTCAAGGCATCAAATTGAAGATTATCTGAACAATATCGGATATTTCAAGTCGAAGGTAACCACCCAAAAAATCGAAAAACGCAAACGTAGCGAGGTGGTTTACACAATCAATCCGACCAAGCCTTATCACATCAGAAACATCGGATACAAGGTGAAAGACACCGCTGTCTTGAGCAAAATCATGGAGATTGAAAACGAAATGCCTGTCAAGGAGGGCGACGTCTACAACGCCTTTACCATGGACAAGCAGCGCGACCTGATTACCAGTTATCTGCGCGACAACGGCTATTATTTCTTCACCAAGGATTACATCGTTTTCGAGGTCGACACCAACCTGCGTCAGAACAAAGCCGACATCACGGTGCGCATCGACGGCGACAAGCACGACAAGTACGTTATTAATAAGGTGTTTGTCAATCCCAACTACAATGTTCAGAATCCCAACACCGAGATGAACGACACCGTGCCGTTCACTTTCAAGCTGAGCAAAAAGTACCCCGAATATCGTTTCGACTATGTTTATTCGAGCAATCCGAAAATCAACTTCAAGACCTTTAATCAGGTTATTCTGATGCATCCGGGCGAGTATTACAGCAATCGCAAGGTGACGCAGACATATCGGGCTATGGGTGGGCTGAAGCTGTACAGCCGAAGCAACATCAGCTTCGACACCGTGCCAGGCGGCAACGACAGTGTGAAACTACTCAACTGCAACGTGGCTCTGCAACGCGGCAAGCTCAACCACTACAACATTCAGCTTGAAGGCACCAATTCGGGCGGCGACCTCGGAGCTTTGGGAAGCATTTCTTACCGCAACAACAATATTTTCAGGGGTTCGGAGGTGCTCAGGATAACGTTGCGAGGCGGTGTGCAGGCGCAAAAAGTCGAAGACTACATCATAGACGAGGGTATGTTCAACACCAAGGAATTCGGCATCGACGCCAGCATACTGTTCCCTCGATTCCTCAGCCCGATACCGTTGAGCCGTTTTGTGTTGGAATATCAACCTAAAACCACACTTTCGGCTGGCTTCAACGGACAAATCAGGCCTCTCTACTCGAGGTATATAATTACAGGAACATACGGCTACAACTGGAAGGCCAGCAGTCATGTGGAGCACATATTCACCCCTCTCAACCTCAACACCGTCAAGGTGCTGCCCACCGAGTTGTTCGAGCTTATCATGAGTTTGGAGACCAATCAGCGTATCAGAGACATGTACACCGACCACTTGATTTTCGGTCTCAACTATTCGTTCATCTACAACAACCAGAACATCAACAGCAACCACGACTTCTTTTATTTCAAGGCCGACTTCGAAACTTCGGGCAACCTGCTGTCACTGTTCAACAACACTCCTCTTATCACCACCAACGACAATTATCACGAAATCGCAGGCATACGCTATGCGCAGTACATCAGATATCAGTTTGATTTCCGTGTATATCACTATTTCACTCCCGAAAAAGTGATAGCGCTGAGAATGATGTACGGACAAGGCTTGGCCTACGGCAATTCGGTGGATTTGCCTTTCGAAAAGAGCTTTTACGCCGGCGGCACCAACGGTATGCGCGGCTGGCAGTATCGTATGTTAGGCCCTGGTGAATTCGTAAACGACACCGGATACGACATCGAGCACATCGGCGACCTGCAGTTGGAGTTTAATTTGGAATACCGTTTCCCGCTCTACGCTTTTATGAAAGGCGCCATTTTCAGCGATGTCGGTAACATCTGGACCCTTTCGAACAACGAATCGTTCTATGGCGGACAGTTTAAATTCGACAAATTCTACAAACAGCTGGCTGTTGACGCAGGCTTTGGCTTGCGCTTCGACTTCGATTTCTTCCTGATTCGTTTCGACTGGGCCGTGCCTTTGCGCGACCCTGCATACCCCGATGATAGCCGCTGGAGGATAAGCAAGCTGCAATGGAGTGACATTGTCTGGAATTTCGGTATAGGATACCCATTTTAACATGACCAGACAAGAGTTAAATAAGGTATTGCTGGAGTCGTTCGGCTTCGAGCCCACCGACGGGCAACGTGTGGTGTTGGTGCATCTGGCCGCTTTTCTGCTGTCGCAGAAGCATAATCCGGTCTATCTTTTGCAAGGCTATGCCGGAACAGGCAAAACCACGCTGGTCACCACACTGGTGCGCACCTTGCCGCGGATAGGGATGCGATATCAACTGATGGCGCCCACCGGACGAGCCGCGAAGGTACTGAGCGGCTATACCGGCAAGACAGCATCCACTATTCACCGAAAAATCTATCGTTTTCAAGCTTTTGCCGACGGCTCGCTGCGCATGGTGCGCGCTCAGAACAAAGCCAAAAACACCTTGTTCATTGTCGACGAATGCTCAATGATATCGGACGATTACGGCAGCGGACGGTCGTTGCTCGACGACCTTGTCAACTATGTGTTCAGCGGCGAAAACTGTCGTTTGCTGCTGATAGGCGACAATGCCCAGCTTCCGCCTGTAGGACTGGAAAACAGCCCCGCCAACGACATTAATGTGCTGAAAAACAGCTTCAACCTGACCGTGGCATCGTACGAGCTGACCGAGGTGATGCGACAGGAAGAGGAATCGGGGATTTTGTGGAATGCCACTAGTTTGAGGCAATTGTTGTCAAATCGTCATTTCGACCCGGTGCTACCACTTTTCACCACCACCGGCTTCCCCGACGTCCATCGCATTGAGCCTCAGGAGTTTGAAGAATTATTATGGCAAGGTTTCAACGGCAAAAACACCAACGATGCAGTTATCATCTGCCGAAGCAACAAGCGAGCCAACATGTACAATCAGGCGATTAGAGCGAGAATCCTGCAGGAAGAAGGCGAAATTTCGACAGGCGACAAGCTGATGGTGGTGAAAAACAACTACTACTGGACCGACCAAGACCAGAAAATCAGTTTCATAGCCAACGGCGACATGATTGAGGTGATGCGCATCAACAACACCGAAGAGATGTACGGTTTCCACTTTGCCGACGTCGAGATTCAGCTGACCGATTACCCCGACGAGCCCAATCTTTCGGTGAAGATTCTGTTGGAGACGCTCACCAGCGACTCCCCTGCCCTCACCCAAGACGAAGCCGACCGGCTGTACAAGGCTATTGAGGAAGATTATATGGAAATTCCACACCGTCGCGACCGATACAAAGAAATGCGTCAAAACCCATATTTCAACGCATTGCAGGTTAAATTCGGCTACGCCCTCACATGCCACAAAACCCAAGGCGGACAGTGGCCGTCGGTGTTTATCGACGCGCCTTTCGTTCCAGAAGGAGAAACGTTACAAATCAGCGATTTACGTTGGTTCTACACAGCGGTGACTAGAGCGCAGAAGCAATTGTATTTTGTAAATTTCAAAGAGGAATATTTCTTCTAGACGTCATTTCGACTGTAGTGAAACGAAACGGAGAAATCCCCATTTGATTGAAGGAAATTTCTCCGCTACGCTAACGCTTCGGTCGAAATGACGAATTGTTATTTCGTGAACTTGTGGTTCTTTCCAGGATAGTAAGCCATATCGCCAAGTTCCTCCTCAATACGCATGAGTTGGTTGTACTTGCAGATACGGTCGGTACGTGAAGCTGAACCGGTCTTGATCTCGCCAGTGTTCAATGCAACTGCCAAGTCGGCGATTGTGGTGTCTTCAGTCTCGCCTGAACGGTGGCTCATGACGGCGGTGTATTGGTTGCGATATGCCAAATTAACAGCGGCGATAGTCTCGGTCAATGAACCGATCTGGTTGACTTTCACGAGGATTGAGTTAGCGACATTCTTGTCGATACCCATCTTCAGACGCTCCACGTTGGTCACGAAGAGGTCGTCACCCACGAGCTGAATCTTGTTGCCCATGGTGTCGGTCATCAGCTTCCAGCCGTCCCAGTCGTCCTCGGCCATGCCGTCTTCGATAGAAATGATAGGATATTTCTTCACCCAGTTGTTCCAGAACTCAACCATTTCCTTAGCGTTGAGCTTCTCGCCTGTTGATTTGTGCAGATGATAAACTTTCTCCTCTGGCAGATAATATTCTGATGAAGCAGCATCCAAAGCGATGAACACATCTTCACCCGGACGGTAGCCAGCCTTTTCGATAGCTTTCAAAATCACCTCGATACCCTCGTCGTTCGACTTGAGGTTAGGTGCGAAACCGCCTTCGTCACCGACGTTGGTCGAATAACCGGCAGCTTTCAAAACGTTCTTCAGGTTGTGGAAGATTTCCGAGCCCATCTGGATGGCCTGATGGAATGATGTAGCGCCCACTGGCATAATCATAAACTCCTGGAAATCAACGCTGTTATCGGCATGTGAACCACCATTGAGGATGTTCATCATAGGGATTGGCAATGTGTTTGCGCTGACGCCGCCGATGTAACGGTACAGTGGCTGGTCGGTGTAGATAGCACCTGCCTTTGCGCAAGCCAGCGACACGCCCAGGATGGCGTTGGCGCCGAAGTTGCCTTTATTCTTTGTGCCGTCGAGCTCAATCATCTTGGCGTCGATGGCGTTTTGGTCTGTAACCTCATAACCTTCAATGGCTTTTGCGAGTTCGTTGTTGACGTGGTCAACAGCTTTATAAACGCTCTTGCCCATGAATTTCGATTTGTCGCCGTCACGAAGCTCAACAGCCTCGTGAACACCTGTCGAAGCACCTGACGGAACGGCTGCACGGCCAAGGATACCGTCTTCGGTGATAACATCAACTTCAACTGTCGGATTGCCGCGTGAATCAAGGATCTGACGGGCATGGATCTTTTCTATTCTACTCATTTTGCTATATTTTTAAAAACTGAATTAATCAAGCTACAAAATTACTAAATTTTTGTCAATCAATACTATTTTTTATAAAAAAAGATAAGGGACCGACAGTCCCCTACCTTCTAACATATAACTAACCAACTATTAACTATTCGTGAACAAGTCTGACCGAGTAACCTTTGTATTTGTCGTTTTTATCTTTGACATATACACGATAATCCGAGAAATACATATTGCAGGCATGATCCGGATCGCCGAGGTCGCACTGTGACCAGTAATGACCTTCTTCTGCCGTGGCATCAAATCCCCACGCTCCACTTTTATAATCACGACAACCAGTCACAGGCAAGAACACTGCGCCAGCCGCTTCCATGGCATTCCAGTCGGCTTCAGTGTAATTATTTATTGAAAAAGAGCCGTCATTATTAGTTGTGTAATTAATGCTTGCCTTGGTTGGCAATGCAACAGTGGAAGGATGATTGTAAACATCAGGGAAAACGATGATTCCGTTCACTCCGTTGACTCTTGCTCTTGCATAGCGGGCGTTGTAAACGTCGTTGAGTTTTGAAGCCGGACGCTGGAACATCAAATACTTCCATTCGAAACATTTCGGAGCAAACCATGAATAATCAGTGAAATGCTTGCCCCATTCTGCATAATCATCAGTTGATTGAGGATAATCTGAATTACTGTGAGACATCAGATCAGGCTTATCGCCAGTGCCCCAACCGAAACGGTCGCGGTCGCAAGCGCCTTCATATTTCTGGGCGTTTTCGTTATGAAGCACATCATATTGATGTTCAGCGAATTTCCAAATCCACTGTCCCTTGGTTTCGTCATACACATGCTGTACGTTGCCTTTAGCGAAAGTCACACGTTTGTCGGCGCTCAACGAGAATTTCCCGTCATCGTATGTAGGATTGGCTGTTGTTGCTGTCCCGACTGTTACCGTATAACCTGTTGTGATATAATCGTTATTGTGTATTTCACCTAAAGCCGAACGTGTTCCGACATAGCGGTAATCGGCTGAATACGCTGTTTTTACTGCGCTTTCAGCCGCATTTGGCAATAGTATGGCCCAGCGCTCACCCGAGCCTTTTGCAAGTTTTATTACAGCATCTTTAACTGTATCAGGAGTGAAAGTGTTTGTAGTAAAATCGATAATCATCTCATTTTTCAAACCTGTAAGGCATGTGGCTTCGTTGTCGGCTGATGTGGTGACATTGAACTTCACCAAAGCGCATTTATTAAGAAGCATCACCTCATAAGATGTTATTCCTGAAGAATATACATCTGTCATTCCGCATGATATCACCGGAAGATTGTTGGTTTGGTCGGTGATGTCGACATTACATGATGTGGCGCCAGTGGCTATAGTACTATAATTCTTATTGTGAACTCCTAAGAAATATATGTACATAGGCTTACCCACCACAGGTTCTGTTATTGTTCCGGTAAAGCTACCGTTATCAGTTTCTTTTGTAACAAAGCCGCAATATTTTCCTTCGCTTACTATATGCAGCTGATCATATCTTTTGAATGTCACCACGCCGTTGGCTGTATTGACATCGATTCTGTTACCTTTGTTTACGTCAAGGCTGATAAAAATCGTTCCCGCATCGGTTGCGACTATATCTTGTACATTTTTCTTGCATTGCGTCATTGTCAAAATCATTGACACGACCACTAAAATAATGCTGAGTTTTTTCATAATCAATACTCCTTTTTCTTTATAATAGCATAGCCAGCGCCTGCTATAGTCATAATTAACAATCCGGTTCCGAGTGGGGTGTCGGTGTTTTGTCCGAATGTTTGGTTGACAACAACGTACTCCCATGTTAATGATCTGTCGGCGAAATTGTCGAAGGAGTTGTCAAAGAATCCATCCATTTTGGTTTGTGCTTTCGATTTCATTGGTAACAGCAGCATCACCGCCATTACCGCCACGGTTACAAAGACTCGTGAGTTGTTTGTGAACTTTTTCATTTTAATCAAATTTAATTAGCAAATCGTTTTACGATTTAACGGAAAAAAGTTAAAAAATAAAAATTGAAAAAATAAAAAAAGTAAATATATAAATGTTATTTTGCTGTTATTTTGCTCAGACCCTGTCTGAAAACGGCGGCAAAAGTAGTATTAATTTTTATTGTGTCAAGAACTATTTCACAAAATACACGGAGACTAAAACGATTTACACGCAGAATAAAATTTTGTACACGCAGAATAAAATTTTGTACACGGAGAATAAAAAGTTGAGGCGCCCGGGAACCCGGGCGCCTCAACTTCTACTAACATCTAAGGTCTATTCTTCGCGTTTGCGTTTCGCCACAACGTATCCCGCACCAATTGCGGTGAGGATTAACAGACCGCTGCCCAGCGGAGCTGTGACATCGGTTGTTATGCCGTGATCGATAGGGAGAAGCGGCATAAAGAAGCCGCCACGGAATATGTCGCCGCCCATGCTCCAGTCAGCGACAAAACCATCCTGTGCGCTTGCAGCGAAGCTCATTGTCATTACAAATGCTAAAGCTATTATGATCTTTTTCATGATATATTCCTCCTATTTTTTATCTAACAACAATTTTCTGAGTTTTCACATCGCTTCCGACCAGACGGAAGATGTAAACACCTTGTGCCGGAACGTTCACAGTCTGAACGCCGTTAACCATGGTGTTGGCCACCATACGTCCTGTGAGGTCGAACATCTGCAACTCACCCTCGCCGTTGACAATCACGTCGTTACCATTCTGGTAAGCGAAGATGTCACTGTCGAAATTGCCGTTGGCATCGTAACGCAATTTCACGATGAAGCGTGCGTCGTTGTCGCCAGCTGAAGCCATAAAGCTGTACTCACCGTCGAGCAGCATGTCTACATCCTCGCCAGTGATGCGGTCGATAACGTGCAGATAATCATATTTGCCTTCAGCCTTGTAACTCAAAGTATACTTACCTGTTGTCATAGCTTTGAAGTTGAGGTTGAACGATTGTGTCTCGTCGCCCATTGTCGCGATAGCGTAGTTCTGACCGTTTTGCGGGATGTAAACCATCGGGATGTCGCTGTTGCGGTGGTTGATCTTGTTAAGGCCAAGACCTTCCTCAAACATAGCGTATGTCACATCCTCATACTGGCCGTTTGCCACTGTAAAAGCGATGAAGTCGCGGTTGGCGCGTGACTTGCTGCCAGTGCTCTTGCTGATTATGATTTCTTTTTCTTCATCAACCTGAACAAGGAATCCTTGGCAAGGAGCGATTGTTGTCTCAACAGAAGCACCCCATGCACCGGCTTGTGTAAGTACATAACCGCCAGTCAAAGTTGCTCCAGTGATATTGCTCATTGTAATATTCTGTGAGAATGGGTTGCCGATAAGGTTGAAACCTTTGAGGTCATCGTTCTCTGCACCTGCTGTAAGTGCAAAGCTAACATCATTATTTCTGAGCTCACCAGCAAATACGAGGTCAGCACCATCTTCTCTCCAATACAGGTATCCGCGACCAGCTTCAATGTTGGTGAAATTAGTACTGTTTACTCCTGCTTTACTGTTTTCCCATTTCATGTTTTTTTCGTTGTAACGATACAAGTCGTATTCATCTGTATCTAAGCCTGTTGTAAGGTTTGCATTGCCTGATGTTGTTGTAACAGTTTCATTCAATGGGGATGCGATTGTGTACCAGTCAGCAGCGTCTTTTGCAGCGTGAGCTGTCGATTTCTTCATTGTAGCTTGAACGCCAGTACCGTTAAACACAAGCTGTCCGCCGTCTTCGATGATGAGATTGTCAGGGCTATTGTTGGTCAATGCTCCATTCACAGTAACAACTGAACCACTGTGAACAATCAATGACTCTGAAGTAGCAGTAAGATCCAAATCGTTAAGTGTCACATCACCATAAGTGTCGTAATGCTCAGTAGCGTGAATATTACCTAATGCTACATTACCTGTTTTTTTATAGGTGTAAATCCACTTGATGTAACGTACACTGGCATCAAGATCGACATGTGTAATAGATTGTACTGCATCACCAAGAGTTGTGTAAGTTGCCAAATCGTCGTAATTAGTGCCATTCGCAGATGTCTGAACTGTGAATGTGCCTCCTGAGAAACTATTGCCTTTGATATCATATGATAATGAAACAGGAGCTTGGTTAAGTTTCAGGATAAGGTTGTCACCTGTACCATCAAATTTCATTGCAGGTGATTGGCCGTAAGTTCCCAAGCCTGTTGGTGTGAGACCTATTGGCAGCTCGCCAGTACCGTTTCCATCATAAGCAAACGGCAGTGTTGCATAATCGATGATAAATGCTGCTTGTGTCACAACAGCTGTTGCAGTGACAGTTGCTTTAGCATTGTAGGTGTATGTCAATGTGACAGTTGCTGTACGTTCGGTTTGCTCGGTGTTAGGCTCGCAAGAGAATGGCACTGTTTCGCCAACAGCACCGAGTGTAAGCCAGCCACCTTCGTTACCTGCAGTGATTTCAGCAGTAAGTTCGCCGCCTTGTACTGCATTTTCAAGTGTGTAATTAATCTCACCTTCAGTTGCGTCGCATTCAATGTCCACGTCGTTAGTATAGAGGTGAGGATCTGTTGAAGCCACTTGGCGTTTGTAGAATTTTGTATCAGTTTTAACAATGCTACCTGATTTATATGAACGCCAATCTGCATTGTTATAGATACAAACATAACGTTTGTCTGATTCTGGAGTAATTGTTAAATAATAACCTTCCTTGTCAGTTGTCGTCACTTCTTCGTATGCAAAGACCTTATTATCTCCAGTGCCAACTCTTAATCCATTATTAGCATCTGTGCAATATAGCCACTTGTTAGTAATACCATTAGGATAGAATGTATATCCATTATTACCAATTTCTACATTCCATTTTAGGTTATCAGCTGGAGCATTTGAAAGCTTATCGTTGGCAATTGTAACAGCTGATGCAGATGGTGCGCTTGTAGTACCATTGTCATTGGTCATTGCATAATTGCTGCCATTATTTCCAACAATTACGAAGATATCGCTTGAGGTGAGGTCTTCCAATGCTGTAAGCACCCATTCGTAGGTTGGAACGACAGGATTGTCAATCCATTGTGCTGTGACAGTCACGTTGCTTGCTGGCATTGTGAATGTGTTGTTATTTACATCAATGGTTGTTTGGTTAGCATCTTTAACCAACCATGAATCCCAAATCTTTCCTTCAGGAGCGCCAAATGCATTTTCGAGCAAAGTCACCTCGGCATTTTCTGTGTAAGGGCTGTTCGGGTCAGTCATTGTGCCTGTGCCGCCGTTGGCAACGTAAGTGACAGTATAAGTTGGAGCTACATATGCATCCTGGTTAATAGTTACAAGATTTGACTCAGTGTTCACGGTGCTATTACTACCATAAACCTTGAAGTAGGCTGTTCTGGCAGCACCTGTGTTGGCTGGAACAGTGATGCTGACTTTATGAATTTCAACAATTTCCGTGGTAAGCCATTCGTAAGTGGCTGGTGTTGTGCCGTCTGATTCGTAGCAACGAACTTCAAATGTCGGATTGTCGCCCAAACCTTGATATTCGAAGCTTAACACTCTATTTTGTTCGCCACCAACTTCTATATCTAATTCTGTTGTTTCAAATACAATGCTTAATGTGTAAGCAGTTTGGTTAATAGTTACGAGATTTGAATAAACAGCATTGTTATCGGCATCTATACCTTTAACTTTGAAGTAGGCCGAACGCGCAGCACCTGTGTTGGCTTGGATATTTCCATTGATATTATAATTGTCATTAATTGTAGCTGTAATCCAAGTAGGATTATTAGTGAGAGGTGTCACACCGTCTGATTCATAGAATATCACCTCAGCTTGTGGATCTGCAGGCATGTTGTTGTATACGACAGGGAGTTCTGCTTGTCCACCTTCGGCATTCAGATTATAAGTGTCAGGAGTCAGAGTAATTGAAGGAGTGTTATCAACTTTCTTATAGAGTGACAAAGCACCACCAGTTGTGTTGGCATAACAAGCGAAACCATAAGTGCCATTGCATCTAAGGGTTGCATTTACCCCATTAGTTGTATTTTGCTTATTGACGAAGTCGTATGTTTCTGATTGAGCAGTACTTTCAACAGACCATAAAGCTTTGTCATCAGTTCCATCAGCTAACATTTGGGCTTTGTTCTTTACGCCAGTACTTGCCGCATAAGCATTTGCGTTAGCACTGTATATTGTCCAATAACCTGAAGTTGCACTAGGCGCAATATGCCAAATTATTGTAGCATCATTTGTCGAAATAACATTATTTGACGGAGTGACTTCTTCATATTGCAAACGGTCGCTGTCAACAGTGTTTTTCATTGCAGATCCGTCATACACAATCAAATAATCACCTTCAACAAGTTCACCGCTGAAGAACGCATAGTCTTCGGTTTGAACTGGTGGTACATTAGCAGCTTGGTTGACTGTTACGAGATTAGAATAAACGTAATCCTGATCGCCTAAAGCAAACACTTTGAAGTAAGCCGTACGAGCTTCGCCGTCGTTCTCATCAATGGTATAAGAAACTACATAACCGCTTGTTTGACCAGCTTCAACTACTACAAGAAGCCAGTCTGGATCTGTGTTCAAAGGTTCGTTGTTGGCATTATAGTATTGAATGTCAAAATCATTGGCTTCAGTAATAGTGATGTCTTGATATGTTAATGCTAAAGTGTTGGTCTCGCCTGCTGCTGGAGCATTTACTGTGGCAGGGTCAACTGTTATTGTTGGCACTGGTAAAGCAGCTTGTGATACTGTGACATTTTTTGTAACAGTTTGATTAGTGTTATAAGTATATGTCAGTGTGACAGTTGCTTGACGTGCTGCACCGTCATTGGCAGTAGTGGTAAAACCAACTTCGCCCATTTCATCAACTTGTTGGTATGTGAAATCAGAAATCCACGTTGCTTCTGTAAAAGCTGTCATTGTACCAGCCACGTAGTTTTCAATTTCATAATCGATTGTGCCTGAAGTAGCATTGTAAGCCAATACATCTGGGTTTTCAACATTAATGACTGGCGGAAGAACGACAGTGCCTGTGTATTTGAAAAGCGTAAGCTTTACTTGGTTTGAAGTATAACAAGCAAATCTGGAATTGCCTGAATTGTAATTAAATTGTAACATTCTGTCCGTATTAGAAACATTTTTGAGTGTTACCAAGTTGTTGGCAAATGAGAAAGTCCATTCGCATGTCTCATCTACGAAATCGCTAGTTGCATATAAGTTGTTGCTGCTGCCACTGTAATAAAGGTATCCGTAACCTTCCATATACAAAGAGTATCCGTTAGATGTAGCGGCGACTAGCACTCTATATCCGTCAGTTATTGTGTTGGATTCAATTTTGTTTCCAACAGTTGACACAGTAGCGGTTGTACCTAAGTTGTTATTAACACCTGTCAAAGCGTAATATGTGGTGCTGTTAATACCTGTAAGGAGGTAACCGCCGCTCCAGTCTGTCTGTGCTTCGGTAACCATTTCGTAGCAATCGCCTGTAATGCCGTTTATGGCGGTTCCAGTAATGGTTATAGTCTGTGTTTCTGCACCTGTGCTTGAAACTGATATGGTTGCTGCTATCTCGCCAACTGCGGTAGGAGTATATGTCCAGGTAACTTCTGTGTCTTCAGCTCCTTGATTGATGCTTACCGGATTCACCGAGCCGTTTCCATCAACACTTATCGTAATGCCTGCAGTAAGGCTGCTCTGTGATACTGTGAAAGTTCTTGAAATTTCTTCGCCAACAGCATTGTTATCTCCCAAATCGAAACTTGATGCGCTAAGGATAATAGTTGGGGTGCTTGGAATGTATTCTTCAATATCAGCAGCACTACGAGGAAGAATTTCTTTGGTTGAGTTGAATTGTTGATAAACGCCAGTGATATTATAATAATGGTTGGCCACTAAAGTTGTGCCAAAATCGTAAAGCGCATTATAAACCTGAAGGGTGGTAGTGCCATCAGTTAAATAATATTTGTTGTTATCAACGCTGCAAGTTAAGTTTTCATAATGAACCAAAGCGCCTGTATTGACACCGGCGAGGTTAGCCATTGTGATATCGGCAGCTGTGACTGTACCACCAGTAGTGACTGAAATGCCTGTTGTTTGTGAGTTGAGCTGGGTAATCTCGGCGAAACCATTATATAATTGGACTTTGCAGTTTACTGTTCCACTAAGGATATTGCCAGTGGTGAAGCCCATGTCGCCACCATTGTCAAAGATGACAAAACCATTGGTTCCATCTGTAACAAACACGTTTTTACCGTTGCTTGAAACGCCAGAAACAACCCAATTGTTTAAAGAAACCTCTGCTGAAGTTGCTGTATTGCCAACTGATGTTGCAGCTGCAAATAATTCAGGTATAGTGGCGCACACTATGGGAGCTGCAGTTTGTGTAACGGTAACATCCTTTGTGACTGTTTCTTTTGAGTTGCCGTAAGAATAAGTCAATCGAACAGTTGCTGTACGAGCTGTTGTTGCTGTGTTTGCTTCACATGAGAGAGGCACACTGCCGTTGTTGGGACCGCCCACGGTCAACCAATCGCCTCCAGAAACTGGTGATGAAGACATTTCGCCACCAGTTACAGGATTATTTACGGTGTATGTGATAGAACCTTGAGTAGCATCGTAAGCGAGGTTAACGTTGTTGGCTGTAATTGATGGAGATGAGCCGCCAGTACTATGGTAATATTCAACTTTAGAAATAGTAATGAATCCATTAGCGGAACCTGATGCACAATCAAATTCAATCTTGTAAAATAAGTTTGTGGTTGGAGTAGTTAATGTTACAGTTTGGGTGCCTGTCGCTTTTGTAAATGTGCCAACTTCGGTCCATGTTGAATTAGCAGTGTTCGTAGAGCTCGTATATAGTTTTATGGAAGTAATATTGCTTGCGTTGTTTGCATTAATAGCATCAATCGTAAGAACTACTTTGGTTACGGCTTCTGAATAAGCGGTGGCAGTTGTGATTTTCCCTAAAGATGCATTGTTTTTTCTACCGAATTTTACATAATCCCAGGAAGTAGGAATTCCTGTTGTTGTCGAATTTGATTGGTAATTAGTGTTACCGTTTTCAACAGACCATGTAAAATCTCCATTTGTTGTTGTCCATGTAGAAATGTAATTAGAGCTAGTGCCATAGTCAAGGCCAAACAAGCAGGTTGAATAAACCTCTTCAGTTCTCGTTTGCCCCCACAATGTTCCTGTGGTTGCCATCATTGTCAGCAGCATTAATGCCGCCGCGATTAAAAATGTAAATTTTCTTTTCATAGTTTTGTAATTTAAATTATTATGTTATTTTATTGATTATCAATTATTTACACCAAACACAAACCTCACATCCTCAATACACTTTTAAAACTTACAAATATAAATAAAGTATCGTTCAATATTCAAAAGAATTATTAACAATGTGATGTTGATAACAGGTCCTTTTGATTTTTAGAACTTGCGGCAAAGATATGGCAAAAATTCCGTACGCCCGACAATTTTAACATTTTTTAACACAATGTGCGAAAAAACGCACATTATTTCATAAATTTGCATCATCAACAATCGCATCACTATGGCAACAATCGACAATCACAAGGCTAATCGCACTATCCGCAAAGTTTCTCTGCCTGATGACGGAGAGCGACTTTTGGAAGTTTTCGCCGCAGCCAAAAGTATAATGGCGGCCGACGGCAATGTTAACCAATGGAAAGACGGCTATCCGTCGTTGGAAATTGTGCGCTCGGATATGGAGAAAGACGGAGGTTTTGTGGTTGAAGACGGTGGCGCGATAGTGGCATACTTCGCTTTCCTGCCATCGCCAGAGCCCACATACTCAACCATTTACGATGGCCGATGGCTTGACAACACAAAACCGTACCATGTCGTTCACCGTATTGCAAGTTTACCCGATGCGCATGGTATCTTCAAGAGTATCATGGACTTCTGCTTCGCCCGCGAGAGCAACATCCGCATCGACACGCATCGCGACAACCGTATAATGCAGCACAACATCCTGAAACACGGGTTTAAATATTGCGGCATCATACATCTTGACAACGGCGACGAGCGGCTGGCGTATCAGAAGCTGGCTGAGAAGAAAAAAATCTCCCTCACCGCTCAAATCGGCATAGCTCTGGTGCTGGCGGTGATTGCCGGCGTGCTGTTGCGCAACCAGGCCGGTTTTGTAAACGAATACATCAAGCCAATAGGCACTATATTTCTTAACTTATTGAAATTCATAGTGGTACCACTGGTTCTTTTCTCCATTATGGCGGGCATATTGTCGATGAACGACATTAAAAAAGTGGGCAGTCTGGGGCTTCGCACCTTGATATACTTTATGGTGACCACCCTCTTTGCGGTGACGTTGGGGCTTGTGATTCCGAGTCTGTTTAAGGGCATACTGCCTGTCATCCATATCAGCGCAGAATCGGCAAACGCCATAGAGGTTCCGCATCTGACAGTGATGGACCAGATAGTCAACATGTTTCCCGACAACATACTAAAGCCACTGAACTCTATGTTGATGATGCAGGTGATAGTGATTGCTTTGTTCTTTGGAATTGCCATGGTGCACGTTGGCGAGAAAGGCGAAATGGCGCGCAAGGTCACGCTCAGCTTCAACGATGTGGTTGGCAAAATCCTGGAATATATCATGGCATTGGCGCCAATCGGAGTGTTCTGCATGTTGACGCCAGTGGTGGTTGACAACGGTCCGGCAGTGCTAGGTTCATACGCGGCGCTGCTGGCATTGGCATATCTCTGCTTCGCCATCCATGCCGGAGTGATATACTCGTCAGCGGTGGGAATTTTGGGAGGTCTCTCCCCTGTGAAATTCTTCAAGGGTATGCAACCAGCATTGTTGTTCGCTTTCTCAAGCGACTCGTCGGTAGCTACCCTGCCCTACACCATGCAATGCACTGAAAAACTTGGTGTTAGCAAAGATATCGGTCGTTTTGTGTTGTCGTTGGGAGCCACCATCAATATGGATGGAGTCGCCATCTATCTGGGTGTAGCCTCGGTGTTTATGGCCAATTGTTGCGGCATCGATCTCAGCATGAGCCAATATATGGCCATTGCTTTCGCATCAACTATAGCTTCAATCGGCACTCCAGGCATCCCGGGAGGCAGTTTGGCATTGATGGCTATGGTGTTTGCATCGGCTGGCATACCTGTGGAATGCGTGGCTGTTGCAGCCGGCATCGACCGAATCATCGACATGGGCCGCACAGTGATGTCGGTAACTGGCGACGCCTCCTGCGCTGTTGTGATGCAGAAGATTATATCATAAACACTTTCTTATCGCCCCGCTCCATCCGATCTTCGATATCCTTAAAGATTTTGGCTTCGAAGCTTTTAAGTTTATCTACAGCTATTGCCGACAACGTCTCACGGCATTTATCCATCTGGCCGCCTTCACGATAAAGCTCGGCTTTGAACAGCATATTCTGGCTGTTCCATTTATTTGCAGCGATATAATCGTTGATGATTCCGACAAAAAACGCCTCCTCAAAAGCTTCAGCCGCGTTATCACCGTAACGATAATATTCATCGTTGAAAGCCATGATGATATGGTGTCTTATCACCTGCATGTCGTCGCGCTTTATTCTTTTGTCGGCCTGAAACTGCTCGTAAGCCTCTTTCCACTGCTGATACGAGAGCTCACCGCGCTCCGACGACCAATCATCGCCTTCCTCATAAGGTTGGTTATACTGAAGATAATATTTTCCACACGCAGGGCATTTCTGCACCGGCGAGACCCGTGGCAACATCGGGGCAATCATTTTTTGGTCGGACCAATGTTTGGCTCCGAAGGTATTGCCCGATGCCAGGTTCAGCAGCTCTTTCCGTTGGCCGCAAAACGGGCAATGTACTATTCTAGCGTTTGCAGGTAACATGGTTTGTATTGAATGTGTTTCATTTAATTATTTTTGCAAAGATATAAAAAATTCACACTTGTTCTATTCTTAACCCCATCTTCTATGTTTAATGAGTCGTTACTGTTCGTTATCTCTTCTTATCTCTTCTTCCATCATCTCCTTAAACTGCTCTTCGGTGATATTCTCCAGCATGTATTTGCGGATGTCATCTTCGGATGGCAACTGCAGGCGGTACTTGCTGATGAAAATGTTCTGTGAGAGGCCTTCGGTGGCATACTGCACAGTGGTCTGTCCGTAATCGGTACAGAGCAGCAGACCGATGGGTGGATTGTCATCGTCCCGCATCACCTCGTGCTTGTAGTAGTTTATGTAGAGGTTCAGCTGCGAGGCGTACTCATGACGGAAACGGTCAATCTTCAGATCGATGATGACGTGGCACTTCAAGATGCGGTGATAGAAGATGAGGTCGGCTTTGTAGTAGTCCTGATCGATGAGGATGCGCTTCTGACGATACTCAAAGCAGAAACCACGGCCCATCTCTAAGAGGAACCGCTGCAGGTTGTTCAAAATGGCTGTCTCCAACTTTGTTTCTGTATAAACATCCTGCTGCTCTATATCTAAAAATTCCAGCGTAACAGGATTGTGCAGGATATCACGGGGTGTCACTTGCTGTGCATTCTTGGCGGTCAGTCGCTGCAAGGCTTTCTTATCTTTCGACAAGCCCATGCGTTCGTAATATTGCGAGGACACTTGGCGGTCGAGTTCCGTATATGTCCAACACCCACGAATCGTTTCCTGCTCGTAGAAGGCTCTTTTGAGCGGGTCATCAATGCTAGTCAAATATAATAGGCAAGAATAGTTGAGCCGATTAAAGAGCCTTTCAGGTGGTGTTGCCCATTCTTCCAATTTGGCGGACGGCATCCGCCATTTTTCATCATTTTGATTATCAGATGTTTGCAATTTGGCGGATGGCAACCGCCAAATTGAGAATGCATCTGACTCCAATAGTTGTGGTTGGTTTTGTTTAACGTATCTTGCAACCTCAACGCCCAATACAGGATAAATAAGGTATAAGTGTCTGAACTCGCGAAGTCGTCTTGGCTCAAAACCTTTACGGTTAATCCTTTCAGACAACCGGTTCAGCAACTTCTCACCATACTTGGCACGGTCTTCACCATGCTGTTCAAACTCCACAATATAGTATCCCACCAACCAGTTGCGTGCCGTCAACGAGAGGTTGACAGCGTGTGCAGCTTGCGCCTGCAATGCATCCTGGATAAGGTTGATGCGTCCTACCAACGATTCAAAATTCATATTCTTGCTTTAATTTACTTCCATCCATTCCCTTCCATCTCCGAGCCATCTCCGAAAGCATAAGCTCAATTCCATCATTGTATTTTAAAATATTAACCTGGCAAAGTTACAATCAGCCAATAGAATTAGTCGTACGAAAAACAGCTAAGTTGTTTTTAGGCTTGTAAAATATTGATTATCAAAATACTTCGGAAAATATCTATGTTTTTTAATTGTTAATAAATTTTAACTAAAATTTTTTAACAATTAAGGGAATTGCTAGGAATTGCTTGTGGTCAACTCTCAACTATTGCCTCTTCAGTTCCTTCAGCGCCTGGCATAGCTGATGAGAGAGATTTTTTGTATTATCACCATTATGCGGTCTGTAGCTCTTTTCCCATTTCGTGTAGTGCGTTACGGATTTGATTCAAACGCTGCTCACTGGGTTTGGAGATGCCATAAATATAGCGTGCCAACAGACTTTTGTTGATTCCAATAGCATTAGCGACTTCCGAAACATTCAGCCATGGGAAACGGTTAAACATTTCAGCGACTTCGTTGCGATAATTAGGCTCTGTCGTCTCGTAGAAACTCGAGATATGCATGTCGGCATCCAAAGCCTCCCAACGGATTGAAACGCCGTCACTATCAATAACGAAGTCGTTCCGTTCTTCAGCGGATGCCTCTTGCAGCTCGATATACGCTTCGAGCGGGCGGCTCAATACACGGTTTTCGGTCGTTCTGATGTAAATTCGATTCTCATCGAACCACAAGCTCTTTATTTTTTCCATAATACTCAAAATTCATCCATATAGAAAAAGAATCGCATTCCAAAAGATATCATTAATGTTGGCATAAAACTAAATTTTTTGCAAATATAGGTATAAATTTTTATACCTTGACATTTTTTTGCAAAAAATTATTGTCTCTTCAGTTCCTTCAGCGCCTGGCACAGCTGATCGGGGCAAGACGTGATCTTGTTTCCACAGCGGATGCCGTCGAGCTTGGCGATAACGTCGTCGATCTTCTGCCCTTTCACCAGTCGGCAGATTCCCTGCAGGTTTCCGTTGCAGCCTCCGAGAAATGCCACATTTTGAATGACGTTGTCATCGTCGGCAGTCACATCGATCAGAATCGAGCAAGTACCTTGGGTGGTGTATTGAATGTGCTTCATTTAATTATTGCATATTAACAAAACTTTCCGGTAGCGCAACATTATCCAAATTCTTTGCATTTTTAAATAAAGGCGCTATTTCTTCATCACGAAAACCGGCTATGCCGCAGCCGATTCTTGTTACATAAAAGAACAGTTCCTTATGTTGTTTGGCAAATTCAATGAATTCGTCAACATAAGGCTTAATAGTCTCTACTCCACCTTGCATCGTCGGAATTGCATAGCATTGACCTTGGAGACCGACACCTTGACCCCAGATGGCACCGAAATCTTCAACTGCTATGCGGGCTGCACCGCCACCATGGGCACCAGCGAGATTGCTGCCGAAAACAAATATTTCATCAGGTTTCAAGCTTTTAATAAATCTTGGCGTAAAGTCCGGACGCTCTATGTTGTTGTAAATTCTCATATTATCAATTTTTATGCCACAAAATTACAAAAATAGTTTAATACCTTAGTAGCTTATAAGCTTAAAAGATTTAGACTTGCAATTGCTGTATACCGTTGACCGTCTATTGAGTAAGTTTATGCACTTTGATAAAATCTTCCAGTTTCCTTCTCCACTCCATATTCATTAGCAGCACCCACAAATCCTCATCAAAGCTGGCGTAATTGACATTTTCTTTAAGCCATTTCCTTGATGGTGTGGTCTTCATTGATGACAATTCATTACTATGCAGATGCCAAAATCCATCACTTGCCAAATGCCAGAAAGGATTAGCTATATCAGCTGGTTTCTCAAACTGCGAGTTGAACGTATATATTTTCATCAGCTCAAGATATTTTTCCTCAAGCCACTCGTTAAGCACAATTTATTATCACTGAAAACACCTTGATCGACACCTTCAATAAGCGACTATTCCAATAAGAAGTTTACACTTTACTAAAAAATTTCCATTTAATCTAATGAATCAGGCTCATCATCATCCGAAGTATTTACGCTAGGAGCATCAAAAGCTAAGAACACTTCCAAAAATGCTGTTTCTTTGTAAAAATAATTGGGGTCATCAGTTAATTTGTCCTCCATGAAATGAAAACCCCAATTGGCATATTGTTCCATTGTTTGAATAAGCATATCTACTGCTTTTCTTGATGTTATTTCACCTTTTTCTAAAGCTATGAAATCAATATCTGTTCGAGCAATCAAAGCTGTAAATATGTATTCGCGCAGTTTAGGGTATGCTTTCCTTCCTTTGACTGAATCTAAGTTGCCCCAATATTGTATTGGTTGACCAAAAGTCTTCTTTTTCTGACTATCCGCAATAAGCTTTCTTTTCTGATTGAAATAGAGACCTATAAAAAATGCAACTATATATATTTCGTAGCCACCGCCAAAGATTTTACCTCTATCTTCACGTAGAGAAGTGGCACCACGGCCATAATCGCAGAAATTTTTTATAATACTATCTTCGTATCTTTTTTCCCATTGTGGATTTCGTGCAGCCCACAAATCATATAGCTTTTCTGTTGTCATAATGTGTTACTTTATGTGTTTAACAACTGTTTGAATGGTTGACAAATCCTTGTCATTAAACGGCTCAACCTTTTCGATTCTATATACCGTACACGAAAGTTTGTCAATTGTATCTAAATCAAGTTTTTTCTCACCAGTTTTTTTGTCAACATTGAGTAAATCCTTGGTAACAATTACACATTGCTTATCAATAGTATCAATAACATTATAGAATGTGTCTTCTTTAAAGCCACCGAATGATGATGTTGGTGCATCAAAAATAAGAGGATAATCTTGTTCTCTCTTCAATGTTGTGATTTGTGATATGGCGAATAAAACTGACATATACATTGTGGTTTTTAATGCTCCATTAGGGTTTAAGATCTCCACATTGTTTTCACTGTACAATTCTATTGTTGCAGAATTATTGAATGTTTTTCTGATACGAATAATGCCATAGAAGTCATTTTTATTCAGTTTCTGTAAATACTTATTCGCTTCTGTTTCAAGCATTTGCAAAAAGTTACTGATGTTTTGCTCCTTTGCGTTCTCAAAGGCTTTTGTAATTTTTTCAAAAGCTGTATGAACTCGTTGATAGACCAGTGTCATAGAGCTTGTTGGCTCAAGACGGGAAAGTTTGTCTTGAATTTCTGCTTTTGAAGCTTCCTTGATTTTTAATTTGGCTTCTAATTCTGCAGCACGACTCTCTGCACGACTTTTAGCATCAAAGAAACCTTTTAAATCAGATATACTTTTGTCTAATATATCAGCATTTAATCCTGATTGCAAAAGCAGATCATTTTGTTCAGTTTCTAAGTCTTGAATTTGCTTTTCTACAACTGTTAATTCAGCTTTTCTTTTGGTAATGAATTCCAATTGGTCTGAAATTGTCGTTGCAATCTTGGATATTTCTTGTTCCGTATCACCACTAAGTTTAATTTGACGAGAATGTAATTCGTCAATGAATGAATTAGGGAATAAGGTTTTTTCTGGGTCTTCAGTCTTTAAATTACGACTTGCCTCTGTTGTAACATGTGCAAGATATTCATTTAATTTGTTGCACATAAACTCATATTCTGGTGTACCCTTATGAGCAGGACGACCACATACCTTACAGACTTCTTCATCAATCATTTCTTGCATGGTTTCTTTATCTGGAAGATTCCAAGGCAATGGTACAAAATCATTGGCGAGTTTCTGGATTTTTGAAATGGCTTCTCGTTCCCCAGCCTCTTTAGCAATACGTTCAGTTTCCTGTTTGTCTAATCTTCTTTTTTCTTTGCTCAATGCGGAAACTTTTGCAGAGTATTCTTTGATGATAGATGGGAAAGAGCGTAATATCCATAGTTCATCTAAAAGATTTGTACTATAATCACACATCGACAGAGCAGTTAATCTTGCCCGTTTATCTTTTAGCCCTTTGATGCGCTCTTTTAAATCTTGGTATGTTTCGGACGTTTTTTGGTTTTTTTCTAAAAGCTCTAATTTTGATTTGAATTCGGAAATAGATAATCTCTTCTGGGCTAATTCTTTATTGATATCCTGAATATCGCTTGCTACTTCGGTTAATTGAGTATTAAGTTCTTTAGCTTGATTTGATACTTTCCTGTCGTTTTGTAACTCACGGTTTGCTGCATTTGCAGCTTTTTGTTCAAAACCGGAAGTCATTGTTACCAAATCATCAAATTGTTTGATATTTGAGAAAGTATCTACAAGAGTTTTTAATGCTGTATCGTTGTCAAAAACATTCAGTTCATTTTCACCTTTGAATAAACAATATTTACGAATAACAGGTTCAAAACACATGTTTAATAATCTGTCACCAGCAATAGAGTGCCGTTCTACTCCATCATTGAAGTATCCAATAAATTTATAATCTTTTGTCCGAATACTATTATCAGCTTCTTTCTCAAATGTGAAACATTTTTCAATCTCTTTTTCGCCATCATGTTCAAAAGTGATACTTACAGACACTACATCGCTCTCTCCAATTTCCAACTCGGATTTTCGTTTTTCAGATATATGTGTTTCTTTTTTATTTTCACCAGTTGTGTCAAATAGCCACTCCAGTGCTTCAAAAAGAGTTGTTTTGCCATCACCATTATCTCCAATTATCAAAGTTAACCCTTTTGATAACGATAGATAATTACTGCCATAATAACTACGAAAGTTATTGATTCTTATCTCTTTGATTATCATATATTTGTTTTTAAGAATGTACTTACTTCCATATAGATTTCTTTTTCCGAGATTTTTTGCTCATTCCCACTTATAATTTTGGCAATTGCCTGAATAATTGGGATGTCGGCTTCAAGTGCTTCTGACAATGTATTATAATCATCAGGATTGTAGTCGTAGAATTTCACAAGTCGTTCATCAGAAATAACGGCTTGCAGTATTTTATCGCCATTTGTTTGATATGTACTCATAGTATTACATCAATTAAATATAGATTTTACATAATGGTTTAAAACATCTTGTAACTCATTTTCGGTATCATTAAGATTTTCAGATAGAGCTGCGAAATCTCTGACACGTTGCAGCTCGCTCTCCACCAGCCCTTTTTCAAAGCTATAACAATCTTCATCAAACACATTTTCTGGGATAACGATGAGATCGTGAATAATAGCGAAACGCTTATCTTTATGTGTACGCAACACACGCCCTCTGCGTTGTATAAACTGACGTGGATTGCCAGTGCTTGCACAGAAAACAGCCAATTCACTTCGCGGCACGTCAACACCTTCGTCCAAACATTTCATGGATGTAAGAACGTCTATACTACCATCTGCAAAGCCTTTTAGCATTTCGTCTCTATCAGTTGAGTCTGAAGTAAATTGACGAACAACTATATGAGAGTTGGCATCACGGACTATGCGGGTAAACTCATCGATGAGATGCTCTGTTTCAGGGTCAGTATCAATCGTATCTCGTTTGTCAAAAAGATCTGCTTCATAGGTGTCGGGTTTATTGCCTTCTGGGACATAAACCAAGGTGTACTTCAGATTTCCTTTTTCTGCCAATTGTTGCTGAATGATTTGTTTGAAAACCCCTAACTTGTTAATTGCTTTATGAATTATACGTTTGCGCTTTAAGAGCATTCTTTTTAGCCATTCTTGACTATCATCATCTTGGAATCCCATCAATTTTACAATTGTTTTTGAGAGTTCCACATACTCGACCATTTCAGTGTCGGTAAGACGAACAACATGTGGATAATAATAATAACGACATAAAGCTCCTTTTTCAATGGCTTCTCTCATTGTGTATTCGAATGTATAATCCGTATCACAACCAAAGAAATCCATCAGTTTTCTATTACCAACTTCATCGTATTGACGCTCAGGTGTAGCTGATAGACCAATTCTACGTAAATACTTGATTTCTGGCAAACGATTCAACATTAAGCCAGCCCCCATGTTGTGAGCTTCATCTGCAATTAGCAGCAGTTTTTTATAAGGGAATTGGTTTAATTCCATAAAGACATTGGAACGCACAAAAGAAGCATATGTCGAAATGATTATATAAGATAATTCATTGTCGGCGTTTGTCATTTCCAGTAAACGAAGATTTGCTACAGAGGATTTCCAATTGTTATACTTTGAACAAACCTTAATTATAGTACTGAAATTAAACTTCTTGCATTCAATTTCCCATTGTTCAACAAGGGTTATGGTCGGCACTAAAATTATGGCTTTGTAATAGCCTGATATATTATATATTTCAAGAAGACAATTTAGTGCCGTAATGGTTTTACCTGTACCAGTAGCCATTGCGAACAAGCCTTTTTGCTTATTCTTTTTCCAGTTTTCAAAAGCTTGCTTTTGATAATCTCTCGGGCCAGATTCATATGGGAAATGAGGTTTGCCAAAATCCATTGGAATAATTTTTTCACCGTCACTTTTGAGTTTTTCAATAACTACTTCGACTTTGTTTTTAGCTTTATCCAAAGCTTTAAGTACGGTTCGTGGCAACTCTTTGTTGTCAAGATCCTGCTGGATAAATTTGTACTCATCTTCAAGAAGATCTTTAAGCTCTTTGTTTTTAAAAGAATCTGTTATGTGGGTTCTTACTTTGTCTGCAGAAACAAATACGACACTTTCATCTTTTCCATTGAAAACGTTTTCAAATTCATTTTTAATCTCATTTATTGTTGCTGCAGCAGTGTTGCCGTCCCAGTCACAAGAAACCGTAAGACTTTCAATATTATCTATTAAAGCAGTGCGAGAAAAATTACAAGAACCGTCAAACCCAACCTTATTAACACCATCACTAAAAATTCCCGTCTTTGTGTGTGAAATACCAACGCCGTCTTTTGGCACTACAATTTTTATATTAAGACGGTTATTGCGAATAAGCCATGATAAGCATTCGAAGAAATGTGCGTCACGTTCTGACAGCGTGTCTTTGAGTTTTTCGATATTTTCTATATCGAAAAAAGGTATAGGGGTGTCAAGATTGCCATTGGCAATAGCATTCTTGTCTTGCTCGGTTAAAATATCGTTGACTATGAGATTCATGCTACCCCCATTGTAGAGGAAAGAAGCAAAGCCGTCTGCCAACACATTAATTGCAGAAGATGAAAAGAATCCCAGCATTAAATCAAACTGTGTTGAATTGCACAAACAATCCGAAAAGAAACCCACTGGTTCCCATTGAGTGCGCGATTTGAATCGACGATGAGCTGGATATGTTACATCTTTAAGCATTATATGAAGCAGTTTGCACAATTGATTTCATCATCTTCAAACATATCAACAAGCAGCTTGCTTTTGTTTTTAGCTTTCAAGCCGGTTGTTTTCTTTATATGGTCTAACTTGATTTGGCGAACTCTTTCTGGTCGGATTAAATCTTTTAGAGGCTCGCCTTGAATCCATGTGTAACCATCTTTTTCATAATCCATAGCCTTTTGAAACAGGTCTGGATGTTGCTCATAGAGCCAAATCCACTCTATTTTCTGTTGGAAGAAACAGAAATAACAACCTGAACGGCTACGACAGTATTGTCCAATTTGTCCGTCAACTTCAAAATCAATCAAGTTGTAGTATGCCGGAATACCTACACCACTTTCTTCCAATATTCTAAAAATATCCTCTTTACACAAAATATCTTCATTGTCTAATAAAGGGAAGGAATCCAACTTACCAACAGGGTAATCCGTATATTGTTTCAAGAAGGCAAAAACTGCGTGATTAAATGTTTTGATGTCAACATCAAGAAGTGCATTAAGTTTCTTTGAATAGAAAAAGTCTTTTGTGATAGGAGCCAGGATAAATTTTTTAGCCTGATCGTAAATATCTGGATCTGCAACAGAAATATAACAATCATTAAACTTATCTATGCTTGCATTACCCAAGACTTTTGTTACAACATCTAAACTCCAAATGTTTTTGCGGAATGGAAATACAGATTGAATATTTGGTTTAGTTGAAACATAGCCATCACGATCTTCATCACCACGAATGCCTACATATGAAACAGCCATGTCATCGCCAATATATTTTTCAAATTCAGCTAATTTCATTTTTTGAGTGCACCAACGTTGCTGAACTGAAGGAAGGAATCCTCCATTGATTTTCAGCAAATGATCGAAAGGTGTTGGTTCAGGGCTGTCTTTAGCGGCTTGAAGTGTTGTGATTTTACCCAGATATGAACGCAGACGCTCAACAAGCTGCTCGGTTTCCGCCAGCTCACATTTTGTGTCGCAAGTATAGAAATCAATGTTGAGCGACGGATATTTGTCTTTAAGATAAATAGCCAACGCTGCGCTATCCTTGCCACCTGATATGCCTAATACATGTCTTATCTCACTCATTGTACTTTCTTTTTTATCAGGTTAATTAAGGCTGCTATATTGACAGTGTCGTCCGTTGTAAGCAGGTCTTCTATCTTTTTCTCCAGTCGAGTTACCTCTTCTATGCTGTTCTGAGGAACGACGACTTGTTTTGTAAGAGCGTTTTCTTTGTTTTGTGTTATATGCAGTCTGACAATTTCTTCATTATTGCTCTTGTGCATTTCAACATAATCATCAAGCTGGAATAATTTGTCTTGTAATGATGTCAACAAAAACGCTTTTTCAGAGTCCTTTATCTTTTCAAGAGGTTTATTCAATACCGCATAGCAAACCGATTCGACCCAAGTAGTTCTATTATCAAATTTTCCAACTAATCGAGCATGGAAGTTTTTCATGTCGTTTGGCATCAATTCTGATTTGACTGATTTGTATCTGGTGTCAATGATAGGTTTGTATGTCGCAAAATCTGTTTCGTTTATTTTTAACGTTTTTAGAATTTTGCTTTCTATGGATTTAACATACTCATCATAGCAACTTCTCAAATCTCTTATGGCATTTTGCAAAACTGTCACGAAACTGTCGATGGCTTCAGGATTTTGAGAAACAACAACATCTTTAAATCCTAAAGCATCAGGTAGAGCGTCGAAGAATGTTTCTTCTGGATCAGTTGCATGGGCAATAACATCACGGAATTTTTTAGCTTCGGAAGAAATGTCTTTTGTGGTTTGCGCATAACTATTAAGATGCCTAAAGAATGTCAAGAATGGTCGAATTGTTTCGATAAATGTGTTACCGTTTAATTCAGACTTGTTGAGATTTATAACTTCGCGGTATTTATTGAAAAATACATGTTTGATTCCTTCTACTCGGAATGATTTTATAGATAATCCATTCGGGTTGCGATATAGCAAATCAAAGATCTCTTTATTCAGGAAAGGAACATATGTATCTCCACTATAAAGAGCGAAATCATCTTTCTTTATTATCATGAAAGTAGGCAACCAGTATTCAATAAACCCTTGCTTAATACCATAAGGGGGTTCTGACAAGATAGAAGCAAGCTCGCCTATTTTGCGTTGTTTCTGCTGCGCAGATTGCAGGAAGTCCACGCAACACTTCCATAATGGTTGAAAAGATTTATCAGTCGGTTCATTAAAGCCATATGAATCGTTTTCAGAAACATGAATGCCTGTGTTTTTCAACAAAGTGAGATAGATGGATTTTTCTGGAGGAAATTTGTCCTCATCAAATCCAATATCTTCACTATCTCTGTTTTCGAGTAGTGCAGCAATATAATTCTGACGAGCGACAGACATCGTTCCACTTGGACGATGCTTGTTTATTAACTCATTTTTAAATACAGGAGTAGCCCAATAAATTGTATCAGCAATGACAGATAGATATTTCATCAGGTCTTTTGTTGAATGAATCTTATCTATACACTCACCATTAAAAACCCATTGAACATTGTCAGAATAAAGGCTGTCTGTTACAATCTTATTAAGCTGTGATTTTTCGTATTGAATAAGATTGTCAATCTCTTTGTGAGCAACCTTGTCGTTTTCATCTTCTATATAGAAATTGCGAACCCAATTGAGCTTATCAATTTCAAAAATATGATCGATTATTTCCTGTGCATTCTTAAAAACACAATATGCGACAGCTATACCAATGTTATTCTGACAAGCAGTAATAGTATCCGCATAATCTTTATCCTTGACAAAAATCAAATTGATAATACCATCAATTTCTCCTTGTTTGATCTTTGTAATTGGCTCACTGGTAATCTGATATTCAAAATATCTTGGTGTTCCTGTTCTATAGTAATGAGCATTGGCGATTGAAATGCGGAAATTGAAAAGCTGCTTCAGCTTATCAATGTAATCGTCAGATCGTTTGCATTCAAGCGAAGCGTTATAAAGCCCCATCTCTATATCGACATCAGTGCCTTCGAACAGTATATATTTTGACTTGTATTTTGCAAAACGTATTATTTTAGCTTTTTCCAACTTGCTCATCAACGACTGAATATCTTGCAAATCCATTGCAAGCATAGCATATTTCGAAAGGAAATCAGTGTCAATTTGAGTAGCAGATGAAGCAAATATATTGAGTAAACCAATAACCTTTACAAGCTGTATTGCGGTTTCAATTTCAGATTCAGACAATGCAAGCCCTTCTACACGTTCGATAGCAATCTTGATTGCCGACCAATTTGTTGAATCAGCATTTACCTCCGTTAATGATGAATGAAAATTGTATTGAATGTAATCATATACATTAACGAGGTTATAAAGCAAGGTTTCCGATGCTGTGAAATTGGCAATGGAATCGTTACCGGTAGCCTCTAAAAATGAGAAGAGTGTCCGTTCGTTTTGTCCATATTTTTGATTTGCCAGAGTAAGAATATATGCGGCAAAAATATCCATCGGATAAAGAGCTGATACAACCTCTGATTTCAAATTGTCATTAGCGAACTTTGATTTGATGGCTAAATCATATAAACTATGGATTGATTTATTACCAGAGGCTTCTCGTTTAGATGCTATTTTTGTTGCGGCAAGGTTAAGCAGTTGCTCAATAGGCTCTTTGAAAACAATATCCTGTATCCTACCCTTCACCTTTGTCCACTCCTGCTTCTGTTCGAGTTTTAAATCTTTAGCATAAGCGTTAAAACCTTGGTGCAAGGTAGTTAATAACAAAATGTTTTTATTTGTGTCATTAACATATTCGCAGAATTTCTGCAAGAAATACATTTCCTTTTCCGGGTTGTTTTTGGCGGCATGTTCAAGTACTTTGCCAAATTCATCAATTACGAAGACAAGAAATTCATCCCTGCTTTGACAACTGGAATATAGAGAATCTAATGCAGTAAAAATATTATCTTTCTTACTGGTGGTTTGTGGAATATGAAATTGAAGAAGGTCAATCAATGGTGAGTAGTCACCAACAATATTTACAAAATGAAACTTCGCAAATCCATTGAACTGACCTTTATTTTTTATCAGAGAGCTTTCGTTAGTAGACTTACCGCTCAGACATTGTTCTAATGCCAATAAAAAGCTTGACTTGCCTGTGCCGTAAGAACCAATAAGGCAAAAAGAATGTATTCCTGAAGTGAACGAATCAACAATTTTGCCGATAGCCTGTTTAGCATTGGCTGTTACAACATAATTGAATGTCTTGTTGCTGTCTCGTTCTATATTTACTGATGTCGAAAATTTCATCTTTTCTTAGTTTTGTAATACATGTTTAAGATTTCAAATTCGTCAAAATCTTGTTTGACAGCAAACAATTGTTCACCAGCTGAGTTATCGAATGTTATATTGGAATTTATAGATGTCAGTTGGTTAAATATGTCGTACAATTCATTTTGTGACAGACAAAAAACAAGAGCTAATTCGAGCATTTTTTCAAATTCAACGACTTGACTTCCACAAGATAATTCATGTACAGCATAGAAGAAAATCAATGGATTGATTTTAGTTTTTGTGGCATAGTTAAACTCATACTCATCTTTATTGATTCGCTTAATAAGATTCAAATCCAATAAGATAGATGTATAATCTTCATAAACATTTGTGTCTGGTGAAACATACATCTTGATTAACATGGCAATATCGCGATTAATTGTATTGTCGTTCCAAACTATTCCGCTAAAAGCTTTATCAAGATACTTACGTCTCAAAAAAGCGAAAATATTAGCTTTTGAAAATTCTTTACGTTCTTTGTGAAAATTAAGAAATATCTGCCGGTATATTGTTGCATAATTGGTATATATCATATTCCAATGCAGCAACCAGAGTGTTTGAGTATCTTCGACAAATGGATCGCATCCATTATTTGTATCAAAAATATAATCTGCCAATGGAGTGGTTTCATTATCTTGGTTAATAAGACCGAAAGCCTTAAGCCAATATTTTATGGAACTAACCATATTTTTACCTACGCCCAAAGTAACAACGGCATCTTCATCATTAAACGAATGACCATCTTTTACAAAGTCGTAACCTTTTTTGAGCCATAAACTTTTGCAATGAAAAGTTTCATGACCCGAAAATGTACTTCTAATATTATTGTTAACTTCCATTATGGATTGTTGTAACTAAATTATTTTATTTAACGTTGCAAAATTAAGTAAAACGAAATCCAAAAACAAGTTTAAATCCATGATTTGTTAAAAATTTTAACATAAATTTCAAAATACTGCAAACTATGTTAAAATTTTTTAACATTTCTTGCAAAATTCCGCAATTTATGTTAACAAAATTTAACATTTAAATCCTTGACAAATAAGGTTTTATGATGTAATTTTGCAGCAAAGAAAAGATCATTATTTAGAAATCTTTTAAACGAACAATACTATCATGGCAAAGAAATACGCATTTACTCCTACAATCAATTCAGAACTTAACGGGTTGTCGAAATCAGAATTAAGGAAATATATTCTCAATTACTATAAGGAACACCTTAAAGGAACCGAAGTAATAAACCTCGACACCGGAATTACAATTCACTTTTCAATGACGTCGGGAAGAAAAACGGCAATGGGAGAAGCAATGTACCAACGAAAAGCTGAATTGATAAGGATACTTCCCGAACTGGTAAAATATGCTTTGTATAACAATTTCGGCAAGCCAAAAGAAACCGAAGGTCCTGATATTATCGGTTATCTGAATTTTAAGGGGCGCTGCATCATTGACGGAAAAACCGAAAATATAAGAATTGCCGTTCAATTCCAAAAACAGGCAAAGTTTTATTACAATATCGAAGTAAACACGATAAAATAGAAACGAGGATCTAAAGAGTCCTGGTTGCCCGGTATTCTCTCATCCCGATCCTCGTTATATCATCGTCACTGTCAAAAACGTTGACGCTGACAGTCTTCGTTACCTACGCTGTATGGTAAAACGATATTGCAAAAATACAACAAATTTTTTGATTGTCAAGAGGTTTTTTAAAAAACTTAAAAGATTTTGGCTTCGCCCCCACTTCGCTTCGCGGCGGGAGGGCCCGGCCCGAATCGCGGGGCAGCGCAGGCCCAAAAGACGGGATAAGGCGCTGATACTCAAGCGGGGCGCCCAGCCGTTTGCTTCTGAAAGAAGCACTCCCCGCGCTGAGTATCACAGCCTTAGACCGGCTGCAGCGGGGGCCGATAATTTCGGGCCTTGATCTTTTCGGTTCCTTTTCAATCAAGTGAAAAGGAACAAAATCTCCCTAGCCTTTCAAGGCTATATCAAATGTTAAAAATAATTAAGATTCTATACAAAACTATGAATGTTTTGTTAATAAAATTTTACTATTAATTCCTTGACAAATAATAACTTATGTCGTAATTTTGCAAACAGGTAACAAATCATTATTTAGTAACCTTTAAACGTCATAAAAATGAATAATACTAACGAGACAACTACAACTGAAATCGGTGTTTTCGGTCCAATTTACAGACAATTTGAAAAGAAACCTCAAAAAGCCATTAAATATCTTCGCAAAATGAAAACTGGCGAATGTCCCAAAGCACTTTATCGCGACGATATAGGTTATATTGATATCGTCTGGGGTGAAGTTACCGATCCTGTTAAACACAAAGGATATGGATTAGCTCACATCATCGACAAACACGAGAATGAAATCAAAGAACTTGGTTTTAAGTTAGAAGATTTTATTCCCATCATTGTACAATTTGGCTCAATTAAGGAATCTGACACAAAAGAGGAATTCTTATTTGAATCAAATTATTATCGTATTGTCGTTGAAAAGAAATACAAAGGTAAAGAAAAGCAGTGGGTTTTAACTGCGTTTGATTTAAGAAAAAAGCCACGGAAATAATCCGCGGCTCTTTATACGAATTTGTCAAAACCGTTATCGCTGACAAAATTACTCGCCTACACTGTATGGCGAAACGCT
Organism: Bacteroidales bacterium; assembly: GCA_017616735.1. Classification (GTDB taxonomy): domain Bacteria; phylum Bacteroidota; class Bacteroidia; order Bacteroidales; family F082; genus Limimorpha. The sequence goes on from JAFZXP010000035.1 coordinate 70,101, forward strand.
GTATCTTTCACAAAGTCGACCGTACCAAGCAACTCTAATTAAAGGTCACGTACGGAACCGACTTATCAAAAGGTTCGACCGTACAAAGCGTCACAAATTAATGGTCACATACGGAATCGACCTTTTCAGGCTGCAAATATACAAAAAATTTCTTATTTGTCAATACTTTTTTTCAAAAAAGTGCGTCGGCCCGGCCCGAATCGCGGGGCAGCGCTGGCCCAAAAGACGGGATAAGGCATTGATACTCAAGCGGGGCGCCCAGTCGTTTGCTTCTGAAAGAAGCGCTCCCCGCGCTGAGTATCACAGCCTTAGACCGGCTGCAGCGGGGGCTCCGATAATTTCGGGCCTTGATCTTTTTAGTTTCACTGATTTTGCTTTGTCTCAGCATAGCTCAAGCAAGCTTGGCTCTGCATTCGACTTGTGCAAAATTGGTTCCTTTTCAATCAAGTGAAAAGGAACAAATCCCCTAGCCTTTCAAGGCTAAAAATGACATAAAAAAGTAGAGGCATTCTCTCGAACACCTCTACATATTCTAACGTCTAAAGACTAAAGACTAAAGACTAAAGACTAACGTCTTATTCAGCCTTTGGAGCTTCTTCAGCTGCCGGAGCCTCTGCTACAGGAGCTTCAGCCTGAGCTGCTTCAGCTTTCTTCTTACCACCACGACGTGTTGTCTTGGCAGCCTTAGCAGCCTTCTTGCCATTGGTGTAGACATCGTTGTAGTCAACCAACTCCATCATGCACATGTCGGCGCTATCGCCAGCACGCATTGTACCGAGTTTAATGATACGGGTGTAACCGCCTGGACGGTTAGCAACCTTCTGACTCACCTCGCGGAAAAGTTCGGTGACAGCATACTTGTTCTGCAGCTGTGCGAAAACCACGCGGCGTGATGTTGTTGAATCGTCTTTGGAACGGGTGATCATCGGCTCCACATAAAGGCGCAAAGCTTTAGCCTTGGCTGTTGTGGTGATGATGCGCTTCTCCAGTATCAGTGACGAGGCCATGTTGGCGAGCATCGCTTGGCGGTGAGCTGTCTTTCTTCCTAAATGATTGATTTTATTATTGTGTCTCATCTCTATTATTCCTTATCTAATTTATATTTACTGATATTCATTCCAAATTCGAGTCCCTTGCTTCTGACAAGCTCTTCGAGTTCGGTGAGCGACTTCTTACCGAAGTTGCGGAACTTGAGGAGGTCT
>JAFZXP010000036.1 GCA_017616735.1 Bacteroidales bacterium
AGCCAGTTGGTCGAATATAGAGTGGTTCGCACCATACCGCTGACATTCATCCTGCGCATTGACGTACTCATTTCGGAGTGCCTCGCCGAAGACCTTAATCTGCTGCGAAAGGCAATATTCAGCCATCATTAGCGCAAAGTCCAGACACGACTTGGTTTCCTTGTCCTTGCCCGAAAGCAAGTGAAAAATAACCCCACAGCGGAAGCCGATGACAGCCGCACGTTTACGGTAGGTGTCTTTTACGTGGTCAATGTCCTTGGCAGCCTCCACACGTTTCTCCTCTACCCATGCCTCGATGGCTTTACGAAGCCGAGGCACATCAACAATGCCTGTAAACGAGCGCAGACGGGTAACGGCTTCCTGAATCCGTGCTTCATCCTCTGCCGAGCGCTTGCCGAATTTCGGCATTTTTGAGAATGAGCTATCTGGCATTTCGGCAACCAAGATTCGCGAAGAAAGTCCGTTTTCGATATTGTCCGACTTAAAGCACTTCCTCATGGCCCCGTTCGTTCCAAGCATCGTCCAATTATACGCAACATTCACAACCCCTGACTCTGCGGCATCAGAATTATAGTCCTGGCCCCACTCACCGAAGTCAAACGAGAGACGATAGATATCGTATTTGCTGCTCCAACTGCCAGCACCATTCGTTTTTCGAAGGGTATCAAGTTCCTCACCGAAGGAGTAGATAGTATGCCCCTGTGCATTCTTGAATCGTTTCAATAGCGTAGAACACGATACCGTTACAGGCACAACTCGAATCAAAACGTGCGGATCTTCAGGAGCCTTTTCGTTGGCCTTACGTCCCTTTTTACGTTCCTTCCATTCCTCCTCACGTTTGCGGGCTAAAGAGTCCTCTTCATCGAGCTGGCGTTTCCAGATGTCAACGGCATTCTTACAAACACTCTTGTTTGAAGCCTGCTCACCACGGATAATCGACATCAGTCCGAGGCGGTGCGTATTGCCATCACAATACTCTACCGTTACCTGATCGGCGTAGGCAGCCGCAATAGGCATCACCGAACACAATACAGGCATGTGCATCGTAACCGGCACACCCACAAGACTTTCACGAAGTCCTATAGGCAACGTCTTGACATTCACCTTCACGCCAGTCTCAGCCTCCACCACCTCAGCATCCTCGATTTCATCAGAAGGAATACCCATTTCGAGGGCGTTCACAATCTGATCCATCAGGCGCGAACCCTTTGTTGGCTCCTTGCAAGCCGAGTGGATAATGCCCCGCATTTCCTGAGCCGACAACCCGAAACGTGGCATCACCTCTAAGAGCCATTCCTCGTTGTTGTCGCAGATGGCACGGAGATTAGCAGCCAGTTGGTGCAGCCGCTTATTACGCTCGCCCTCGCTGGGTTCGCCGCCAGTCCTGCGCCAATACTCACTAATAATAGAGGTATAGGGAATACTCTTAAAATCAGAAGGGAACTTCCTTTCACTTTCCGCTACGGGAGCCGACGGCACAATAGCCGGAGCCGCTGGTGAGGGCGTGGGGCTGTCATCGTCTGGGTCATAATAAGAACCGTCTTCGGTGCGCCCGTCAATGCTCAAACCTCTATCGGTGTAAGCCTTCCTACGCTGAGCCACCTCATCCTCTGAAAGTTGCTGATACCACCCATCGGCACGATAAATCTCATACTCCGCTGGTGTGATGTAGATAAACCTCTCGGGCGTGAAGCACGACGTATCAGGAGCCACACCAAGCGCCTTGCAATAGGCACGCTGAGCCTCGGGCACCGTCATTCCCAACGGCAGACGAATATCGATGTGAAGTTTCTTTCGAGCCGAGTAGTCCTTGTGCAACATCATGCCCTGCCACTCGCCGCCAATCTCAATATCCAGCTGCTCCGAACGCTTATTGGCTTCCTCCACGAGCGCGGCATCATCTATATCCACGCATGTTTGCCAAGTGAAACTTTCCGGGTCAATATGCTCGCGGTCGCGATAGTTGTCACGGAATCGGCTGTAGTGCGGACAACGGAACGGCAGATACCCTTTCAACTTACGCTGTTCCTCTTCATCTGTGGCGGCATTGATGCGTTCTGCCAGCTGCTTCAACCTCGGTGAACATGTTAGTGTATCGTAGTCAGGGAGCGGGCATTCTGTTACGAATGCCCTGGTTTGCTCCTTGTTCTGACGCGGGTTGAGTGCTATCATCCTACGGATTACTTCCATATTGCTTCCTCCTTTCTGGTTTTAAGGTACGACAAAATCTGATCGGCTTCCTCCTGATAGAGCGCTTTGGTGAGTGCAAGCCCGTACTTCTTCGGGAACTTAAATGTGATGTAAACATACTCGTCCTTCAGACGGCGATGACCGTTATCGCTGCGATACAGCGGGCGGGTAATCTTCACTGCCCCGTGGGGAGTCTCGTAGAGCACATCGCGCTTAGGACCCTGAAGCCCATCGTTGTAGCGTTTCACTCTTGTACGCCCGTCGGCATCTACCTCGATGCCAGCACGGTAGCGCACGCGTTCACCGCCAGTCACCTGCTTCTCATCCTCCCAAGGGCACGGATAGACGTTGATGTCGCCATTGGTCATGAAGTTAATACTGCCGTCCATCTGAACGTTCTGCTGTAAAATCTGTGGTCTGAAAAAAGATGGTTTCATTTTTAATCCTTGTTGTTAAGCGAGGTGAGTGGAGCTTTCAGAAAAGAAGGTTGCGCAAATTATCCCGGGGACTCCCCTCATCCTGCTCGCCTCAACTCGGATTGTTGAAAAATGTGATTTATTGACTGTCCTTTCTCTCTTTCGAGATTCGGGCTCGAATCCGTTTTAGATTCTGTGACCCATGAAGCGCCAGTCTCTCTTCACGTTTCTCGGCATCTGACACCTATTGATCAGCGACAGCTGACGACGTGCATTCTCAGCGATGGTGCCTCTTGCCATTGTGATAGTGTTACGTGTTCTGCTCATTTTTATTCTATTACCGCTCCTTAGGCGGGGTCTTAATTGGTTCGTTGGATGTGCTTTGTTCAAGTCAGCATCCATAATCCCCGTCCTACCCCTGTTTCTTCGGGAAAACGTTCGGGTAAACTTTCGGGAAGGGCATACTTCACCCCTCCGAGCAAAGAAAAAAAGAAAAGCGGAACCCCTTGTGTTTCAAAGAGATTCCGCTATATGCGAAAATTTTTCAAAAAAATCTGTGCTTTCCCGAAAGATTTCCCGAAGGTACTGATTAAGCCTTATTTATCGTTTATGCCAATGCATATCCTGCTGGTCAAACTGGTCATATTCCGAACGTGCATCTTCATCCTCATCATAGTTGCCATAGATCATACGCTCAGGATCAGCCTTCAGCAATTTTACGCACTCTTGAATCACTGGCAACGCCTTACTATTAGCAGAGTCGCCCTTGTCAAGACCTGTAAGCCATTTGCCATCGGTGTCTTTAAAGTGGCCTTCGAGGATGGAAGAAAGTGTAAACCCATCGGACACAACTATCAACTTGGCTTGAACAAACTGCTTGAACAACTCAACAAGCGTGCCCTTGCCATACTTTCCCAGCCACACCAGTTCGCAATCCTCATCGCGACTGCCTGAGAACAAAGCCTTGAAGTCAGCATCGTTGCCTTCTATCCAACCTTCCTTCACCAGTTTCTGATAGAGTAGCACGATATGCCCTTCGGTCACTCCACTTTTACGCCCGAAGGTCATCGTCTCACGAGGCTTTTCGGGTTTCTGGCCTGTAGTTTTCTTAGGCTTCTTTACCTCTTTCTCTTCACCAACAATCACCGCATCCTCGGCATCATCCTTGAAGAAAGCAGATAGCAACTTCCCAATATCGCCACCATTCATCGTGTCGATATGCAGTTCCTTGTGGTGGTCGTAATGGTTGGCACCTTTTTCATAATAACTGTTACTCATTGCTTATCCGTTTAAGTGGAACCAACTTTTCCTTTTCTTCTCCCAAGAGCAGCTGACTGCGCTTGTCATCATGAGTAGAACCCGATGCATAATATGCACCGTATGTAGGCCGTTCAGCCACCTTCGCCATCGATTCCGTCAATTCCTTCTGTTGCTCGATAGGCTCCATCAGACGCTTGCGGTATTTCTTGAGTAATTCCGGATAGTGCTCACGCCATGCCTCTTGCACGCTGATGATAGGACTTGCCTGAAGGTCTCTCAGCATGGAAAAAGCGATTTCTGGAGGATACTGCTCCAACTCGGCATCGACATCCTCGATGGGGATTGACGACAGCACCATCTTCTTAATGATTTCCTTCGATTTCTCCAACTCTTTAAAAGTACGGCTTGTTTGGTCTCTCAACTGCTGGATGAGTTCGTCTTTCTGATTGCTCTCGTCCTCAATTTCCTTATAACTCTTGGGGCGATGCTCACGAAGCAGGCGCTGGAAATCCTCGGGGAAAATGGCATCACACAGCGGATAAAGCAGTTCGGAGTGTTCCTTTACTCGGTTCATCTCTTCTTGCATCAGAAGCATCACCCTGTCCATCTCACGCTGATGTTTCCTGTCAAGATGCAACTCGTCCACGCAGTCCATCAGTCCGCAATAGAAGATGTGCATGTGGGGCTTGAACGACTGGCTGGAATTCATGACGGTCTCTGCAACTTTATGAAACCTTGTCCACTTCACGCCGATGATATGCCGAATCATGACCGAATAGTAGTGCTTCAGGAAAAGCCAGTGCTGGTTGAGCAGATCCAACATTTCCTTCTTTTTATCCTTAGTCCAATCCTGTTGCATAATCATCGTGAAGGCGTGCAACACACACAGCACCTCATCGGTCTTGTAGTCGTAACACACCTCAGACTTGAAAAGCATTTCCTTGAGTTCCCCAGACCGGGCATGCCAGTCTTGCTGACAATCGGACTCCAACAGCACCTCAAGCACATGAAAGAAGCGATAGATACGCCTCGACTCTTTCTCAAAGCGTTTCAAGTTGTCACCCCAGTTTTCAGCCGCCGTAATCAGATTCTTTTCCGAAGCCCAGTTTCCAAACTGGTCATCATCCTCTATAATGCTCTCCATCTTCCGCCCCACGAACTCCAGCCGATTTCCGGCACAACAGAGTCTGATGTCACCGTTCAGATACATCTCGTAGTAAGGCACCATCATCGCATGCAACAAACTCTTATAAACGGAGTCCTTCGGAGGATAACCACCCTGCATGTAATACTTCTCATACAAGCTCACACTCGGCTCCCCACTATCCCCATTCATCAGTCGCTCCAAAGGGCTGATAACGGCATCCTGAATATATTCTTTTATTCTATCTATGTTGTTCATTGTTTATTTACCTCAATTTTCTTTCGGAGCGCAAAGATAGAAAAAAATTGGGAGATAAAGGCGACTTATCCAAAAAATCTCAATAATTATACTAAAAACCCACACCTGAAGGACAGATGTGGGAGGGAATCAGCGTTTGGATGTATCTATCCCAAATGCATGTTACACTAAATTATCCTTTATAGGTAAAAATCTAATATGCTTCAATTATTAACATAACTGCCCTGCTTAGCAATAGCCTGTCCTACAGGAACCTCTTTACTAACAACATACATCTTAACAGTCCTGTCATTGCATGTTGCCATGTGTTCAGATTCCAATTTCCATCCATTACTAACGAACCAGTTAACAGCTCCTATTGAACTGTGGAATTTTATGACCTTTCCATCCTCCGTTTTATATGTCTCAGAACCTTTACCCTCCCCTGTATCAATGGTTGGTGTTGATGACTTGTGCATCGACCATATTTCAATGTAAGTCTTAACTGTTTTGGTTGAGTCGTTTTGCGCCTTTGCTGTTAATACGACAAAACAGATTGCTAACATAACAAAAATTTTTCTCATACATCTTTCCTATTTAATTTTTATATTCTTAAACTTCCAGCCATTTTTAACGGTTTCTGATATGGTAATTGCTTTTACTTTCGGTGGCAAAGCTGGGAAAGTAAGTGCAAACTTAAGTTTTTCCCCTACATTTCTAAACTGACTTTTTGACGGTGATATTGCAATATTCTCAACTTTAACCTGACGTTGCTTACCTATGCCAGATGCTGTCAAATAAGTTTGCCAATCTATGCAACAATAGTTGTTTTCGTACATGTTCGTACATTCAAATTCAACTCTAGTTTCTGTTGATGACAATGCAACTTTAGTAACAATTACACCATCCGGGCTACTTTTTACAGGAGGATAAGAAACAATTGTCTCATATTTGCTGTAATCATAGTTGTCGAAAGCGTGCACCATCCCGTATAGCCTTATCTGTTCTAATTCCTCAAGTTCTTTTTCTCTTGCCTCAATTTCTTGTCGTACTCTTTCTGCTTCTTGAACTTGAGCGTCATATTCGGCTTTTGAACCCAGTCGCCCACCGATTACTTCACCTTCGTGATTTTTAATCGGCACAAAGCAATATGGATTGTTTTCCATCCATTCGCTCTTCTCCTGCCAATTCATATCCGATCTGTCTTCGATGGCTTTTCTTTTACTCACATATTCACTGGCAGTTTTTATACGAGCCGTCAATTCCGGATCAATGGCAATATTCCCTTGCATTCTTATGGCATAGTTCCTTGCCTCATCCCATCCAATAGTTGTTAACGTATTGTATGCGTCATGAATACTCCTTTTATACTCATCAAACCAAAGCAATGTAGCTTCATCATTATAGAGTTTTGCAGCATATTCTGCCAGCATCATCTGTAGCTTGCTAAACTGCTCATTTGCCTCTGTTTGCCTCCTTTCTATTTGTTCAAGTGAACGTTGGAGAATAGAGTTGTCACGCTGCACTGGTTTGTATACCTGAGGCGTAAATGTCGCATATTGAGCATATCCATAAGAGGCGACCATCGACAATAATAATAATATTTTCTTCATGTCTCTTTTGATTTAATCCACAACTTACAAATCATCAGACCTTTGCTTTGTAAATTTTTCCACATTGATATTGTCCTCGTAGGAGATATATAAAGACTTCGAAAAAGGATATACCTTCATAACCAATATTCCCATGTTAATAACACCAAGACAAGTGTCAGTTTTTGGTTTATAGACATTAATTTCACACTTTGGAAACCCGTCATCATTTTTGTCATCAAAAAACAAAATGTTTTCATGCTTTGCATGAATTTTTGCTTTTAGATCTCCGTACATTTCTAACAAAGTTTGGTCTGCTAAATCTGTGAAATTAACAGTCCCCTTAAAAACTGTTTTTGTACGAGGGTCATAAAAGATTAGTATTTGAGAGGCGAAATAACCAGAGAACGAACCTTTAAAAGCCCTAACTCCATTGGGTAGTTGCTTGTTAAATTCTCTGTCAACTTTTAATCCTTTGGAAACAAGTTTTGTTGTAAAATTATCAATGCTACCATTTAGGGGTATACCAAACATATTAAGGTGCTGCCCCCATAGATTATGAGAAAACAACACAACTAATAATGAAAAAACTAATCTCATACTATTTCTCGCCATACTTCTTATTGAGTTTAATCCAATGATATGTATTCAAATCTTCAACCCACGTTTCATTTTGATTTAGAAAAGCATTATGATACTCTTTATCCTTAATGGATGGGGTGTTCCTATTCCACAAAAGATTATTGTAAGATTCTCTCAGAGTTTTTACCAACCCCATTGTTGATAGTGATATTTTATACAAATCTTTGCAATCTGATTCTTTCTCTTCAAACTTGGTTTTATAGAAACTAAGTTCACTTTTATAGTAAAGTGATGTTCCGCCAATTGACAGCAGGATTGTTACAGTAAGTAATGTTAATACTTTAATTCGATTCATATTATATGTCTTTTTAGTCATCTAAGCGTTTTATACACCACTATGCATTAGGGCATAAAGAAGCGTGAACCTCCTTTATCTTCCCCGAGGCCGTGGAAAATGCCCAAACGTAGAGATAAGTTCAGCCCACGCCTATCGCGTGAGCATTCACCTTATCTTTTCTTTCTACGTTAATTCAAGCAACGTTGTCCTGTTGAAATTTTCCACGTTTCGGGGGACAAGAAGAGAAAGCGAACGCTAAATCTTAACCAATATGTCTTGCTCTCCATACGGATTGCACCTGCAAAAATACAAAAAGATTTCAATAATAAGTCGTTTTTTCCTAAATTTCTTCGAAAAAACATAAATATGGCCTTTATTCCGAGGTAAATATGATAAATGTAACTGATATTGGGATACTAGAATCCTAACTTTGAGAAAAAGGAAAGATTAGCAATGCATCTAATTCAATTGCTGAAACTAGTGATAGTGCGTATAATAGTGACAATATTGATGCAATTAGTGTTAAAGGTATTGAAAATTGTGCTTATTTTGGTGCTGGAACAAATAAAGTTGCTAAAAAACTTGGAACTTTCAGAAATAATATCTATCTTTGCAGCGTCAGAATGTATGTTCTGGCTATCCGGGTAGAATCCCGCGTGGGGTAAGGCTTTATCGATACTGCCCAATTTTATAGAGAGCCGTCGTTCTGCGATAGCTCTTTATTTTTGTCTGTACTTCATCATAAAGTTCCTGATGTACGACTGGCCAAGGGTGTCCTCTCGGATAACAGAAATGGGGCGTGTCCCTTTCATTATCAGCACCTCTACGGCATTGGCATTCCGTTCGAAATAGCGACGTATATCTTTGGCAAGGGTACGTGGATTATAATCAGAAGTCATATTAAGCAGTATGCGGTTGGCCTGGCCAATGGAATCAAGAAGCTGAGTGTCAACGGAACTCTTGCCGTGTACTGTTTTCAGGTCGTACATCCTGTAAACGCCTTTCCGCTCAAAAATGAAATCAGCAGTACGAATGCCATGCGGATTTGGCAGCATATAGACACGGTAGCCAAGTGCAACTGCTTTTCTGGCAGCATCAAGAAGACGAGGATAGTCGGCATCATCCTTGCCACCAACCAGAAATATCTCAGGATCGGTGTCAAGCGGACGGAACTCCTTGCGAGATACAATCAACTTCAACTGTCTTACAAAGTCTATGCCTTGTAGAACCTGAAGTTCCAATAGTTCCTGTCGTATGTCACTCTTCATCTTAACGTTTTCTGCTAACAGCTTGCAAAGGTACAAAGAAAAATGGTAAAATTCGAAGATTGGGGCAAATTATTCGGAATTCATCCCGCCATTTCGCCACTTTGCCACTTTGCCACAATAAGGAGGTGGCAAATGTGGAAAGAATGGCGAGAAAGAGAGAGGTGATATAATTAGAATATTATTATATTATAATATAATATTATTCTAAAGCATAAGTTTGCGTACTCGGCAGAGGCTTAATGTGGCAAAGTGGCATTGTGGCGTTGGGACAAACCGAGTTTTGAGCCCGGTTGTCTGTAAATCGCAAATGGCACATTTGAAGAGGCTAAAAAATACGTTTGAATGGGCTAAATGTATCGTTTACATATTTTAAGAGAATGTTTGTGTTTCGTTAACAGATTTTTACAAGTTATGGATATCCGAAATTTGGAACTTGGCGAAAAATGTAGTACCTTTGCATCGTCAATCATGAGAGACAAAAGGCGGGAGGCGGCCACCCGATGTAGCTGGTCGCAACGGAATCTAATACCATGTAAAAACACATTTATTATGAGCGTATTTTATCGTAAGTATCAAAACAAGAATCGCCAGAGCGTAGCCTATGGCAAGTGGTTCGCACGCGCCGTAACCATCGGCAAGACCATCAACATCGACGAACTGGCAAAGCACATGTCGGAGCACAATACTCCGTACTCGAAGGGTGCCATCAAGGGCGTATTGACCGACATGATCGGTTGCGTTAGAGAACTGATGCTGGAGGGCAAGGCCGTGAAGCTGGAAGGGCTGGCCATCTTCTCAGCAGGCATCAAGACGAAGAAGAACGGTGCGCCGACTTCGGCAGAGTTCTCAACCACGAAGCACATCGACAGCGTGTACATGCGTGCCCGTGCCACTGGAGAGTTCACTCGTCAGGAGCTGACCAAGGCCGGCAACGTGACCGAACTGCCCAAGAACTACACCGACTATCACGAGGAGGACGACGAGCCTCAGAATCCAAGCGGTGGCAGTGGTTCTCAGAGTGGCAGCGGAACGGGTAGCGTAACGCCTTCCGGTGGTGGCTCTTCGCAGAGCGGCGGTGACAACGGCGGCTCACAGAACGGAGGCAACTCCGATTCGGGCAACACCAACGGAGGTTCGCAGAGTGGCTACAGCGGCTCAGGTAACAACACCGGCGGCAACAGCAGTTCTTCGCAGAGCGGCACTGAGGGTGACTACAGGCTGGTCATCTACAAGTACGGCAACGGCACGTCAACCGTAACCGACGACAGCGAGCAGGAAATCAACAGCAACGACAACGTGCATTCCGGCTCTAACGTGAACATCAGCGTCGTGCCTGTTGAGGGCAAGGAGCCTATCGCCAAGGTGAACGGCAACCGTATCACGCTGACCGAGAACGACGGAACCTACACAGGTTCGTTCCAGATGCCTACAAAGGGCACCGTGCTGGAGATCAACTCCGAGCCTGACGAGTGGGACTACGCCGACCAGAACTGAGCGATGTCTGAGGACTAAAGGGGGTACAAATTGTACCCTCCTTGAAACTCAGAAAGTATTAACCCTTAAATCTGAATTACTATGAAGAAGGAAACTTGGAAGACCATCATTCAGGTCATCGTATCAATCCTCACGGCAGCTCTGACTGCCCTCGGAACTACGAGTTGCATGGGCCACGGCCCACTCGCCATCTGAACAGAAACCATCTAATCTCTACACGTCCGCAATCTCTCAACGAGGTTGCGGATTTATTTTGTCCCTTTGCCACAACGCCACTTTGCCACATTAAGCATTCTTTTATCTTAAACTTCTCTAAGAAAGAGTTGAATATGAATCTCGATTGGAGTATAATTACTATAATTTGCACAAAATTCTATCATCTGATGTATATATGGCTTTCAATAAACAACAACTTGTAAAAGACTACGAAGAGGCATTTGGGCATAATGCGGCACTCCCTATTGCTTTCTGGCATAGCGATACACCTATAGCAGAGCCGGAAAAGATCGGCGGCTGCTTCATCCCCGTCTTAGAGGATGCCAGATGTGGCTATCCAGTAAGCTTAGACGCTGAGACCATGCTCTGCGGAGGCGGGAAGTGCTATTGCGGACTGGCTCCACTGCCAGCCTATGTGCCTACTTTCGTTTCTGAGAAGGAGCATTACAAGGCAAATGCGGAACTGGTGGAAAAGGCCATCAGCCACATGGACATTCAAGTAAGCCCGTACAGATACATCAATTTCCAGAGACTCGACCTGATGGATGAGGGCATTGACTATTACGGCGTTCTGATATTTGCCAGCCCCGACGTATTGAGCGGCTTGGTATCATGGGCATATTATGACAATGCCTCTCAGGATGCCGTTGCCGTTCCCTGGGGAAGTGGCTGTTCTGCAACGATCAGGGCGGTCATCAGGGAGAACGAGTTGATGGGAAGACAGTGCTTCATCGGTTTCTTCGACCCGTCTGTACGCCCGAATGTGAACAAGAACGAGTTGATGTTTGCCATTCCGAAGAGCCGCTTGGAGGAAATGGCAGAGTATATACGTGACACATGCCTGTTTAAAGGCAAGGCATGGCCGAAAGTAAGAGAGAGAATAAACCC
>JAFZXP010000037.1 GCA_017616735.1 Bacteroidales bacterium
GGCAAGACCCCGGTTATGTCACAGTATGTCATCTCACAGTCACAAGGCAGAGTGGTGTTGCGTAACTTCGAAGGCGTTATCACAACCTACACCGAGCCGGCTGAGTATCATAGCGAGTGCAACTGCCCTGAGTGCCAGGCACTTAAGAAGAGACTCGAGGCTGAGAGAGTGGAAGAAGTCGACAGAAATAAACCTGTTGATGGCGTTATCACATTGCTTGAAGGCGAGAAGATGAACATCGAACCGGCTCATCTCTATCGTCATGAGAGACAAAAACATAACAAATAAAAATAAGCTGTATGAGCGATAACAATTATCAGAAAGTATCAAACTGGAAGATCATCATGGTTTTGATGCTCGTCGTTTTTATGGTAAACGTGCTGATGTCGTTTGTTTACAAGACACAACCGAATTTCTTCATGTTTACATGGCTGACAAACATCTTCCTGAGTTTGGTTGAAACAGTTCTTTTAGCACTTTTGACATACGTTTTTTATCTTTTGTTTTTCAAAAACAGAAATAAAAGAACGGAAGATAATGACGCTCAATAAGTTATGCCTTTTATAGAGGAACTTATAAAATACAGAAGCTGTTCTATCGTGGGGCTGGAGAAGAACACGGGCAAGACCGTAAGTCTGAACTACGTGTTGAGTCATCTGCCCCTCGATAGGATGCGTATCGCGGTAAGTTCCATTGGTATCGACGGCGAAACAACCGATCAGGTGACGAAGACGGCAAAGCCTGAGATAACATTACAAGAAGGCACATATTTCGGGACAAGCGAGAAACATTATCTGCAGAGACGATTGGTTTCGGAGCTTGTCGATGTGAGCGATGAGAACACTTCATTAGGAAGGATAGTGACGGCCAAGGCGCTGACTCCGGGCAAGATACTGTTATCAGGACCATCGTCGAACCTCGGCTTGAGGCGTTGGATGAGCTCGATGGAAAGGTTTAACATCGATTTGATTATCATAGACGGGGCGCTTTCGCGAATGAGTCTGGCCTCGCCGGCAACTAGCGAATCGATGATTCTGGCAACAGGAGCAGCTTATTCGGCGAATATAACAAACTTGGTGCAGAAGACGGCATTTGTGGTGGATATGATAAACCTTGATTTGACATCGGAAGAAAACCGATTGAGATTCAATGATATACACACAGGCGTTTGGGCGGTTGACGATAATGACGAGATGCATGATTTGAAAGTGACATCGTCTTTATCGACAAAAATAAACCTCGACGGCATTGAGCATGTTAAAACGCTGTTTATGAGCGGAGCGCTGACCGACGGTTTTATGGAGCACATCCGGACGAAGAAGGTTTTCAAGGGAACGGAGATAGTGGTGACTGATTTTACGAAGATTTTCCTTACACCTATATTATATAAGGCGTTTGTGAGGGGAGGCGGCAAGATCAGTGTGATGATGAAAAGCAAGCTCATCGCGGTAACGGTGAACCCGACAGCACCCAACGGCATGGTGCTCGACTCGGACAGACTATGTAAAACAATGTCGGAAGCTATTAACCTTCCGGTTTATGATTTAAAGAAATGCGACTGAAACAACTCATAGAGCAACCCTGCGGTCTGAAATACATGATCGACAACCTCGACACCCATTCGGGTTTTGCGAGGCGAATGATACTCGACACCGAGATGCCGACGGATGCTAAGGAAATTGCGACTAACTATCAGATTCTCAAGCAGTTTTATGATGTTGTTAACGTTCAAGAAAACAAAAACCAGATTGGAAACCTGCAGTTTAAGCTCTGCAATCTGAAGGAGATAGTGGGCACGATAACGCATTTGCGCAACAAGTATGTTTTGGATGACATCGAGCTTTTCGAGGTGAAGCATTTGGCGATGCTCGCTGGCGAGACTCAGGTGGTGATGGACAACTTGCAACTTGGCGAGAGCATTTTCATTCCGAATTTGGAAGAAGTGGTGAGCATTCTCGACCCAGACGGGATGAAGATTGCATCGTTTTACATCTACGATTCGTATTCCGAGAAGTTGAGCGAGCTTCGCAGAAAGATGAAGGCAAAAGACGACTTCGACGAGGCGTTGTTCAGTGAGATGACATCCATTGAAGACGAGATCCGTGCCAAGCTGTCGATGCGGCTCTCAAAATATGCCAATGAGCTTGAGGCAGCGCAGAAAGCATTGGGATTCATCGACTTAAACCTCGCAAAAGCGTTCCAGATGATAAAATACAACCTTTGTTTCCCGACCATTTCTGACAATGGTGAGACGCAGTACGAGGGGTTGTTCAATCCGGAAGTGAAAGACGCGCTCGAGCAGCGTAACCGCACATTCCAGCCGGTGCAAATCGCATTTTGGAACAAGCCTACATTGATAACGGGCGCCAACATGGGAGGCAAGACTGTGGTTTTGAAAACATTGACGCTTTGCCAGTACCTGTTCCAGTTCGGATTTGGCATTCCGGCAACAAAAGCCAAAATTGATTTGAAAGATGAAATTTATTTCTGCATTGGCGATGAACAGTCGATAGAGAAAGGCCTGTCGTCGTTTGCTGCGGAAATGAAAAATATCGATGCTGTGATTAAGGCATCGCGTAAAAATAGAAAAATCTTAGCCTTGATTGACGAACCGGCGAGAACCACGAACCCTAAAGAGGGAACAGCGTTGGTGTCTTCGTTGGTGAAAGTGCTTGAAGTTAAGAATGTTAGCCTTGTCATGACAACGCATTACGATATAGAGCCGACTGATTCCCGCAGACTTCGTGTCAAAGGATTCGAAGACGGCAAAATGAACTACGAGCTTATTGAAGTTAAAGACGGTGAAGTTCCGCATGAAGCTTTGAATATTGCTGAAAGTTTGGGAATTGATGCTGTTTGGATTCAAAAAGCCCGTGAAATCTTAAGGAAATAATAAATAATTAAAAATATAAAACTATGACAAGCAAATTAGGACTTGATTTTACGAAAGTTGAATATGCAAGAGGTTTGGCAAAGAAGATCGCCGACCAGGTGCAGGAATTTGTTGAACAGTATACTACAGTCGCTGTTGAGCGTACTTTGAGCCGTCTGATGGGCATCGACGGCGTGGACGAGAACCAGGTGCCGCTGCCGAACGTGGTGGTTGACACGTTGAAAGAGAAGGGCGTGCTGAGTGAAGGCATAC
>JAFZXP010000038.1 GCA_017616735.1 Bacteroidales bacterium
CGATGTATGGAGTCAAATGACCTGCCTGATTTAATTAAGTGCATATATTTTAGCACTTCTGCATAACCATGTTTATTTCTTTTTTCTTTTGACATATAAAAACCCCGAAAGTTTTTTGTCCAACTTTCGGGGTTCATGTCAATTTCATTCGCCCCTTAATTCTATGTAAGCATCGTTTCGCATCGATTGATAATTGTATTTGCTAGGCGGAAACCTGCATCGCTAATATCTTTAGCTTGAACTCCATCATACGTCATTGACAAATGCATGACATTGTATCCGTCGTTGACATAGTCGAGCAATTTTCTGTCACGTTTACTAACGGCTTCACGATACTGATTGATATCTACTCTTGTACGACGGTCAGTTCTTACATGAAAAACCGCATCGAGTGCCAAAATAACTCCCAACCATAAATAATTGCCCGCTGCCCTGACATATTTATCGTCTTCGTAGCGCTTGGTCTCGACATTCAACTCACCGTTTTCACTTAAAGTCTTGCGGGCGTTATCCACATAACGCCGCGCCTCAGCAATAGGATCTTTTTGTTTCATAGAATTTTACTTTTTTATTCTGTTATACAAAATTACTGTCGTTGCAAAATTACAACGAATTTTTCTTTTTGTCAAGATTTTTCTTAAAAAAATCCTAAGTTGCCAACAGCGAAGTTCCTCGCCTCTTTTGGCACTGCTGCGACTCGCCCCCGCATGTTGCTCAAAATCAACAATGATATATTATTTGTCTGCGGCCAGGCGGAAGCCTAGATTGAAGCTCCTGTAGTCTGAGCTGTAGAACATCCGATACGACACTCGACAGCACCTCGCATAGTCAAACCAACTGCCACCACGAATCACCCTACTAGAGCCTGAAGTCGGTCCCATCGGATTGGTCTGACTGTCACTGCTGTAACTGCCATAGCAGTCTTGACACCATTCATAAACGTTGCCGAGCATATCGTAAATACCATACGCATTCGGCTGCTTCAACCCAACTGGATGTGTGCCACCATTATTGTCGTTATACTGCTTCTCGCTCCATCCCGAAATATCATTTTTCTTTGAAACATCACATCCTGCACTTGATGTGTAGTTCTGGCCACAGTTGCCTGCATACCATGCCAACTTGTCAAGGTTAGGAGAATTTCTCACACCTTTTATAATAATATTCTTTCTGTTGTACAACGATGTAATTGTGCCACCTCTTGCCGCATATTCCCACTCAGCCTCAGTCAGCAACCGGAAGTTTTGTCCTGTCTTTTGGTTAAGTTTGGTTATAAACTCCTGTACATCGTTCCAACTCACAGTCTCCACTGGAAGATTGTCACCTTTGAAATAGCTCGGATTGCTGCCCATTACGGCCGTCCACAGCTTCTGCGTAACTTCAAACTTTCCAACCATAAATGCACTTACTGTAACATTGTGTTTCGGATTTTCCCAATCATAAGCATCCTTATCATCACTTCCCATCGTGAACGTTCCACCTTTTACAGCTACCATCTCAAAAGCCACACCGTCCACAGTATAGGTATTGTTTTTAGAACAAGTCAGATGCACCGATGTGTCACCACCTGTCTGCGCAACGGTTATTTTCTTTGATGTTTCTTTGCCGTTACGAACAGCCTTTACCTCATGCTTGCCGAAACTCATAGTGGCTTTCAATGGGCTAGAGCCAACATAGTTCCCATCAATATAAATTTGATCGCCTGTACCGTTAGTTAGTATTGAGATTTCACGGCCAGTTTGGAGCTTCTCGCTAATTGTAAGTTTATTTTTTTCATCGAGCGATATTGTCTTTATCACCGAAGCGCAACCGCTTTTTTCAAACTTCAGCTCATGAGTTCCGACCACAACATTATTCAATTCTGCCGGTGTAACACCATAATCTTTACCATCAATGTAAATAACAGCTCCAGACGGCTCCGAATTAACAATCAATTTGCCATAAGCAAATGGCATCTCAATCTCCACTGACTTGTTTTCACCATCTTGAACGTCAATAGTTTTCATGGTAGTTGCAAACTTGTATTTTGACACCGTAATCTCATATTTCCCTGAAGGAATCATATTATTGGAATATGGCGTAATTGCATTAACATCACGACCATTGAGTAATACTTTGGCGCCATCTTCAGGTTTTGTCGTAATAGTCAGCGCAGCCCAACCACTTACGACAGCATTAAACTTGTTAACAAGAGTCATTTCATATCCTTTTTTCGGTTCCAAATCATAAGGAAAAGTATATTCAGTTGAGCTTAAATCCGGATGCGAAATCTTTAAATAATCAGCGTATTTTGCCGTAAGATAAACCCACACTTCACCATCTTTGTATTCAAACATTATAAATGTGCCTCCGTTGCCGCTGAATGTAAGCTCACGACGCTGTTTTTCGTTGATATTTTCCGTTCTCACCTTGACAACAGCAAACGGCAAGTTGTTGTCGTCTGTCTGATAGTTATCATCTGGATTAATATTAACAAACCCTGGCACTTCCTTAAACGAACCTTCTTTAACTTCAAGCTGGGCAAAAGCACTAAGCGACAACAATATAGCGAATACAAAAAGAAATAATCTCTTCATTTTATCGAAAATTAAAATGCAAAGATATGAAACTCAAACCACAACTCCAAATCCAACAACAAAAAAATTAGGGCGAATTTCATTCGCCCCAACTTCAAACTTCTAACTCCTAACTTCTAACTGGTTTAAGCTTCCCCCGCGGTCCCCATTGTAAACGGAGCCGCCATATTGTCGTTCACATCCTTAATTGGACCGAAATTCTGCTCGTATTTTTGCAGATTTTCAGCCAATGCACGATATAAACGCTTGGCGTTCTGAGGTGTCATGATAACTCTCGAGCGCACCTTGGCTTTTTGCACTGCCGGCATAATCTGCGCGAAATCCATCACAAACTCTGTCGGTGAATGGCTGATGATAGCCAGATTTGAATAAACACCCTCGGCCACCGCCTCGGCGATGTCGATATTCAATTGTTTCTTGTTGTTGTTTTCCATAATGATTAATTATTTAACGATTTTTAAAATGTAGAGACGTCACACTGTGGCGTCTCTACTAATGTCTAACGTCTAAAGACTAAAGTCTCTTACGCCTCTACTGGCTCAGCTTCAACCTCTTCAGGCTGCAGGTCGTCCTTCGAACCAACAATCAAATCGTCGTATTCGCGCAAACCTGTACCTGCCGGGATCTTGTGACCAACGATGACGTTCTCCTTCATACCTTCGAGGTAGTCGGTCTTGGCGCTGATAGCAGCCTGTGTCAAAACCTTCGT
The DNA here is from genome assembly GCA_017616735.1 of Bacteroidales bacterium. Taxonomy (GTDB): domain Bacteria; phylum Bacteroidota; class Bacteroidia; order Bacteroidales; family F082; genus Limimorpha. The sequence continues at coordinate 3,286 of JAFZXP010000038.1, forward strand.
TGTCTCCTGGAAGGATGCGGCCGAAATGAAGCTGTCGGTCTGCAATGCAGCGCGGGTGATACCCTGAAGCACCTGGTGTGCCGTTGCCGGCTGTGCGTCGCGGGCTTCCACAAGCTTCACGTCACGACGTTTCAGTGATGAGTTCTCGTCACGCAGTTTTCTGGTTGAGATAATCTGTCCGACATGCAACACATCCGAGTCACCGGCGTCGGTCACGACAACCTTGCCGAAGATATCGTCGTTTGCATCCTGGAAAGCGATCTTGTTGACAAGCTCACCCTCAAGGAATCCGGTGTCACCTGGATCGTCGATCTCAACCTTACGCATCATCTGGCGCACAATGACTTCAAAGTGCTTACCATTGATGGTAACGCCTTGTGAACGATACACTTCCTGAACGTTGTTCACGATATATTCCTGAACCTTCATCGGGCCTTCGATAGCCAGGATGTTGGCAGGTGTGATGGCACCTTCCGACAATGGCTGACCAGCCTTCACGTAGTCGTTTTCTGAGGCGAGCACCTCTTTGGTGGTCGGGATGAGATACTTCTTAACCTCACCTGTCTTTGATGTGACCACGACCACACGGTTACCACGCACCAGTTTCTTCTCGAACGACACCTCACCGTCGATTTCCGAGATGATAGCCGGTTCTGAAGAGTTACGGGCCTCGAACAACTCTGTGACGCGCGGCAGACCGCCTGTGATATCGCCCAAACCTCCAGTAGCACGTGGCTTCTTGGTCAGGATATCACCAGCCTTGATCTTATCGCCGTCCTCAACCATCACGTGAGCGCCAACCGGCAAGTCGTACGATTTGATAACTTCGCCGTTCTTGTCGACAATGGCGATTGACGGGTTCTTCGAGAACTTACGACCTTCAATGATAACGCGCTCGTTATAACCGGTCTGCTCATCCGATTCATTACGGAATGTGACACCCTCGACGATGTTGTCGAAGCGGGCCTTACCGTCATGCTCTGAAATGATGAGTGAGTTGTACTTATCCCATTCGCAGATGACATCGCCTTGGTTGACGTCGCTGCCTGCCGGGATGTAAAGTTTCGAACCGTAAGGGATGTTCTCTGTTACAAGAGCGACGCCTGTATTGTGGTCCAAAATCTTCATCTCTGATGCACGGCTCACAACAACCTGATACTTGTTGTCATCCTTGTCTTTATATTCAACAGCACGTAAGTCGTTGATAATCATTCTACCGCTGTAGTCAGCCTTGATCATTGAGTCTTCTGATGTGCTCGAAGCTGTACCACCTTGGTGGAAGGTACGCAGTGTCAGCTGAGTACCAGGCTCACCGATTGACTGTGCCGCGATAACACCGACAGCCTCACCACGCTGCACGAGCTTGCCTGATGACAGGTTACGTCCGTAGCAGTTGGCGCACACGCCGTGTTTCGATTCGCAAGTCAACACGGAACGAATCTCGATAGTCTGGTCTTTCAAAGGTGAATCGCAGATTCTCTTTGCGATGTCCTCAGTGATTTCGTCACCGCCGTTGCAGAGCAATTCGCCTGTCTGCGGGTGGAAGATGTCGTGCAATGCCACACGGCCGAGGATACGGTCGTACAACGACTCCACGATTTCCTTACCGCGTTTCAAAGCGCCGATTGACAAGCCTCTCAATGTGCCGCAGTCTTTCTCAGTGATGATGACATCGTGAGCGACGTCCACCAAACGACGTGTCAGGTAACCAGCGTCAGCGGTCTTCAAAGCGGTATCGGCCAAACCTTTACGAGCACCGTGGGTTGAGATGAAGTACTCCAGCACCGACAAACCTTCTTTGAAGTTGGAAAGAATTGGGTTTTCGATAATTTCAGCACCGCCGGCAGCTGTCGATTTCTGCGGTTTTGCCATCAAACCTCTCATACCGCACAGCTGACGAATCTGTTCCTTACTACCACGAGCACCTGAATCCAGCATCATGTAAACCGGGTTGAAGCCCTGGTCGTCCTGAGGCAACAGTTTCATAACCTCGTCGGTCAGCTTGGTGACGACGTGACCCCAAATATCGATAATCTTGTTGTAACGTTCGTTGCCTGTGATGAAACCCATGTTGTATTCTTCACGGATGCCATTCACTTCCTCGTTGGCCTGACGGATCAACTCTTCCTTCACGGATGGAATCAAAACGTTGCCGAGGTTGAACGACAAACCGCCTTTGTAAGCCATGTAGTAACCCATGTTCTTGATATCGTCCAAGAACTTGGTTGTAACAGCTGTACCAAGCAGTTTCACCATATTACCGATGATGTCACGCAAAGCCTTCTTATTGAGGAGGCGGTTGATGTAACCGAATCCCTTCGGCACCACCTCGTTGAACTTCACGCGGCCCACAGTGGTCTCAACCATTTCTTCAACGATCGAGCCGTCTTCCTTACGGACCGGCACCTTCACGTAGATGATGGCGTGCATGTCGACTTTCTTCTCGTTATAGGCAATGATAACCTCTTCAGGAGAATAGAACTTCTTGCCCTCGCCTTTCACTATGTGGTCAGGGGTGCTCTTACGCGGTTTGGTGATATAGTACAGACCCAAAACCATGTCTTGCGAAGGCACTGTGATAGGAGCTCCGTTGGCAGGGTTAAGGATATTGTGTGATGCGAGCATCAGAATCTGAGCCTCAAGCACTGCAGCGTTGCCCAGTGGCAAATGCACAGCCATCTGGTCACCATCGAAGTCAGCGTTGAAAGCTGTACATACCAATGGGTGCAGACGGATTGCCTTACCTTCGACGAGTTTCGGCTGGAATGCCTGAATACCCAGACGGTGCAGTGTAGGAGCACGGTTCAACAGAATCGGGTGTCCCTTCAAGATATTCTCGAGGATATCCCACACGACAGGGTCTTTACGGTCGACAATCTTCTTTGCCGATTTCACTGTCTTCACAATACCGCGTTCAATCATCTTACGGATTACGAATGGTTTGTAAAGCTCAGCTGCCATATCTTTCGGAAGACCGCATTCGTTCATGTTCAAATCCGGACCTACCACGATAACCGAACGGCCTGAGTAGTCGACACGTTTACCGAGCAAGTTCTGACGGAAACGTCCCTGCTTACCTTTCAAGCTGTCGCTCAA
>JAFZXP010000039.1 GCA_017616735.1 Bacteroidales bacterium
CACCGCATGGAGGAGAAAAACAAAATCGAGGCGTCGAAGAAAAAGATTGAGTGGGGCTCGCAGATCCGCTCTTACGTGTTCGACGACCGCCGTGTGAAAGACCACCGCACCAACTACCAAACCAGCAACGTTCAGGCGGTGATGGACGGTAAAATCGATGAGTTTATCAAGGCATATTTGATGGAATTTGGACAAAAATAAAAGATTATGATAACATTTTTCATTGCTTTAGCCGTCTTGATTGTCGGCTATCTCATTTACGGAAAGATTATCGAGAAGCTCTTCGGTGCTGACCCGAAACGCGAAACCCCAGCAATCACTATGGCTGACGGCGTCGATTACGTGCCGATGAAGCCGTGGCGCATCTTCTTGATTCAGTTTTTGAATATCGCCGGCGTCGGTCCTATCATCGGAGCCATTATGGGCGCACAGTTCGGAACGGCTTCGTTCCTTTGGATTGTGTTAGGTAGCATCTTTGCCGGTGCCGTCCACGACTACCTCGCAGGCATGATTTCGTTGCGCACCAAAGGCGCGAGCCTGCCTGAGATTCACGGTATGCACCTCGGCAACGGCGTGAAACAGGTCATGCGCGGATTCACAGTTATTTTAATGATTCTGGTAGGCGTGGTGTTCGTCAACACCCCGGCAACGCTGTTAATCAACAACTTCACACCAGGTTGGAATCCTTACGTCTGGGTTATCATCATTTTGGCTTATTATCTGATCGCGACATTGCTCCCAATCGATAAATTAATTGGCAAAATTTACCCGGTTTTCGGAATACTTTTGCTCGGAATGGCAGTTGCTATCTTCGTGGCGTTTATCCTTTACCAGCCTGAGATTCCGGAGATTTGGAGCGGATTGCAGAACCGTCATCCTGGAGCGGCGCATAACCCAATCTTCCCGATGATGTTCATCAGCATCGCTTGCGGCGCAATCAGTGGTTTCCATGCCACTCAGTCGCCTTTGATGGCACGTTGCATGGTCAACGAGAAGCAAGGCCGTCCGATTTTCTACGGTGCTATGATTACAGAGGGCGTCGTTGCCTTGATTTGGGCAGCTGCAGCGGCATATTTCTTCGGTCCCGACAGCGTTGTCAACGTCAGCGGAATGAGTGGTGCCGCCATTGTGGGCGTGATTGCCAACACTTGGTTTACCCCAGTGATTGCTGTGATTACCATCCTCGGCGTCATATCGGCAGCCATCACCTCGGGCGACACAGCCTTGCGTTCGGCACGTCTCATCATCGCCGACTTCCTGCACTTCGACCAGAAGCCTATCAAAAACCGTTTGATTGTCGCCATCCCGATGTTCGCCGTGACAGCACTCATCTTGGTTTACAGTCTCGCCGACGCGAAAGGCTTCGACATGATTTGGCGTTATTTCGCATGGGCTAACCAGGTTCTCGCAATGGTAACTCTTTGGGCGATAACGGTTTATCTCGCCAAAGAAAAGAAAAACTACATCTTCAGCCTCATCCCTGCGATGTTCATGACGATGGTTACGATGACATATATCTTTGAGTTCCCTGCCGGAAAATACATCGAAGGCGTGGGTTTCTCGAGCGTCGTCGCTCCGATAATCGCAGGCTGCATCACGATTTTGTTCACGGTTTTATTCTTCAATTTTTGTAGGAAAAACAATAACGCTTTGCAAAGCTGATGAATACAGCTACCCGTGATTTCATCGAGTCGCATCTTAAGGACGACGTGCGCAAACTTGCGTTACAGAAGTTTCCTGACGGTGTCGATAAAATGTTGGTGCTCAATCAGATAGAGGCACGACAGCGTCTGTCGAAAAAGGTGCCGTCGTGGGCTTCCAATCCCGATTTGCTTTTTCCGAAACATATTTCGATAGAGCAATGTTCTTCCGAACTTACCGCGAAATATAAAGCCTCAATCATCTCAGGTGGTGATACCTTTGTCGATTTAACTGGCGGTCTCGGTATTGATTCATATTTCCTTTCTGAGAAATTCAAAACATCCTATTACGTTGAAAATCAGGAGGAATTATGCGATTTGGCAGAACATAATTTTCAGGTTTTAGATCGAAAAATCACGGTTGTAAATTCCGATGCCGAATCATTTTTATCAAAAAATCAAAATTTCGATTTGATATTCATTGATCCTGCCCGTCGCGACATTTACAACCGTAAAATGGTTTCGTTGCATGATTGTTCGCCAGATGTGATTAAAATTGTAGAGACGTTTCCTGAAACGTCTCATGTAATGTTTCCTGAAACGTCTCCTCACAAACCATCATTTTTAATCAAGGCCTCCCCAATGTTAGATATTTCATTGATTACCAACGAATTGCAAAACATTTCGGAAATCCATATCGTTTCGGTGAAAAACGAATGCAAAGAAATTTTGATTAAAATTGAACCAGGGTTTGAAGGGGAAATAAAATATTTTTGTGTGAATTTTGTTGGAAATGATTTGAAATCATCGCAATCATTTGAGTTCTCTGAGACATCTGAGAGCTCTGCGATCGCCTCATTTGCGCCCACAGTAAAACGCTATCTCTACGAACCAAATGCATCTTTAATGAAATCCGGTGCCTTCAAACTAATCTCCCAGCGTTTCGGCATCGAAAAATTGCACGTCAACAGCCATTTATACACCTCCGATACCCTGATTTCTGAATTTCCAGGCCGCATTTTTGAGGTCGTCGGTTTCGCACCTTTCAACAAAAAAATCAAAAAAGAATTATTAAACGACATTACCGAAGCCTCTGTAGCGACACGTAATTTCCCATTGAGTGCCAATGAGTTACGTAAGGCATTGAATCTCAAAGAAAGCGATAAAAATTTCGTTTTCGGCACGACATTGATAGGGGAGAAGAAGGTGGTGATTTTGGCAAAAAAATATAAAGAATGAAAAAGAAAATCTACTTTGCAGGTTCCATCCGTGGCGGCCGCGTTGATGCCGACCTTTACAATCGCATCATTTCTTACATTCAGCGCACTGATATCGTGCTGACCGAGCATGTCGGTGGCAGCAATTTATGCCTAGAAGAGCAAGGTCTTGCTCGCGATTCGAAGATATACAACCAAGATACTGCCTGGCTTCGTGAAAGCGACCTCCTAATTGGCGAGTGCACCTGCCCGTCGCTTGGTGTCGGCTATGAGCTTGCCTACGCCGAACGCTTCGGAATCCCGTGCCACATCTTCTACAACAAGACCAAAACCCACCTTTCTGCGATGCTCACCGGTAATCCATATTTTAAGATTCATCCTTACGAAAAGGAAGAGGAGATTTACAAGGTGATTGATGAAATTTTGAAATAATATTGCTTGTAATCAAGATTTTTTGTACTTTTGCAAAGTAAATAAAACTTTGAATTATGCTTCAAGACCAAATAAACACATCAATAAAAGACGATGGATTCTCTGAGCATACACTCAAGTTAATTGACGATTTTACAAACGATATACTCAATGGAAGAACAAATCTTACTCGATTTAATCAACAAGAGCATGCAGGACTCTGCACTGCAGGTGCGCCGCTCATTGGGGCGTATGTCGTATGCGACTACGCGCGAAGAAGCCTTGAGTCAGGTGGCGATGCTCCAGCGAGCCAAGGAAGCCCGGCAAATTGGGAAATAGACGCCAAACAAGAAGAATTGGTGCAACAATGGGCTAAAGCCAAAGGTCTTTGGTTCTCAAACCCGGAAAAACTGCTGACATCTGTTTATGGACCAATGATTGCTCAGGGCGCAGAAGCCAAAGTATATTACAAAACGGGCGACACATCTGTCGTTAAGGAACGCACTTCGATTTATTCCACACTCAGCAAAGCTTTTGAAGCTATTGTTTTGCATAATGCGCTCTTTCCTGAAACCCCGATGAGTGTAATTGGTTTTACACGTGATTCCGATGAATTGTTTCGAATCATTCTCACACAACCATACATCGGTTGCAAACGATTAGCCACAAAAGAAGAAATTGACAAAATGGTTGCTGCTAAAGGTTTTCGTGACAACTACAACGGAAATGGTATAAATTACATTGGTGACCGTCTTTACCTTGAAGACATGCATCCTGCTAACGTTTTCATTGATACCATTTCAGGGCAACCAATTTGTATTGATTGTATCGTGAAGTTTATAAATAAGTAAAATACCGGCCCCCCGTATTTCCAGATTCATCCTTACGAGAGGGAAAAGGAGATTTATGCGGTGATTGATGAGATCATGAAATAAAAAAGTCCTTCTGCAGTGCAAAAGGACTTGAATTTTTCTAATAATTTTTGGTTTTAACTCTGCTTGTACCATTCAATTTTTTGCGAGAAGTGCATCAATACGGCGAGAAGCACAAACAATCCGATGCTTCCGGCAAGCAGTGCGTACGACTCGAGCTGCATCAGCACGAAGATGAATGCGTATAGCAACAACAGCAGTCCGCCGATTGCCAATGCGGTCTTTTTAATCTTCAAAACTCCAGCGAGATAGCATGTGATAAGCCCATCGGTCATCAAGGCGGCAATTATGTAAGCTATTGTAAATGAAGTGTGTTCTGATAAAGAAACCAGTAATGAATAGAACAGGCAGAGCGCCAATCCGATGAGCAGATATTGCACCGGATGTATGTCTTTTTTCTGAATCATCTCAACAAAGAAATTCACAACAAATGTCAGTAAGATGATTAAAATTGCGTATTTCACGGCGCGCATCGACTTCTGATAATGCTGCAGCGGAATCAGCACGTTGACTCCAAAGCTCGAGTTATTTATCTCTCTGCTGTATGCATTACCTGATATCACCTGAGGATAATTGCGGTTGACCTGAACCACTTTCCAGTCGCAGGTGAATCCGTTATTGGTCACGTTGCGGTTGGATGGCAGGAAGTTTCCAGAGAAACTCGGGGTGGTGCAGTTTGAACCGATTTCTACTGATGTAGTCTTTCCTAAAGGCAGGAAATCGATTGATTTAGAACCTTTTAGCGTTAATGTGGTCGAGAAATCTATTGGGCTGCCTTCAAGGAATTGTTCGATATTTACGGTGCTCGACAGCCCTGAATAGCTCAAAGAATAGATTGGCAATCCTGAATTCATGTACAGCTGTTGGTCGCCAAACTTTATCATAACTTCTTCGCTGATGCCACGTAAATCGCTGATACCCATATAGATGGATGCATTTGTCACCTCAACGTTGTTATAGCTGCTCATTATGCTTTTCAGCTCGTCGGTATAAACGAAATTCCCTGTAATGTCAATGGGCGCATTGTAAACAACAATCTCATAAATGCCGCGCTTTAACTCTTGTGTGGCAATATTTCCATTGATATTCAATTTATTAGGTAAAATATTATAAGTGTCTTGCTCATATTTTGGCTTTCCTTCCGCATCGGTGGTCTGGCCTTTTAATGTCAGGGAAAGTACCGGTCCCGAAATGGTCTGCGGTCCGCTCCAGCTTTGGTAAACTTCTTTTGTGGCGTCGTCGGCGGTTTGCATTCTCTCATTGATGAGACTTTTTATCATCTGCATCGGAATTAGCAAAATGAGAACCAAAATTCCTATAAAAACTATCTTTGTAATAGGTTTTTGGTACTTATTAGTTGTTTTGTCAGCTGGTTTCGGCTGTGGGTCTTTGGTGAAAATGATTTTGTCTCCTTCCATTTTTTTACTTTTAAATGTTAATAATTGGGGTTAAAACTTAAAGTAAAAATACCATAGAGTTGTGATTTTTTTAGTTGTAACGAGCGGTTATGTGGCATATTGTGTCGAAATGAAAAAATCTTTTAACTTTTCTCTCTTATTTTTTATCTAAAATTTGTATCTTTGCAGTTTGTAAAACTTTCAAAAAATGGCACAGAAACCGTCAATTCCTAAGGGCACTCGCGACTTCCTGCCGGATGTCATGATGCGCCGAAATTATATATTCGACACGATAAAAACCGTGTTCAAACGCTTTGGTTTTCAACCGATTGAGACCCCGTCGATGGAGAACCTTTCCACCCTGATGGGCAAATACGGCGACGAAGGCGACAAGCTGCTGTTCCGTATCCTCAACTCAGGCGACTTCATGTCTTCAGTGGAGCAGAACGGCCAACCGCTTGACTCACTGAAGCTTTCAAGTAAGATCTGCGAGAAAGGTCTCCGTTACGACCTCACAGTGCCGTTCGCACGTTTCGTTACGATGTACCGCGACCAGATCGCGTTCCCGTTCAAACGCTATCAGATGCAGCCGGTGTGGCGCGCTGACCGTCCTCAGAAAGGTCGTTACCGCGAGTTCTACCAGTGCGACGTCGATATCATCGGCAGCGACTCACTCCTCAACGAGGCTGAGCTCGTGCAAATCGTCGATGAGGTGTTCAACAAGCTGGGAATCAATGTGGTGATGAAGATAAACAATCGCAAGGTGCTCGCCGGAATTGCCGAATACATCGGAAAACCTGACGCTCTCGTCGATATCACTGTGGCAATCGACAAACTCGATAAAATCGGTATCGACGCGGTGAACGCCGAACTTGCTGAGAAAGGTCTCGAACAGTCGGCAATCGACCGCCTTCAGCCGATTCTCTTTATGAAAGGCACCGCCCGCGAGAAGATGAC
>JAFZXP010000040.1 GCA_017616735.1 Bacteroidales bacterium
TCCATAGTGCCGGTAACGCCAGTGGTCACTGGTATTCCGTGCGACTTGGCAAACTCGCGTGCAGCGATTTTGTTACCCATCAGGCGCATGGTGTCGGCATCCGGACCGATGAAGATGATATTGTTATTGGCGCAAGCTTCGGCTAACTCTGGGCTTTCTGACAAAAATCCATAGCCAGGATGGATGGCGTCGGCGCCAGTATCCAATGCTGCGTCAATAATCTTCTGAATATTGAGGTAAGTATCTTTAAGTTGGCCGTTGCCGAGAGGTCTTGCCTCGTCAGCCATACGGCGGTGCAGTGCGTCGGCATCGTTGTCGGCATAGATAGCTACCGAGTTGATACTCAGCTTTTTAAGCGTACGCATCACCCTCACCGCAATCTCTCCGCGGCCTGCGATCAGCACTTTATGAATCTTTCTTGAAGGCATAGTATATAATTCCGTGCAAAAGTACAAAAATTATATTGACAATGCAAATTATTTGACAAGATTATTTTCTCTCCCGAAACGTCACTCTTACCTTATCGCCGAAGGTTTTTCCAATTTGTTTTCGGATATCTTTGCGAACTCCTATGATATAGCAGGGTGTTCCCATTTTCACGATTTGGCCGCCGTAGGGGACTCCATCAAAAGTGGCATGCACCAAGAGTCGGCCTTTGCCGAAAAGCGCTTTGATGTCGAAAGGCACCTCGACGTAGGCGGCATCCATATCTTCGTTTTGGAGAATTATTGCGTCAAATTCAAACTGATCAGGCATAGAGTGACGGGATTAATAACAAGGCAACAAAGATAGTGTTTTTTGTCGAGTCGTTAAGATTTTAATTTTATTAAATGTTATTTCTTCCTTTTCCCTTGATGGAAAATGAAGCGAAAAGATCAAGCGCCATCCGAAGCTCGGACCGCCGTATGGCGCGGGCCACCGCACCGCGAAGCGACGAGGGGGCGAAACCAAGAAAAGTCGAAACATTAAAAGTGTAAGAGACCTTCAGGCATTAAAGACATTACTATCAACGCTAATGGAAATAATGTAGTAATAGTTTGGCTAAGATAAAAACACGTAGAGACTACATCACACCATCCAACAGATGTCCAATAGACGAAATCCGGTCATTAGCCGTTTTAATATATTCCTCTGAAATATCATATCCGATAAACCTTCTCTTATTTTTTAATGCAGCAATAGCAGTTGTGCCACTTCCAATAAACGGGTCTAAAACAACATCATTTTCAAAACTATAAAGGTTTATCAATCTATGTGGAAGTTCTTCTGGGAATGGCGCCGGATGCTTAACTCTTCTTGCGCTTTCCGTATTCATTTTCCAGATACTTTTTGTCCATTCCAAAAAGTCTTCTTTACGTATAGTATCTTTCCCTTTAACTCTCTTTAAATCACCTTTACTATATACCAAAATGTATTCATGAACATCTCTAAGACTAGGATTCGATGCGCTTTGCCAGCTTCCCCATGCGCATGAACCACCAGCAGACGCGGCTTTATCCCATATTATCTGACCTCGATTATTAAACCCTATATTCGTCATAATTCTACCTATGTAATCCGACAGTGGAATATATGGTTTTCTACCCACATTTGCAATGTTTATACATGCTCTACCGCCATTAACTAGAACTCGATATGTTTCAACCATCACATGCTCAATCAATGTTAAGTATTGTGCTAGCGTAAGGTTTTGATCATATTCCTTGGTTACATTATATGGCGGCGAAGTAATCATTAAGTGCACTGAATTATCTGGTAATTCTATCATTTTTTCTGATGAATGAGCATATATCTTATTTATGACACTATCATCAATGTGATTTACGACATCATTATCAACCTCCACTAGTTCTATTCCCTTGTAAAGGTTTGATTGATAAAACTTATCGGCATTATGGCCTTCTCTTGCTGATACACCGAATGATGAAGTTTCAGTTCCCTTTTTCATACATTCAACATTTCTATCAAACGTTGTCCTTTTAATTCATCTGTTGCTTCATTATTGGCAATTGATATCAACCGTCCTAAATCTTTATTGCTCATCATTGAACTGAAATAATTCATGTTAGCATTAAGAATGTGCGAAATATATGATTCAATTTGATTTGGAGAATCATAAGTTTCAAATCCTTTATCTGGTGTTTCTCGAATAAAATCACCATTAGTAGGATTTGGATATAGAGAAATGAATTTCTGAATTACCCCACTTTGTTTTAAACAATCCACTTTCTTTACATAATTGGATGTAATTGGGGAATTGCCAAGTATAATAATTGGTATTCTTTTTGCTTTTGAACTATCTACTCTTAAATTAATCGATTTTCCAATTGCCTTCAACATACTATCAGAGCGCAACAATGACGGATTACCTTTATGAGTAGTATAATCTCCACAATATTCAAAATCAGCATTGCCATTGTAAAAATAGTTATTAACAATCCCCATCTTGATCTCAAATATCAATTTTATATTTTCTGGCTTTTGAATCGTGCTCGGCGATGTACAAAAGGCCAAATCAGCAGAACTTTGTCTTGACAGGCCAATTTCTTCACAGACAACACCATTAACAGCATACAGATTATTCTGTTTAGCTATCTGATAAAACAATTCTTTACACCATTTTTCGGTAGTCGAACCGATAAAACTGTTACGAGCTTGCGGTGTGTTTACACGTGCATCATCATTTTTAGGCTGGAATGCATAATACCTTCCACGTACATTAACCATCAAATTTTCAATACTTGATAAATTGATGGCATCTTTGAAGAAATTAACTTCATCTTTAATTGACCACATAGGCTTTGCTGTTTCAGCGAAAGCACTTATTGAGGACAACGGGCACGCAAACACACAAGGACACGAAAAGCGTGGATTTCACTTATCGCATTCCGAGGTATTTGGCGTAACCCGCAAGCCTAATAAGTTCTGTCCACGCAAAGCGCGAACGTTTACTGAACTTATTCAAAAAGCTTGCTTCTTCTAATCGCCAAATTTTCGGAACGCCTCAAATAAATAGCAAACGCTATGTTAAATAATATATTATTTTGTTTTACTTACTGCTTCTTTGTTATAGTTTGATTGTTAACGATGCAAAAATAAGGTTTTTTTCGAAGAAAATAAAATATTTTGGAAAAATAATCTCTTCGTGGCTTCGCCCCCACGTCGCTCTGCGGTGCGGTGGGGCGGCCCGAATCGCGGGGCAGCGGTGGCCCAAAAGACGGACTAAGGCGTTGATACTCAAGGCGGGGCGCTTGGTCGTTTGCTTCTGGAAGAAGCACTCCCCGCCATGAGAATCACCGCCTTAGGACGGCTGCAGGGTGGGCCGATAATTCGGGCCTTGATCTTTGGTTATTTCCATCAAGGGAAAGAAAAAAAAATATTTTTTCAAAAAATTCTTAACAATTCAAAAATTATTCTTAATTTTGCAACTGAATTATAGTTGCAAGAAGTATGAGTAAGAAAGAGAAGTTGGTACAGAGGTTGTTGATGTTGCCGAAGGATTTCACGTTTGCGGAATTGGAGTCGTTGCTAATTCAGTTGGGTTTTGAGATTGATAACAAGGGGAAGACATCGGGTTCGAGAATAAGGTTTTATAATCGTGAAAAGCAGTTGCAGTATTTGGCTCACAAGCCTCATCCAACATTAATAATAAAGCCTAATGCATTGAAAGACATCGTAATATACCTACAGAATAATAACCTAATTTAAGATGGAAACATTAAAATATAAAGGATTTATCGGAAGCATCGAGGCCGAGCTTGAGGATGATACCCTATATGGGAAAGTTCTTGGGCTTGATAAAGGCGTTTTGATAACCTACGAAGGACAAACATTGTCAGAACTCAAGAAAGATTTTGTCAATGCCGTTGACGATTACATTGAGCATTGCAAGGCAAACGGAATTGAACTTCACAAGTCATACAGTGGAAGTTTCAATGTAAGAATTCCGGTTGAGCTTCACGCTAAAGCAGCAGCAATGGCGCAAGCCGAAGGCATTTCGCTTAATGCTTTTGTAAAAGAAAGTTTGTTAAGAGCGGTAATGTAGTTTTACATCTCCCCTAGCCTCTTTTCATCTAAACGATAAATCGTCCATTCCTCCATTGGCTTGGCGCCGAGAGATTTGTAGAAGTTGATTGAGGGCTGGTTCCAGTCGAGGCAAACCCACTCCATGCGGCCGCAGTGGCGTTCTTTGGCGAGACGGGCAAGGTAGAGCAACAAGGCTTTGCCGTATCCTAAACCGCGTTTTTCAGGGATAACGAAAAGGTCTTCAAGATATAAGCCTTTGCGACCGACGAAAGTGCTGAAGTTGTGGAAAAACAAGGCAAAACCGACAGGATTGCCGTCCTCGCAACCAAAAACAACTTCGGCATCGTGCTTCATGAAAAGAGAATCGTAAATGGTCTCAGGAGTTGCTTCAACTTCGTCGAGCATTTTCTCGTATGTGGCGAGTTTCTTGATGAAGTCGAGAACAAGTGCGGCTTCGTCTTCGCGAGCAGGACGTATTTCGAATTTCGGCATTTTATTTGATATTTAATGAGTTTATCGCCTTCAGAACCATCTCCTCCATAGTGAAATAGGTGCCGGGGTTCGGATGGCAACCGTCGCCGCTGAGAGTCTTGGGCAAACCAAGGTTCTCGTCGGCAAGAGCAGCATGATAATCGACA
>JAFZXP010000041.1 GCA_017616735.1 Bacteroidales bacterium
CTCACCATTTTAATTATATAATCTCCCATCACAAATCGCCCCAGGCGATGCCTGAGGCTAATAAAATAGCGTGCCTTCAGCACGCTTAGAACACAACAGAGTCATTACATCTCTGAAATCATTTTTTCAATATGAGGTTTCATTGCCGGAATATCATTTTGGACTGTTTCCCATAATTGGTCTGGACGAATTTTATAATACCCATGAACCAAAACATGACGCATTCGCTCAATGTCATCCCACGGCAATTCATCATGTTCAGCACGAAATTCTTTTGTCAGCATATAAACTGCTTCACCAATAATTTCAACTTGCTTAACAAAACCATAAAACACTATTGGATCAGTTGATACTTCTTCAAATGTATGTTTTTCTTTTGATGAAAGTATTACATTTATAGAGTTCAATATGTGCTCCAACCTTTCCTTATCCCTAATTTTCTCTCTCATAAATCAAAATCTTATCTCTATTAGCACTCTCGGCTGCACTTGGTATCAAACAACCTTCCTCAACAAGGTCAACAGGGCGATTAAGAACTTTCTCCAACATTCCCATCATGTGAGAAATCGTCATCAACGAAATTTTCGCGTTTTTATCATATCTGACAAGAATATCCACATCACTATCAGGGGTTTCTTCACCTCTTGAGAACGAGCCAAACAACCATGCTTTCAAAACAGGTTGTGTCTTGAAATAATTGGCAATTAAATCGGTCATTTCTAGTGTATGTGTACTCATTGTATTACTGTTGATTTTGCAAAAGTACAAAATAATTTTGGTTTTGTCAAATCTTTTACTCTTTTTTTACCTCATCAGCTTGTAAATCATCTCCCGATACAAATCTTTTTGGCTTACGTCACCGACGTTGTAACCTTTTGATTTTAGGTCGAATTCGCGAAGGACGTCTATGCATTGCACGCATTTGCGGATGTCGTAACGGCGGGCGGCCTCGAAGTAGTCTTCGACGAAGAATGGGTTGACGCCCAAGACAGAGGCGACGCTGTTTTTCGATTTATCGGTGGCGTAATGAAGCTTCAGAAGTTTGCAGTAATAGGCGTAAAGCATTATCACTGTGGCGATTAACGGGTTGTCCTTGGTGTTATCGCCGAAATAATTGATGATTTGTACCGCCTTCGGGAAATCGCCGTAGCTGATGGCTTTCTGAAGCTCGAAAATGTTGAAATCCTTTGAGATTCCGATATTGTACTCGACATCGTTGTCGTCGATGGTCTTCTTTTGGGGCACGGCTACAATCAGCTTTTCCAACTCGTTGCGCACCTTTTGCAGATCGTTGCCAAGGAAGTCGGCAAGCATCTGGCAGGCCTTTTGCGAAATCTTGTAGTTTCGCCCGTCGAGATATTTGACAATCCACTTCGGGATGTCGCTGTCGTACATCTTTTTTGACTCGAACAGAACATAGTCTTTGTCGAGCGTTTTGGCGAATTTGGTGCGCTTGTCAAGCTTTTTGTATTTGTAGTCGATAACGAGAATGGTGGTTTCGGGAATCATCTCCAAAAACGGCTCCATAGTCTCGATTTGCTTAACATCCTGAGCTTCTTTTACGATGATTACCAAATAGTTGCCCATCATCGGGAAGTTGCGCGCCTGAGTGACTATGTCGTGCACGTTGACGTCTTTGCCGTAAAGGATAATCTGGTTGAACGCCTTGTCGGCCTCATCCAGCACGGTGCTTTCGATTGCGTCGCTTATCGAGTCGATAAAATACGGCTCTTCGCCCATCAAAAAATACACTGGACGGTAAATTTTATTCTTAATGTCCGAAAGAATTTGTTCGTAGGTCATTAGAAGCGCAAGTGTTTAACAGTCAACTTGTTATCAATAATCTGATGCAGAGCGTCAATGCCTATCTTGATATGCTCTTCAACAAACATCGAGCTTACTTTCTTGTCGCTGGCCTCGGTTTTGACGCCTTCGGGAATCATAGGCTGGTCGGAAACCAGAAGCAAAGCGCCTGTTGGGATTTCGTTGGCAAAGCCTGCGGCAAAGATGGTTGCTGTTTCCATATCGACCGCCATGCAGCGAGTCTTGTGCAGATATTCTTTGAAATCATCGTCGTGTTCCCACACGCGGCGGTTGGTGGTGTAGACAGTGCCGGTCCAGTAGTCGTGATGGTGGTCGCGTATTGCGGTCGAAATGGCTTTCTGCAGCGAGAATGCCGGCAAAGCAGGCACTTCGGGCAATATGTAGTTGTTGGATGTTCCTTCGCCACGGATAGCAGCTATTGGCAGAATGAGGTCGCCGACCTGGTTCTTCTTCTTGACACCTCCGCATTTTCCAAGGAAAAGCACGGCTTTGGGATGAACAGCGCTCAGCAGGTCCATGATAGTGGCGGCGTTGGCACTGCCCATGCCGAAGTTGATCATGGTGATGTCGCCTGATGTGGCGCATGGCATTGAACGCTCCTCGTCAACTACCTTGACATTGTTCCATTCAGCAAATAAATCGAGATAATGCTTGAAATTAGTCAGAAGTATGTATTTCCCAAACTTATTGAGCTCTTGACCGGTGTAGCGCGGCAGCCAGTTTTCCGTGATTTCCTGTTTTGTCTTCATGATTTACTATTTTTTGCAAAAATAATAAATTTACTTAAACAAAACATTTTTTTGTACGTCATTTCGACTGAAGTGTAATGAAATGGAACGGGATGGAGAAATGACGGGACAGAAGGAAATTTTTTATATCTTTGCAAAAAATTTCAAGAAAATGGCATTTTTATCGGAAGATTTGGTGTTTGGACCTATTCACAGTCGAAGACTGGGTAACTCTTTGGGCGTTAATCTGCTGCCAAAAGTAGGAAAGATATGCACATTCAACTGCGTGTATTGCGAGTGCGGATGGAATCCGGAGCATCGTGACGGCAAAGCCCGTCTGGCAACGCCTCAGGAATACGAGAAAACACTCGAAGAAGCGCTGAAAAGCTTGGTCGGGACACCAAAAGAGCCTAACAGTATCACTTTTTCGGGCAACGGCGAGCCAACGCTTCATCCCGATTTTCCTGAAATCATTGATATAACCATAGAGTTGCGCGACAAATACGTTCCAAAAGCGGTGATAAGCGTATTGACAAACGGCACAAATATTCATAAGGATAACATTTTCAAGACTTTGCAGAAGGTTGACAACAATATCTGCAAACTTGACGGCGGCACACTTGAGACAATTAAAAAAGTCAACTTGCCAAACGTGAAAATCAACCTTGAGCAATATATCGAAGACTTGCAACGCTTTGAGGGTGAGGTGATTATCCAAACATTATTTCTGCGAGGCGAACATGACGGGCAGAAAATCGACAATACCACCGAAGAAGAAATCGGATTGTGGCTTGAGCATCTGAAAAAAATTAAACCCAGAAAAACAATGATTTATGTTATCGACCGGGAAACGCCTGAGAAGAATCTGGAAAAGCTGAGCGCCAATGAGATGTCGCGAATTGCCGAAAGGGTTAAGGCCCTGGGTCTTGAAGTTGAGTATTACGCATAAAATATTTTTCAAAAAAAACATTATCATTAAAAAAAATCGCTAAATTTGCAAGCTGAAAAATAGAAAATAAAATTTAACATCATGAATAATAAAAAACTGACTTTAATCAACATCGGATTGGCGATTGTCGCTATTTTTTTGGTTTATCTGGTTTACAAAAGCATCAGCGAGCCTGTAGTTTTTGAAAACACACGCAGAGAGAGAGAAATGCAGGTGGTGCAGAATCTGAAGGATATCAGAAACACCCAGACTCTGTTCAAGCAGACTTACAACAGATACACTGGCAGTTTCGACACCCTGATCGACTATATTAAATCAGGTGAGCTTCCAGTTGTGAATATTGTCGCTGATCCTAATGATACCACATTCACCAAGACCATCAACGATACAGTTGGTTATGTGAAAGTTGTGGATTCATTGTTCAAAAACAGAGACAACTTCGATGTGAACAGCCTTCGCATCGTGCCGTTCTCACAAGACGAACAGTTCGAGATGCAGGCCGGCTACATTACCCGTGGCGGTTTGAAGGTGGCTGTGTTTGAGGCCAAGACTCCTTACAAAGTTTATCTGTGGGACCTCGATCAGCAGAGAGTCAACAACCTTAGAGCCGAGCAGGAAGACCTCGACAAATACGCCGGTCTGAAGGTCGGTTCGATGGATGAGCCTTCATTGAACGGTAACTGGGAATCATTGTAATCGACAGAGATGGTTCCATCAGTCGAAAGTTTGAACAATCACGAATTAACCATCCGGCATTCGGCGGATGGTTTTTCGTATGTTGTAATTGACAACAACAACTACACTTTTGTGCCGGCTGCCGTGTTCCAAGAAAAACAAAAAGAACAATATTTAAAGTTTTTGGGTATTGCCGGCGAAAACAATGTGATTTGCAGCGATTACGTCGGTTGTGCCGATGTTTATAATGTTTATGCGGTTTCGGCTGATGATTATGAGGAATTGACATCGGAGAAAACAGAGTTTCATCATGCTGCAAGCGCCTTTCTGACAGGCCTGGTTAACGACAATGCCGAGCGTACCGAAGAGCCGAGAGTTTATCTTCGGGTAAAGGACGGCAGCTACGAGATGACTGTGCTGAAGGGCGGCAATTTTTTGTTTGACAACAGCTTCCGCTTCAAGACAAAGGAAGACTTTCTCTATTTTCTGCTTTTCACAATCGAGCAGCTGCATCTCGACAAGGAGACGGTGCCGGTTTATTTCATGGGCATGATAGAGGAGGATTCGCAGATAGTGGAACTCGTCAAACGATATGTACGCGACATCCGTTTTAAAAAAGACATACAATGCGAATTATAAGAGGCAGACATCAGAGAAGGCAGATCGTGGCGCCCGACAACCTACCGACACGTCCGACAACCGACATGGCGAAGGAGAGCTTGTTTAATATTCTCGAAAATCAGCTGGATTGGGAGAATACCACGGCTTTGGATTTGTTTGCCGGTACCGGCAATATTTCGTATGAGATGGTATCGAGAGGCTGTCAGCATGTGACTGCGGTTGACGAAAACAACAACTGCGTACGCTTTATCCGTGAGACTGCCAATAAGCTTGGCATGACTGAGCTGGCTGTGGTGAAATCGGATGTGTTTCGCTTCCTGCCGATGCATAGCGCAAAGTACGATCTCATTTTTGCCGACCCGCCTTACGACTGCAAACATTACGACTTGATTGTGAGTCTGATTTTTGAAAGAGGCTTGTTGAAGGAAGACGGCATTTTGGTGGTGGAGCACGACCGAACCATTGATTTTTCGGAGCATCCGAATTATTACGACCATCGGAAATACGGAAAAGTGAATTTTACGTTTTTTGCGGCTTCGCCTCAAATTAAAGTTTAGAGTTGAGAGTGTAGAGTTTAGTGTAGTTGAAATAGTTTAGAGTTGAAGAGTTTAATAGTGTAAATGTTAAAAGTATTGAAGTATGAAAGACGAAAAACTATGCAAAAAATAGCAGGCATTGCGTTAGCTGAAAAAATTAGCCTGCGGCTTTTTGCATAGTTTGGAGTCGATGATTATAGTGTAGAGTTGAAAGTGTAGAGTTTAGAGTAGTTGAACGAGTTTAAAGTTGAAAGTTATAAAGTTTAAAAGTTATAGATATGAAAAATACCATTAAAACCTTAATCACTTTAGTGATAATATCGATGACATTGAGCTTGAGCGCTCAGTATATCGTTGATGAGAGCGAATTTGACGGCGCATATTGCACCAGCATCATGGTCGGCAAGAAAGCCTCTACAGACGGTTCGGTGATGACATCGCACACTTGCGACGGCGGTTACCGCACATGGATGCGCTGGGAAAAGGCCGCCGACTACGAAGAAGGCGCCATGATGAAGATATACAAAGGCAGCATGCGCACCTACGACGTCAACGACAAACATGGGGTGAAGGAAGTGGGCGAGATTCCGCAAGCAGCACACACGTATGCATATCTCAACACCGCATATCCTTGCTTCAACGAGAAACAGCTGGCCATAGGCGAAACCACTTTCGGAGGCCCTGACACCCTCAGAAACAATGACGGAATGTTCTGGATTGAGGAACTGGAGCGTGTGGCCTTGCAGCGCTGCGACAACGCACAAGACGCTATTTCAGTCATAGCCGAACTCGTCGAGAAATACGGCTACGGCGACAGCGGCGAGGCTATCACCATAGCCGACACCAAAGAGGTTTGGCTCATGGAAATCTTGGGTGAAGGTCCTGACAAAGTGGGCGGCATCTGGGCTGCACAGCGCGTGCCCGACGGCGAAGTCGGCGTGTCGGCCAACATCCCTAGAATCAAATACTTGAACCGAGACGATAAGAAAAACTTCCGTTGTTCGGACAACGTGGAGGAAGTGGCCATTAGATGCGGCCTCTGGGACGGCGAAGGCGACTTCATCTGGTACAAAGCATTCGGTCCGAGCTATGCTCAAGGCAAGAACTTCCGCGAGCGTGAATGGTACATTCTCAACGAACTGGCACCATCACTGGGCCTGAAGATTGACGACGACGAGATGCCATTCTCGGTGAAGCCGGAAGAGAAAGTCGACGTGCGCGACGTGATGCGTTTGTTCCGCGCCAACTACGAGGGCACACCTATCGACCAGATTGCCAACCTGAAGGTTGTCAGCAGAACCGGCGACACCATAGTGTCACCTACAGCCAACCCGTGGATGAGCGGCACCGAGCGTAGCGTTTACAATATGCTGAAGCCAGGTACAGTCGATTTCAAACGCGGCGTGGCAATGTCGTGGTGCTCGTATTCATTCGTGGCACAGTTGCGTGGCTGGATGCCTGACGAGATTGGCGGAGTGCTGTGGCTGTCGGTTGAAAATCCTGGCCAGAGCCCGAGAATTCCGGTCTACAGCGGCTGCACACAGATGCCTAAATGCTTCAACAGATGCGGTCACGGCGGTTACAACGAAGAGACGGCGCTGTGGCGCTACAGAAAGGCCAACAAGCTCGCTCAGGTCAACTGGGGAAGCTGCAAGGGCATAATGTACGATAATATTCTCCGCTACGAGGAAAAGGCAATGACAGAAATGCCTGAACTCGAGAAAAGAGTTGAGAAACTTCTGAAGAAAGACAAGAAAGACGAAGCCATAAAAGAACTCAACCAGTACACAGCCGATTTCGAAGCTGCCACCGCCAACACTTGGAAAGAGATGGAGCAGAAGTTCTGGGAGTGGTTCTGGGCCGGATTCTAATGCGCGTTCATTGCTTTGGCGCGCTGTTTTGATTCTTCCAAAACCTCAACGGCCTGCTTGTTGAGCCAGCGTTCCTCGTCTGTTTCGGGTGTGATTACGACTCCGTGCGGCTTGGAATGATGGTTCTCGTCGAGATATGAGAAGGTGGCGAAGCCGTCGGCGGCTATCTTTTCAGGTTCACGGCTGCGGTACATCTTGGTATAGACTGTAAGGGTGGAGCGTCCTGCCGCTATGACTTTGCTCTCGAATGTGACTATGTCACCGGCAAAGATAGGAAATTTGAAATCGATGCCGTGAAGCACCAAAAGCACTGTGTCTTTGGTGTCGACATATTGCGCTACAGCGAAATACGAGCTTTCAAGGAAATATTCCGAGCAGCGGCCGGCAAAGAAAGTCTGATGATGATTAAGATCGGCCAGTTTGATAAGGCGTTGTGAATAAGTTGCTTTCATATTTTATCTTTTTTTGAATTTATATCCCAAATTGTTCCAGACTGGCATTTCTCTTTCGACAATGATACTGTAAAATCTGTTGAAATCGCCTGCCGACTTGTTGTTCCAGGCGCGTTCTGCTGTGCCTAGTACTTTTGGCAGCATTTGGAATGTGACATCGTCGAAGTCGCGCAGTTGTTCCGACCACAGATGAGCCGAAAGCCCGACTACGTCGCCGGCGTAATCTGATGGATTCATGGAGTATGTTTTACGCTCGTCAACAAAGCCAGCCCAAAACAGTCCGAGCTCTTCGCGATTGTCGGCGCTGTAAGCCAGATCGATGTAGTTGTTGGTGGCAGGGGAGAGGACCACAGGAATGCCTTCCATACCTTTACTCACCCAAATGTTGACGAAATAAAGTGATTGTTTTAGGCGCTCAAGTATCTCAGGATCAATGCCTTTGGCTATGTCTTCCCAACCTGCTAACTTGATGTTGCGTTGCTCGGCAAGCTCCAACATATTGTTGGTGAAGAGGTCTTTCATTGCCTTGCGGTCGCGACCAGTCCAAGCGCCACCTGGCACCTCGTCACCTCCGATATGAATGGCCAATAGCGGCACTTCGGCTTCTTTGTGCAGACGGACGACCTCGTCGAACACTAAACCGTAAAACTTGTAAACACTCGGCAGATAAACGCTTAAAACATTGTCGGTGTAGTCTTGCGCCGACCAGTAATGCGAGGTGTCGGCCGGATCTTGCAGGCGTAACGAGCTGTCGCCGGTGCGTCGCTCGTAGGCTTGCATCGCCTTGATTGAAGCTCTGGAATGGCCAGGAGCGTCAAATTCAGGAATCACCGCTATGTGACGTTCCCAGGCATAGCGCAAAATATGTTTGTATTCTTCTGATGTATAATAAGTTGCGTTGTTGATGCGGCCGTTGCATGTCGGCTTCAGAGCCTTGGTTTCATGCAAATCCCAGTCGGGTAGGGCATGACTTCCGCCGAAGGCGGTCAAATCGGGCAGGTCTTTGATTTCCAGGCACCACGATTCGTCGTCGGCAATGTGAAAATGCAAGATGTTGAATTTGTACGATGCCATGAGATCTATCACCTGCAGCACATCGTCAACGCTGCGGAAATCGCGCGCCACATCGAGCATGAATCCGCGATATTGGTTGTCAGGCCAATCTTCAATGGTCATTGGCTGCAGAGGCTGTGGCAACTTGCTGAGCGTCACGCTGGCATAAAAAGCCCCGTCTTCATCGTCCGATTGAACTGTCGGCTGAGAGTTTTCGTCAATGAGTATACGATACCAGCCGTGGGGGAGACCGCTGCCTGGTTCTAAAGGCTCGACACCATATTTTACTTTCTTAACCTGAGGGATAATATCGCCGGGCTGCACCTCGTAACGGCAGACAAAGTCGTTGTCAAGGGCATCGTTTTTCGGATGTTTTATGAAATGATAATACACATCAATCGGCTTGTCCGGCTTGCCATGGCGTTGCACGACAAAGCCTTCGGGAGCCCACGACTGACGTGGAAGCGGGCGGCCGTAGTATTTAATTGTGACAGTGCCGTCGGCGGGAATATCGATATACCACGAGGTGCCTTGATAATGGTTGATTGTCGGGCCCTCGACTATGGTTTTAGAGTCGAAAAGCTCCTGAAACCACACGCGCGAGCCCTTATTGACGTTATGCAAAACCAGACAATTCAACGCGCGACCGTCATCTTCAGCCTGGCCTTCCGTCCATTCGGCATAAGGCTTCTTGGCGCATGAAACAGTCAAAATCAGCAGCGAAAATGCCAGAATAGTCGTAAATGTAACCGGTAGAGATGTATTCCGCATTATCATGAGTATTATTATTTGATCTATAGTTGCAAAACAATATTTGACATGATTTACCTTCCCAGTGAAACGATGATTATTCTTTCACAAACCTTACCGTTATATCATTAACTTTGATGGTATAGATGCCGGGCGTCAGACTGTTAACGTCAAGTTGTCCAGTGTAACGCTCACGCTTCACCATACGGCCAGTCATGTCGAAAATACTGACAGTTGCGCCGTCCGTGACATTCAGATACATGACATTATCCGTTGGATTAGGCCAAAGTGCTATACTTTCGGCAGTCGGTTGATTGACGCCATCCCATTCAGCCGCTGCTGTCACGGCGGCTAATGCATCTACTCTTCCTACTCCGGTGCGGTTGCTCTTGGTCGGGGTCAACCGCAAAGAGGTCTCTTCGAGGATTTGGCATATGGCGGCAGGAGTCAGCATAGGGTTCTCATGCAGCATGAGGGCGACGATGCCAGCCACACAAGGCGTTGCCTGCGAGGTGCCGCTCATATAATCGTAGTCATAGATATTGTTGTATTTCAGCGACCATATTATCACGCCAGGAGCGCACACGTCGGGACGAATGAGGCCGATACCCGGTTCGTAGGCGTAGTCGCCAAACTCGGTGTCTTGCCAGGTTACCGGGCCTTCCGAACTTGACGATGCCACCGTGTCGTTTTCATCGACAGAGCCCACACAGATTGCGCACGACAAACCTCCCGGGTTGACCATCTGGTCGGGGTCGAGATATGGTGGCGGACAGCTGCCAGGCACACGCACATTGAGCGGAATTGGGCAGAGATGCTGCAAATTATGTTCATTGCCTGCCGGAAACAATCCGACGATGCCTGCATCCAAAAGTGCTTCACAAGTGTGGCGAAGCAACTCTCTATCAGGCACTTCAGCTTGAGCCAAGCCCATCGACATGCTGATGAGGTCGCAGCCGTGTTCAACGGCAAATTCCATCCCCTTTACCATGTTAGGCGTCGTTGTGTGTCCTTCCGCATCAGTGCACTTGATGCACATCAAAGTGGCTTCAGGGGCGGCACCCGTACGCAAGCCCGCAGTGCCGTCACCGCACACAATACCTGCGCAATGTGTGCCATGTCCGAAGTCGTCCATCGGGTCATCGTCATTGTTTGCAAAGTCGTAACCATGATGCGGGAATTCCTCGCCTCCATCCCAGAGATGGTCGGCGATATCGACATGGTTGTAGTTCACTCCTGAGTCAATT
The DNA here is from genome assembly GCA_017616735.1 of Bacteroidales bacterium. GTDB lineage: Bacteria > Bacteroidota > Bacteroidia > Bacteroidales > F082 > Limimorpha. Next base: position 10,707 of record JAFZXP010000041.1, read on the forward strand.
ACAGCGACCAACACACCTTGACCCTCGTTGCCCTGTGCCCACACCTGAGGCGCATTCACCTGCGTGAGGTTCGGGGCGATTGTATAACGGGAAATATCTGTAGCCTCGGTTGTCGTCTCCGATTCAGGAATGCACTGATATTTTTTCACAAGTGTAATGCTTCCAATATCAGCACGTTGCATCAGCATTTGGACTACTTCCTCTGTGGCTGTGAAACTTATGGCATTGGCCGACCAGTGACTGTAAACCGACGACACCAAACCCTGTTGTTCAAGCTCGTTGAGCGTGACCATGAGGTCGTGTTGCGACTTTTCGGCATATGATTTCAATTCTTTCACCACGTAGTCGCGCCTTGCCGCTCTTGTGCGATATAATTCTGCCCGATGGCACAACTCGGCACGGTTGTAATGGGTTTTCATCAGCACCATAACTTCAACCGGATCACCGGCAAACGCCGCGATGCAGCAGCCAAACATTATTAAGGAAAGGATTATCTTCTTCATTTACTATAAATGGAATTAGTGAGTCACTTTTATAGCGTTGTCGCGCTCTTTCAATAATGCATATGCCACCCAAACTGCGGTGATAACCACCGACATAGGAAGTCCTACTGTGAGAATTTCACGAAGCATGACTGCACCTCCGCCTTCCACTTCGAGGGCGGTGAAGAACGGGAAACGCCACGTCAACTCGCCATTGATTATGTGATCGACAATCAACATCACCGAGCCGCCCCACAGCATCTTTTCCAAAGCCGGCAGATGACGAGAAAGGATAGAATTGTTGCCGCTGTTGTTTTTATCATTTGACTTGCGGATGACGCTTGTAACAACCGCTTGTGCTAAAGGTACTAAAAAGCATGACATAATACTACAATTTTAATTGTTGATTTTCATTTTTATATCCATACTGCCCGAGCGGAAACCCTCCAAATCGAGTGTCACATAGTCTAATCCGATTTGCTTGGTACGCTCAGCGATTTCTTTCCATTGTTCCAAAAACAGAGGCATATCCTTACGGTCAACCTCAAAACGACCGATGTTGCCGTGAACACGCAGGCGAACGTTGTAAACGCCTTTGTTTCTTAGCAACTGCTCAACTTCGGCCACTTTCTGCATCAAATCTTTCGACAATTTTGTCCCGTAAGGGAAACGCGTTGCCATACATGGTGTTGAGGCGCGACCTGACACCGAAATGCCATATTCTTCAGCCATCTTTCGCACTTCTTCCTTGCCGATATTGAATTTCGCCAATGGACTGATGATATCCAATTCTTTCAAGGCTTGAATGCCTGGGCGATAAACGTGCAAATCATCTTCATTGGTGCCTTCGACAATATTTGAAATGCCCAATAGAAGTGCTTCTTCCTGAATTTTCTTGAAAAGACTGAGCTTGCAGAGATAACAGCGGTTTACTGGATTCATTCCGATGCCGGCCTCCTCGAGCTCATCAATTTTAATGATGATATGCTTTGCGCCAGCTTCACTGGCCACTTTTCGGGCAATCTCCAAATCACTTTGAGGATGAAGCTCAGTTTGCATTGTAACAGCATAAACCTTAGTGCCGTTTTGCTTTGCCGCCTCGCAACACAGATGAAGCAACAGGCTGCTGTCGACACCACCCGAAAATGCCACCGCGACATCGTGTTTCGTCAGCTTAAGCAAATAATCTTGCAGCGCCCGTTTCTTCTCCTCGTAGACCATTTATGCTTTATTTGATTCAGTGTAAACAGTGTTAAAAACCTCTAAAAAAGGCTTGTTCAACTTCGTGCTAAGCGCAGCGATATCTTCATATTCCGGATAGCAACGCTGCTTGCCTGAAGGAAGCGTGCAAACCTTCACATGAACCTCGCCAAGCGAAGTTGTAATCTGTTTAATCTCACGAGGCAACACAGCTCTTTCCATCCGCAAGATACGGATTCCGATGGTCGTAGTTTCCTCGAAGATGATGTTTTGCAACGACTCACGCTGTTCCTCCTTGCAGATGACGTTCAGCTGGTAGGCCGGACGATTTTTCTTCATGAACACCGGGAAATAGTGCACATCGCGTGCACCGGCATTCATCAGCTTGCTCATCACAAAGCCCAAGACTTCGCCTGAGCAATCGTCAATATTGCATTCAAGTTTGATAATCTCATCACCCACAGTTTTCGCTGCCTCTTCAATAATCATGGCGCGGAGTATGCTAGGACGCTCGTAAGTGCGCTTGCCTGCTCCGATGCCGGTCTTCAGCACCGTGAAATTCTGCGGAAGCTTATTGCCGGTGCAAACAGCCGCCACGATGGCAGCGCCTGTCGGTGTTACGAACTCGCCTTGGGTGTCGGTTAGATGCAACGGCAAATGATGAGCGTCGGCGATATTTGCGACAGCAGGCACCGGGATAGGCAGGATACCATGCTGGCAACGCACCGTGCCTCTGCCCTCGTAAAGCACCGGCACTATGACCTCGTCGATGCCTAGATTGTCGAGACAGACGGCCACCGCTGCGATATCCACAATTGAATCGACGGCACCCACCTCATGAAAATGCACCTCATTGCGAGGTAGCCCGTGAGCCTTGGCTTCTGCGTCGGCGATGATTTCAAAAATGCGGACCGCAGTAGCCTTCGCATGGTCGGTCATCGAGCTAGAAAGCAGAATGTTTTTAATCTCCTCCAAGCCTCTGTGCTCATGATGATGGTGCTCGTGATCATGGTCATGATGGTGTTCGTGCTCATGTTTGTGACCGTGCAGATATTCCATGTCGTGGTCATGGTTTTCGTGCTCCAGTATCACGTTGAAGTCGCAAGCGTCGATACCCGCTTTCTTCACTCTGCTGATGCGGGTCTCGAATCCGTCGATTGGCAGACTTTCCAACGCTTTTTTCAACACGTCGGCATCAGCGCCAAGGTCGAGCAACGCCGCCACGGTCATGTCGCCGCTGATGCCGGCGTAGCATTCCAGATATAGTTTTTTGTCCATCATTTACAAATTGCCAAATTAATTTGCGATGCCATATAGCCTGCGCCGAATCCGTTGTCGATATTAAGCGTTGCGACGCCGTTGGCGCAAGAGTTTATCATAGTCAGCAAGGCGGAGACGCCGTGGAAACTTGCTCCGTAGCCCACCGATGTCGGCACCGCGAGCACCGGTTTGTCAACCAGTCCGCCTATCACGCTCGCCAGTGCGCCTTCCATGCCTGCCACCGCCACTATGCAGTTGGTATCCTGAATCTGGTCGAGACGCGCCAGCAGCCGATGCAGACCGCTAACTCCCACGTCGAATATACGCACCACATTGCTGCCCAGAAACTCAGCCGTCTGCGCTGCTTCTTCCGCCACAGGGATATCAGCTGTTCCGGCAGTGCACACCGCCACAAGACCTTGTCTTATTTTGCCGGCTTTTTCCACTTTCAATATTCGTGAAAGCGGGTCGTAAACGGCTTCAGGCAAGATGGTTTTGATCAGCTCGGCTTGCTGCAAGCTGGCGCGGGTGCCAAGCACCTGTCCTTCCTCTTCGTAAATGCGCTTAAACAGCTGAAGCAGATATTCGTCGGCCTTGCCGCTGCAAAACACCACCTCCGCAGCACCTGAGCGAATCTTACGATGGCTGTCGATCTTCGCATAGCCCAGATCCTCAAACGGCTCCCTGCGGAAATAAGCTTCGGCCTCATCTACCGACCACTGCCCGTTTTTAACTTTTTCCAAAACTTGCCTAGCATTCATACCGAAACAATTAACTTGCAAAGATACACAATTCTTTCTTTGTCAAAAAATTTTTATAACACACTCATAATAGCTTGTTTGCGCCCAAGCGTTTTGTGCTATGAACGATATGATGAAATTATTCTTTCTTCACAGGAAATTCAAAATATGTGTCAGGATAAGGCTCGTTGATGCGGGCACCGACGAAATTGTATGTGCTGTAATAACGAATCTCAAGAATATCATCAGGCACCATGTCGGTGATAGCCGCAAAATCGCTGCTGTCGAATTCCGGCGATAGCGATATAACAGGGAATTGTTATAATTCCAGGTTAGCCTTCGACTCATCTATATTGCCTTGTAGTTCTATGATTTCGTATATGGTGGAGCCAGTATCTTGGTCTTCTTCGGAAATGCTTTTTTCTATCTGCTCCCGTTCCTTACGATAGGCTTCCAGCTCCTCATCGGTGACTTCCATCATCTGCTTGCACTGAACATACAGATGGCGCATATCCTTCAGGATACTACAGCTCATTATGGCGTATTGTGAGTAATCAAAATCGAGCGTGCCCTTTAATGTGGCGAATGGCACACTTTGGGTTATCTCGTTGTACACTGGCTCGCATATCGTCGTTTTGTAAAGTTTACGAATCTGATAAAACTCGGCTACACTTTCGGCGAAAAGCACGTTGCCAATAGTGTTGATGGTTTCGATGCTTGACGAAAAGATATGCTCCGTTGTCTCGGTATATTCAGCCTTTGGCATCAGATATGCCATTTGGAACCTGAGCTCATCAAACCGGGAGGGGTCTTCTGCCATCTGAAACTGAACTTCCATCGACTGACGAATCATAGAGTCGTTATTTTCAATTGACATCATTGAGTTGTACATATCGAACATTACCATCATCACTATTTCACGTTTCTCATTCTGTTCTTTGTTGTGGTCGATGACGGCCGCAGTGCCGAATGTTAGCGCGATTGATATGGTGGTGGCGAGAAGCGACAAGAGGAAATGTTTCCAACCCTCCGAGAAGTGTGGCTTAGTGCTCATTTAGTTGATAATGTGTTACCAAAAGATGCTATATGCATATTTGAACGCCACTGAGTATCCCATTTTGTTGGCATCGTCGTATTTCACGACATCGTTATGATAAACCTCCGGGACATCTATTGTTGAGTGGTCTCCATTGTCGGCATACGACCAGTAATGCTGTTCGACGGTGGTCGTGAGATTCATGTTAAAGAAATCGAAAGCCACACCGAAGCTCGAGCGGTTGACTTCCCAACCGAAGCCTATTGAGAAGAAGTAACCTTTGGCCATTAGCGAGTTATCTTTGACCGTGACGAATTTATTATAATCGTCTGTATCGTCAAACTTGTGGTCTTCAGCATCCCAATAATAATATTTAGGTCCTTTATAGAGGTAATATGAGTCGTCGTCGAAGGCGCTTTTGCCGCTTAGGCCAATCAAAAATCCTGCTTTGAGGTCGAAGAAGAAAGATGTTTCCTTGTCGCTTAAATAAAATCTCGGGTTGGCATAAAGAGCCAATGAAGCACCGCTGCCGCCATACAAACCCACGCCGCCGCCTAAGAAGATATATGGGTTGAAGTTATAGCCGACGTTGGCCATAAGGTTGTAAGCAAAACCCTGGTTGCCGTCGTATTTTAGGAAAACGTCACGGTTATTCATGGTGTTGCTTAAAGTTTTCTTCTCGAAAGTGTTAATTGTGCAAACGTTTTCAAAAGTGTTTACGCCATAAAATCCAAGTCCTACTTCAGGACGGAATACAAAGCCTTTTTCGCGGCCCGACTGTGCTGATGCCGTCAATGCGACAAGCATCAAAGCGAAAATGATAGAAAGTTTTTTCATAGAGCTATTTTTTTGCAAATATACTAAATTTTCAATTTGTAATACACACAATTTTCATCGCGGTAAAACTCTTTTGCGCCCCAGCGTTGCCAATATTGATGAGTTTTGAGGCGATGCAACACCGGAATAAAGACGAAATCGTAGTTGGATTTCAATTCAGGCATGATTGACATAAGCATGTCGTAATTCAGACTGGTGCCACGATATTTTTCGGCGACGATGAACGAAAAAACAGCGGTATAACGCTGAGAATTAAGGCTTTTCAGCAATTCAGGCTCATCTTTCAGAATCTGTGGCGTCTCTTCCTCAATTCGGTAGTCGCTCATGTTGAGCAATCCTATCACATCGCCGTTTTCATCCAAAGCCTTGACACTCAATGGCCAATTGAAATGCAGATTTCGCACCCAATCCTCGACTTCGTGACGGTCGAAACCATATTGCCGCACCATCCAGTCAACAGTTAGTGGCGCATCGGCTTCAGTCATTCTTTGTAATGTGTACGACATTGTAAGTCAAAAGGATTTCAGGATGATACGACAGTTTTGCTTGGCGAAGTCCAGGGATTCCCATATCTTCTTCGCGGTTCAGATAGACGAATTTTTCCGGCAGATGCTCGGCAAACTGCTGGTTGATGATGGCAAAAGCGCCCTCGATGCGACGGTCGGCTTTCTCAACGCAGATGTCGATGGTATCGTTCGTGACAGCGGCACCGTAAGTGAACGCGACCATTTTCCCGTCAACAAAGATGCTTCCGCCAATCATGCCCAGTGCTTCCCAATTCGTGAAGATGGTCTCCATCACGCGATGCTCAGCATCGATAGTCTCACTAAACTCCCTCTCTTCTTGCCAAATTTCTGTAAGTCGGCGGCATTCGTCAAAGAGTTCAGGCGTGAGCGGACGATACTCGAAGTCGGGATGCTCGGCACGGAAACGATGAATGTGATTGCGCTTGGCGTTGAGATGACTGCCGTGCAGGTTGGCGAGGTCGGTGCGACGGTATATGTAGTCGTACTGGTTGCGAATGGGCTCAATTTTAGTTGATAGTTGACAGTTAACAGTTGAAAGTTGAGTTATTTGATCATCCTCGAGACCAATCAGCACAAGATTCCCTTGACTGTCGTCAAGTAATGCTTCCAGCAGTTCTTTTGAGATGTCTTTAGCGGTGCAGACCATGTAAGCGCGTTCGCCTTCGTGGGTGTAACGAAGCACCACGGCGTCGTCGAGCACACACACCTCGGTGTAATACCAAAACTGCCAGCCCACGAGGTTAGCAAAGGTGTAATTGCAGTTGCGGCGCCCAGCGTTGAGCGTCACAGCCTGCACTGCCTCGCGGTCTGACAGTGTAAGTTGATGAAAATGAAGAATCATCTGGCAAGTTTCGCTATGACATCATCCAACATCTTGAAAAGTACAGGTGCTGTTTCAGGCGTAACGCTCTCGCATATGACGGCGTTGCCCAAGGTGAAGGGGACTTCGGCCAGTTGGTTCTGAAGCCCTTTCCCCTTTGGGGTCAGCTTGACAATCATCTGGCGCGCATCCTTGGTGCCTTTAGTGCGGGTCAGGATGCCTGCCTTTTCCATGCGCTGGATGAGCGGCGTCACCGTATTGGTCTCCAAGTAGAGGCGTTTGGCGATGTCGTTCACCGGCTGGGCGTCCTTCTCCCACAGCACCAGCAGCACCAGGTACTGCGGGTAAGTCAATCCGTGTTCAGAAAGCAGCGGATGATATGCCTGTGTGAGAAGGCGCGAAGCGGTGTAGAGCCTGAAACAGAGCTGGTTTTCCAAAAGGAACTCGGGTCTCATTTCAGCATTTATTGATTACAGTTGCTTGATGAGCCAGTTCTGGTAGCCGATCTTCTCGATAAGCTCGAGTTGTTCCTCACTCCAATACTGGTCTTCCTCTTCGTCGAGCAAGTAGGCTTTCAGCATGTCGTAAGTCGTTGGGTCGTCGGCCACTGTAGCCATGCATTTGCGGAGGATTTCCACGCCTTGCACTTGGATGGCGAGGTCAGCCTTGACGTATTCCAGAGGATCGCAAATCAGCTCGCGAGCGTCGTGTTTCTCGACTTTCGGGCAGCCGCCAAGGTCGATGATGCGGTCGATGAATTTCTCAACCCATTCCATCTCCTCATTGTAGTGTCCGATGTATTTTTCGCCGAGTTTGTTGAAGTTTTCCGAATTGAAAATCTGTCCCTGTACTTTGTGTACGAAAGCGCCTTCCGAGAGGCCTGTCACGAAGAACTGCAATGCTTCGATTGATTTCTGTTTGTCCATGTTTTTAAATTTTATAATATTGATTTGAATTATATCGTTCACGATGCAAAATTACAAAATAATTTTATATCGTGAACGATATTTTTAAAAATTTTTTTGTTTTTATGAAAAGTCATTCCTGTCCAGCTTGGCGCTAGATTGCCTTTGTTGTTGAAGATTAAATACTTACAGCAAAACCTTGATGTTGTTGACAAACATGTTGACGGCAATTGCCAGTAAAATCACGCCGAAGAATTTTCTTAGGATGAAAATCAGGTTTTGTCCCAATAGTTTTTGAATTTTGTCAAGATAACGAATTACGACGTAATCGAGAGCGATATTCAAAAGCAAGCCTATCAGAATGTTGATGATGGCGTAGTCGGCACGCAAAGACAGCAAACCTGTCAAAGCTCCCGGACCTGCTATCAAGGGGAATGCAACAGGAACAATGCTTGCGCCGCTGTTGCCACCCTCGTTTTTGATGATTTCACGACCGAGAATCATCTCCACTGCCAGTACGAACAGGACAAAAGAGCCAGCTACAGCGAACGAGGCGGCGTCGATGCCAAATACTTTCAACAATCCATCGCCGGCAAAGAAAAACGCCAAAAACAAAGCCAAAGCCACCAGGCAGGCCTGACCCGCCTTGATGACTTTGTTCTGTTCCCTCATGCTTACAAAAATAGGTATCGACCCAAAGATATCGATAATGGCCGCCATCACGAAGAAGGCACCGAAAATTTCTACAAAATTGATCATTTTAATTAAGTTAGAAGTTAGCAGTTAGAAGTTAGGAGTGAGAAGTTAACTACTAACTGCTAACTTCTAACTGCTAACTGTGTTACATGTTTCTGCAAATGTAATGATAATGTGGACCGAAGCGCTTGAACGCCGCCTCGTCAAGCTCTTCCTGATATTTCGGGTGAGCGACAGAGATGATGAGTCGTGCGCGTTCCTGCAGCGAGCGACCGTAAAGGTTCACTGCGCCGTATTCTGTAATGAACCAGTGGATGTGGTTACGCGTGGTGACAGCACCCGAGCCCAGATCCAATGCCGGCACAATCTTGTTGATGCCTTTTTTTGTGGTGGAAGGCATCGCGATGATGGCCTTGCCGCCTTCAGCGCGCGACGAGCCGTAAACATAGTCAATCTGACCGCCAACGCCCGAGTAAATCTTGTCGCCAAGCGAGTCGGCGCACACCTGACCCGAAAGGTCAATCTGGATTGCCGAATTGATGGAGGTCATCTTAGGCTGCTGAGCGATGATGAAAGGATCGTTGGTGTATTCCACGTCTTTCAGCAAAACCTCATGGTTGCCGTCGATGAAGTCGTAAATCTTCTTCGAACCCATCACGAAAGTGGAGACAATTTTGCCCTTGTCGAGCTTTTTGTTGTCGCCAGTGATGACGCCTTTTTTCACCAGCGGAAGTATGCCGTCGGAGAACATCTCGGTGTGGATGCCGATGTTCTTATGGTTGTGAAGGCATGATAATATTGCGTTCGGGATACTGCCGATACCCATCTGGAGGCAAGCGCCGTCTTCGATAAGCTCAGCGCAATAACGGCCAATGGTTTTTTCAACCTGATTAGGCTCAGGCATCTCGACGGTGAGCAAAGGTGTGTCGTCTTCAACAAACACATTGATACGGCTGATGTGGACTAATGCGTCGCCGAAGGTGCGCGGCACGTGTTTGTTGACCACCGCGATGACGAACTCGGCGTTTTCCATGGCAGCCAGTGTGGCATCGACAGACGAGCCCAACGACACGTAGCCGAATTTGTCAGGCGGGCACACCTGAATCATCGCGACGTTGCATTTGATGTATTTTTCACGATATAGTTTTGATGTCTCGCCAAGGAAAACCGGGATGTAATCTGCCAGACCTTTCTGAACGCTTTCGCGGACGTTGGCGCCGACAAAGAAAGCGTTGTGCTGGAAAATGCCTTCAAACTCAGGATTGACGTATGGTGCCGCGCCTTCGGTGTGAAGGTGATGGATATAAACGTTTTTCAACTCGCCGGCACGACCACGGTCGCATAGGGCTTTCACAAGGCATTGCGGCACACTCGATACCGAGCTGATGTGCACATGGTCGCCTGATTTTATGACTTTAACGGCTTCAGCCGCTGAAACTGCCTGATATTGCTTTCTCATAACTCACTATTTTACTATAATTCTTTCAACAAATTTCTGGTTTTCAGTGAAAACTGTGGCGAAATAAATGCCTTCAGGCAATTCGCTGACATTGATTTCCGTTTCGATTGATGACAACATCAATTGTCCTGTAACGGAATACAAATCAATGCGTTGTAAAGACGATGTGCACATCGTCTCTACAGTAATGATATCATGTGCAGGATTCGGATAAACCGAAATTGCAATATTTTCGTTTTCATCGATGCCTTGTGGTGGGGTAGGAGGAAGCGGCGCCTCGCCGTTGAAGTCATCGATACAGAAGTAGGCCGGAGTGAGCATTCCGTAAGCGTTTCCTTTGGTTGATGAAAGGCTGAATGAGATGGTGTGAACTGCACCAAGAGGGCTGAGGTCGAACCATTCCCAAGTATCGATGACGTAGTCGTCTTGATTGTTGGCAAAACGATAGTCGGCAAGGTAGAAATCGAGCGTTCCTATGGTCTGACCGCTTGCGTTTTTACCTGTTGCGGTGAGTTTGAACCAGTCGGGATCGTTGCCGCTAGTGCCGCCAAATGGTGTTGAAGAAGCGTCACCATTAACTACACTCTGATAAGCCCAAAGATTATTGGTGACATAGCAACCTGTGACTGTATGTGCTTGACCGTCTGAAGCGTAGACGTCGGTTTGTGCGCCATAGGTGTAAGCTACGCCGTACTGTGACGAACCGTCGTAACCACCTGCTGTGATAGCGGTATACTGTGCATTCATGCCAGTTTGAGTCAAATCGGTGTGGTTTGAAGCTGTAAAACCGCCCCAGAACGAATAAGCCTGTGAGTAGTAGTTGGTGAAAATCCAGCCGCCGCTGAACATCTCATTTTCGCCTTCCTCGCCAGTCCAATAGCCATTTGAACCAAGAGTGACGTCGTCAAAAGAGGCAGTTCCGACAGTAATTTGAACCTCTACTCCAGACACGTTTACGTTCATATCCACGTGTTTGCCGTTGCTTGTGGCACGGATTACTAAAGTCTTGTTTGTGAATGCGCTGGAAGTTGTTCTGCTTACAAAAAGCATGTCATCGTCGTCAATTGTCGCATTGATTTCCGATGGGCATGTCTGGACAGTTATCACGATAAAATCGTTGTTGTTGTCAGGGTCGTCGAAGGTGTTGCTGAGGTCGAAACTCAACGTTTGCGGATAGCTCGTGAAGTTGATTGGAGCCAGCTGGTTTGCCACTACAGGCGGTAAATCTTCAGCTAGGCATTCAACCGTAAAGCTTGTCTGAACTGATTGTCCGGCGCTCTCCGCGTTCAAAGTGATTGTTGCTGTTCCGCCAGTTGCCACAAGACGCGTCACCGTTAAAATTCTGTTGTTCAACGATGTTGAAACAAGCGAAGGATTGCTGTTTGAGGCAACGGTTATAACGATATTTTCATTCGGATCGTCAGGGTCGTTGAAAGTATTGTTCAGATTGACTGTCTGGCTTGCCGGATATGTTTCGAAAGTGATGTTTGAAACAGGATTTTGAACCACTGGAGGCAAATTTGTGCCACTTGCCAGCTCATCGGCTCCGGCGCAAGGCGCCGTCGCCGAACGGTTTTGTCCGTCGATATCGGTTGGCACGTATGTCAATGGATTGGCTACTGTCAGACCATCGGCCGAGGTGATGTGCAGGTCGTTGGTTCCCACGAAGTTAGGTGTGCACATTGTTGAATGTGAGTCGAAGCCTGTAGCCGTTGTCCAATCAGCCAATGCCGCACAATCGGTTGTGGTAAATCTTCCAAGATGACTTCCGGAATATTGAATTCTGTTGTAATCGCTCATGCGGCTGCTAACTTCATTATTAAAGCGAAACACATAGCCGTTGGTCGTATTTACGAGCAAATTATTGTAAAAATTTAAGTTTGTACCGTTTTTCTGCACGAAAATATTGATGTTGTCGCCAGTACCCATGCATTTCAAGGTGTTATGCGCAAAATCGATGTAAGCACAATCGTTATAATCGATTGCGAAAGCATAGCTGCTTGAGTTAGCTTGCAGATTGACGATGTTATTTCTGATAATCACATGATTGGTTTCTGTTCCAACAATAGGGCGGACTCTAAAAACGGTTGAATAGGCTGTAGTACGCGTCACATTCATCACGTTTTTCTCGATTGTTGCCCCGTTATAGCATTGGAAAATATCGATGGCGTTGTAGTCGGTCTTGAAATCGTTGGCGTTTACGATGGTGTTGCCACGAAGCACGACATTATTATAAAAAGTGATGTAAATCGACTTAAACTGCTGGTTCTCAAAGGAGCAGTTTTCAATAAGCACATTTTCATTGAACAATGTCATGTTCTTTCCTTGCAGATAAAGGGCAATGCATCCGTTGATGAACTGACAGCCTACAAACTGAGTGTCGTGGTCGACAATGCCGTCGCCATTGTTCATGTGAACGAGGTTTTTGTCGTTGTCCGATGAGTTTGAAGTCACTTCCACGCCCACAAAACGCACGTTTTCAAAGCGGTCGTAGTCGCATTGACCGTCAAACACCAACAAACGTGCTTTGCCAGACGATGTGGTTGTCACCGTCATGTTCTCGAAAGTGACGTAGTCGGCGCCATTGATTTTGATGGTGCTGTTGTCGGTGTAACCGGCATTGCTTGTCACCACAACTTGCTGATTGTCAGCGCCCATACCTCTGAATGTCACACGGTTTGTTGCCGATGTACCGTTGATTTCGTTAATTGTCACGTACTCCTCGTATGTTCCTGGAGCCACTTGGAATGTCACGGGCCCTGAGACGCCTGCCGACAAAGCGGAAACTGCAGCACTAAATGATGTGTAATTTGATCCTGAACTGCCAATGGTGTAAGTGCCTGACAATTGGGCATTTACGAGTGTCGCAAATAACAGCGACAGTGTTAAAAAGAAACACTTTTTCATTTTAATTTAATTTTAATCCCGAAATAAATTTAACTATGTTGCTTGGCAAGGTCTTCTGACTCGTCCGAGCCTGTCGCCTTCCCATCTTTCGACAGTGGCTTGATTGACAGGCCTTTACGCCGGACTCACAGCAGCGGGTACTGTTGCCGATTTCCACAGCATTCCCTTTTCCAAAGCGGCTGCAAAGATACAATTTTTTTTAATTCATCAACCTGCTTTCACTACAGGTGTGAGTTTATGAAATGACAGTGTCATTCAGAAACTTGATTTTTTATATCTTACAAACTCGCTGTGATAATCTCTGCTATGTCTTTTTCAGAAAGTGGAGCGTATGCTTGGTCGAGGCCTTCGTTCACCGCGATATGATGTGCCATCTCGCCGACACGGCTCTCATCGATGCCGAGATCTCTCAGATGCATAGGAATATCGATGCTTTCAAAGAATTTGTAAGTCTCTTCAATGGCTTTGCTGGCGATTTCCCATTTGTCGAGTTTCGGGTCAATGCCGAACACGTTGATGCCGTATTTCACAAAACGAGGCAGAGTGTGCTCGTTGAGGATATGCTTCATCCATCGTGGAGTGATGATTGCCAGGCCCCAGCCGTGGGTGATGTCATAGTAGGCGCTCAGAGCGTGTTCGATGCCATGGCAAGGCCAGCCTGAAGGACTGTTGCCAAGTGCGAGGATACCGTTGCAGCCGTATGTGCAGGCAAGCATCATCTCGGCACGGGCGGTGTAATTCTCGGGGTTTTCAAGGCATTTGCGACCGTTTTCCATCAGGCTGCGAAACATCGACTCGCAGAAACCGTCGTTCAAAAGCGTTGCATCCTCCACAAAATACTGCTCCATCACGTGGTTCATCGCATCGGCGATGCCTGCGGCTGTCTGTTTCTTGTTGACGGTGAAGGTGTACTCAGGGTCGAGGAACGAAACAGCAGGGTAGAGGTGACGGTCAATATAGCCAATCTTGTCGTTGGTCTCGGTGCGTGAGATAACGCCGCCGCAGTCGTATTCGCTGCCGGTAGCTGCCAATGTGATGATATCAACGATTGGTAGCGCGGCCTCAGCTTTTACCTTGTATGAGATGAGGTCCCACGGGTCGCCATTGTAGCAGGCTCCCGCTGCGATAGCCTTCGAGCAGTCGAGCACCGAGCCGCCGCCAACAGCCAAAATCACGTCGATGTTGTGCTCCTTGCAGAGGCGAACGCCGTCGAGCACACTCGGGTCGTATTTCGGGTTGGGTTGTATGCCGCTGAGTTCCACGATTTCGTAGCCTTTCAACAACTCCATTACCTTTTGGTAAAGACCGATTTTTTTAATACTTCCACCACCATAGGTGAGGAGGATTTTCTTTCCGAACTGCGCCATTACGCCGGGCAGTTTTTCCACAACGCCTTTGCCAAAAATTAGGCGCGTCGGGGTCTGATAATCAAAATTTCGCATAATGATTGCTTTTATAATTTTCGCAAAAATACAAAAAAATAAACATGACCGGGAAAAGTGTTGTCCTTTTTGCACGACTTTCAAAATTTATAAATTCGAATGCTAAGTGTTGCGCGTAGACAACATTTTTTCAAAATAATGTTGCATATATACAACATTTTATTATCTTTGCAGCCTGAAAACACATTCGTATGGACACATTGTTTAGAAAAAGCGACAGGCTTCTGGCCAACATCTCAACGGATATCATTCGCGAAAAAATGAATGAGATTCACTGGAACACCCAGCTAGTAAGCATTATGGGAGCAAAAGGCGTTGGCAAATCCACACTCATCAAACAATATCTGAAGCAGAACTTTCAGCTTGGCGACCGTCGCGTGTTGTACTGCTCGGCCGACACAGTCGATTTTTCCGTGCGCACGCTCGTGGGCTTAGCCGAAGAGTTTGTTGTCCGTGGAGGCGAACTGCTGGTTATAGACGAGATTCATAAGTACCATCCCGGCACAACCGAATGGAGTCGCGAAATCAAAGAAATCTACGAACTGTTCCCCAAGTTAAAGATGATTGTTAGTGGCTCTTCGCTGCTTCGTTTGAAAGAGGGTGATGCTGATCTTTCACGTCGTGCCGTAAAATATACCATGCCCGGCCTGTCATTCCGCGAAGCGCTTCGTTTCTATCATGGACTGGAATTCCCAGTATGGTCGTTGGAAGACATTTTGGCGCATCCTTACGACCTGTGGCAAATGGTTTCATCGAAGTGCAAGCCTGTCGTGCTGTTCAAAGAATACCTCGAAAAAGGCTATTATCCTTTTCTTCTCGAAGGCGAAGGCGAGTATTACACAAAAATCGAGCAGGTTGTCAACTATATCATTGAAACCGAGTTGCCTCAAATCTGCAAAGTCGATGTGGCCAATGTCAGGAAAATACAGGCTCTTGTCGCCCTTATCTGTAGTGAAGTGCCTTTTGAGTTGAATGCCAACCGCATCGCTGCCGCCCTCGAAATCGGACGCGGCACCGTTGTCGAATACCTCAAATATCTGGGCGATGCCAAAGTGCTCAATCTGCTGTATTCCGACAAAAAGAAAATAGGAAAGCTCACCAAACCTGATAAAATATATCTTGAAAACACCAATTTGTTGTATGCATTGGCGCCTACTAAAGTTGAGATTGGAACCCTACGCGAAACCTTTGCCATAAACAGCCTATCTGTTGGGCACGACGTTGAATACGGCAAGGTTCAAGGCGATTTCAAAGTCGATTACAAATACACATTCGAGATTGGCGGTCGCAGCAAGGACTTCTCTCAGATAGCTGGTATAGAAAACTCCTACATCTTTGCCGACGACTGGGACATGCCTGACGGCGCCAAACTCCCTCTCTGGATGCTCGGATTCATTTATTAATTTTTAAAACATTACAACCATGTCACTAGACAATATATCTATCCCGTTTATATTATATTTTATGCTCTACGGCGCATCAGCAATGACTGCGCTCATCGCCTGCATTTACTTGCTGTTTCGCAAAAGCAACGCCATCGCGCCCGATGTCGCGCCGCCCATGCCGCTCCGCCGTTGGGCTGCGGCATTCTTGGGCGTAACATTTGTGGGGCATATCTATTGGCTCCTTTTCTACCTCTATTCCGGCGACACTAAATCTGTGGGCTGCACGATAGCCGCTTATCTCGACTGTTTGACTCTGTTCACCACCATCCCAGGCACCCTGTTCGCAATGCTACAAGACCGCAAGCGGCACGTCTGGCCTATCGTCATCGCCACAATACCGCTCGGAGGGTTATTGACGCTTCACGTTGTCAAACCCAACGCCACTTATTTCCAATTCGCATTAGCATATTTCCTGTTGATTTACGTTATTTTTACCATATACATGGTATTCGCAGTCAAACAATACGGACGATGGCTGCGCGACAACTATGCCGACTTGGAAAACAAGGAAATCTGGATTAGCCACGTGCTGGTAATCGTCATCCTGCTGTTAATCATATTCTATGGATTCGATGGCGACGACCTTATCATAAGTTTTATCGTGCAATTCTTATCGATAGTTTTTTACTGCTTCCTGCTATGGCGTGTCGAGACGCTGCCTCAGTTGGAAAACGTAGCGGTCGAAGAACAATCCGAGCAACCTGAAGAGCAGCCCGAGGAGCAACCGAAGGAGCCAATCTCACAGCCTTTGGCCATTCCTTCCGATATCGAGGAGCTGCTCGATGAGCGTTGTGTTGCCACTCAGCTCTATTTGCAGCACGACATCACCCTTCCGCAGCTCGCAAAGATTCTCGGCACTAACCGCACCTATCTCAGCCAGTATTTCTCCTACCAGGGTATCACATTCAATGCCTATATCAACAATCTCCGTATCAACCACTTCATAAAACTCTATCATGAGGCGGTCTCTGCCGGAAAGACCATCATCGTGCAGCAGCTTGCCAAAGACAGCGGCTTCCGCAGCTACAGCACCTTCAGCCTCGCCTTCAAGCAGAAAATGGGACAGAGTGTGACCACCTGGATGCGGGAGATGTAGTTTCAAAATTTACAAAATTTGATGTTTTTGCAGTCTGACGTGTCAATATTAGAAAATTTCGATTAACTTTGTAGCTCATTTAAGTAAAAACATTTTCAAATGAAAAAGCTATTCATCATTTTGGTCGCTGTGGCAATGGTGTTTGTCTCGTGTAAAAAAGAAACCAGCACGAGCAACCCAATTCCGGGCAGCACCCCAAAGAAAGCGCTGTTGGTCATCCTCGACGGCTGGGGCATAGGCGACCAAGGCGTAGGCGACGTAATCGCTAACACTCCTAAACCTTACATCGACTACCTGATGGATAGCTATCCTCACTCCGAGCTGCAGGCCTCAGGCGAGTATGTGGGTTTGCCCGACGGACAGATGGGCAACTCCGAAACCGGACACCTGAATATCGGTGCCGGACGCGTCGTCTATCAGGATCTGGTGATGATTAACCACGCCTGCGCCGACAACTCCATACTTCAGAACCCTGAAATCCAGTCGGCTTACAACTATGCACAATCTACCGGCAAGAGCCTTCATCTCATGGGCTTGACATCTACCGGCGGCGTTCATTCTTCTATCGACCACCTCTTTAAACTCATCGATATCGCCGCCCAGTATAACATCGACAACTGCTACGTGCACTGCTTCATGGACGGCCGTGACACCGACCCGATGTCGGGCAAAGGCTTCGTCACCGACCTGCAGCAACACATGCAAACTGCCGGTACTGGCGTAGTGGCAACTGTCATCGGCCGTTACTACGCCATGGACCGCGACAACAACTGGGACCGTATCAAGCTGGGTTACGACCTGCTCGTACACGGCATCGGCCGTGAGGTTACCGACATGGTGGAAGGCATACAATCGTGCTACGACTCCCACACACCTGAACATAAAAACACCGACGAGTTCATGGAACCGCTCGTCAACAGCAACGTTGACGGACGCATCAAAGAGGGCGACGTGGTAATCTTCTTCAACTTCCGCAGCGACCGCGCCAAAGAGATGACCATCGCGCTCACTCAGCATGATATCCCGGAACAAGACATGCAGACCATCCCAGATCTCCAGTACTACTGCATGACTCCTTACGACGATTCATTCACAGGTGTACATGTCATCTTCCCTAAGGAGAACGTCACGAACACCCTCGGCGAATATATCGCCGGCAAAGGTTTGAAGCAGCTGCATGCCGCCGAGACCGAGAAATATGCCCATGTGACCTCATTCATCAATGGAGGACGCGAAGAACCGTTCGAGGGCGAAGACCGCATTTTGGTGAACTCCCCTGCTGTTGCCACCTACGACCTGCAGCCCGAGATGTCAGCATTCGAGTTGAAAGACAGGCTCATCGAGGCGCTCAACACCAACCGCTACGACTGGATTGTGGTAAACTTCGCCAATGCCGACATGGTGGGGCACACAGGAGTTTACACAGCCATCGAAACGGCAGTGCAGACTATTGACCAATGCCTGAGCGAGCTGGTGGAAGCAGCCAAGACCAATGGCTATGAAGTCGTCATCACCGCCGACCACGGCAACGCCGACCATGCCATCAACGACGACGGCACGCCCAACACCGCCCACTCAACCAACCCTGTTCCTTTCATATATGTGACAGAAAATAATAACGCGAGTGTACAGAACGGTGCTCTGGCCGACGTGGCTCCTACCATCCTACACATCATGGGACTTTCGCAACCACAAGAGATGACTGGTCAGTGTCTAATTATTGAATAACACAAATCCGACAAAATGACTGATAATAACTCTGTACATAAAACCGAACTGATTCGTACCAGCCAGAGCTGGGACGGCGTAGAACTTCCCGACTATCCGTTGGGTAAGCCTGAAATTGTTGGAATAAAATACGAAATACCTGCCGGACAGAAACTAAGCTGGCATCACCACCCTGTAATGAACCATGGCATACTCGTTCAGGGCGATCTCACCATCGTCAGCATAGATGGCAAAGAGAAAACCGTACACGAGGGCGAGGCCGTCGTCGAGATGGTTGGCACCATCCATCACGGCGAAAACCGCGGCACTAAGCCCGTCGTCTTCTACATGTTCTATCTCTCGCAGAAAGGATTGCCACTTTCGGTGCAGCATCCTGAGATATAAAAACTGTAATCGGCACTTCCGAGTTTCAAAATTTACAAAAATACTTTCAAAATTTACAAAATTTGCTGTCTAAGGCTTAAAAACCTTTTTTATTTGAAATAGTTTGATTATCTTTGCAGCTCCATTCCCGAAAATAAACACTCAATATATACTTTTTTGTTTTTCTCAGTCATCATGACTTGGGGGAAATATGGTCTGTTTCGTAGAAATTAAAATTTAAAAATATTATAAATGAAGAAAACTTTACTATTTATCGCCCTGCTGTGCGCTTTTGCACAGGGGGCCTGGGCACAAGCCAATTGGGAGGCGGTCTATGCAATGACGAATACCAACTCGGGAAACTGGACTGCCCTAACAGAAGGCTCCACCACGGGGCGTACGCTCGGCAGCGAGGGTAACACCACGTATTATTATGCCAACAGCAACCTCTCGTTCACCAACAGCACGGCTGGCGGTAGTGGCTTGACCATCCTGGGCACGGTGTATATCTACGTGCCTGATGGCGTGACCATCACCTGCACGGGAGCCAATGCCACCGCTCCTACTGGCGCAGGAGCCGGTATCGAGCTGGCATCTGGCAACACGCTCTACATCATCGGTGGCGGCACAGTCA
>JAFZXP010000042.1 GCA_017616735.1 Bacteroidales bacterium
GTTTGCGTGAATCTTCGGACGCATGCCGTATTTTATACCTGCCATCAAGATGCGCTCGGTGTCTTCAACGGTAAAGAAGCCTTTGTCGCAGAAAACATCAATGAAATCTGCCAAATCCTCAGCTGCCACAAGCGGAATCATCTCATTGATGACAAGGTCGACATAGTCTTCCTGATGTCCGCGATACTCCATCGGGATGCCATGTGCACCAAGGAAATTCGACTTTATCGTCATCGGAGAGTTTTCTTTCAAGCGACGAATCACGCGCAAAAGCTTGAGCTCGCTCTCGGTGGTCAAGCCGTAGCCGCTCTTGATTTCGACGGCGCCGGTTCCCATGTGCATTATCTCGTCGAGACGCTGCATAGCCGATTCGTAAAGTTCGTCTTCGCTAGCGGCTGCTGTGGCTTTCGCCGAATTGAGGATGCCTCCTCCTCTTTTTGCGATTTCCTCGTAGCTCAAGCCACGAATCTTGTCGCAAAACTCCATCTCACGCGAGTTGGCATACACCAAATGTGTGTGCGAGTCGCAGAACGCTGGCAAGACCAGTCCGCCTTTGGCATCGACGACTTTCTTCTCCGTTGCCAGATAATCCTGGCATTTTGGAGAATTCATCTCGCCATAGTCGGCAATCTTACTACCTTTTATATAAAGGTATGCGTCCTTGATGCGCTTAACGTCCGACATCGCGGAGCCGGCCTTCCATAATGAGCCGTCCTCCACGATGCCGCAAAGCTCTTTAATGTTAGTTATTAACATTATTTATTTTTATAAATGTTTTGCCAGTTTTTGTATTCACGTTTCTTCCATGGACCATTGTGATACACGTAAGATGCAATCATAGGGATGACGGTTGTACCTTCGGCGTAGACCATCTGCTGGAGTTTCTCGCTAACCTTGCCCCATGAACCTGCTTCGAGCAATGTTGATGATGAGCAGGCGCCATCGCGGACGTCAGCAACTGTGATTTGGATAGCGTATTTGTGCATTGGCACCTCGTGACCGAGGATTTCAGCGCAGACGACTGTGTCCTGAGCGAAGTTCTTAGGAGTGCCGCCACCGACCATAAACAAACCTGTTTGTGGAGCAGCCATCTTGATTTCTGTCAGCTCGAGGAAGTCGGCCACTGAGTCGATGCTCACATATGGCTTGCCGGCTTTCTTGCGCTCCCATTGGTGCAGACCGATACCGAAACCTGCTGAAGAATCGGAGAATGCTGGGCAGAACATCGGGACACCACACTCGTAGCATGTCTGGATGAGGCTGTCTTTCTTCACACCATGGCCTTCATGCAGCCATTTTCCAAGGTTCCACAAGAACTCGCGTGATGAATATGGACGTGGCTCAAGGATGTTGGCAACCTCATATGTGGCGTGGTCGCACACCTGAAGCTGTTCCTCATCGATGAATGTATCATAGATACGGTCGATGTAGAGTTCGCGAAGCTTTGTGTCAGGAATGATGTTCTCTTTTTCGCCGATGTAGTGTTTGAAACCAAGGGCTTCGAAGAGGTCCATATCGATAACTGAAGCGCCTGTAGAAACGACAACGTCAATCATTTTGTTGCGAACCATGTCGACGTAAACCTGCATACAGCCTGCTGCTGAGGTTGAACCTGCCAATGTAAGGATGTTGGTGCAGTTTTTCTCTTTCACCATCATCATATAAATATCGGCTGCGCGGGCGGTGTCGCGTGATGTGAACGACATATTGCGCATTGCGTCGATGATTTCTGTTGAGTCGTACTTCTTGATGTCGATGTGTTTCACGACATTCTTCAATAAGTCTTTCTTTTCAAGTTTTCTTGCCATTTTATTTAGTTTTTTATGTTGAATTTTCCAAAAATTTTAATCTGCAAATATACAAAATTAATTAAAAAGTTAAAAAAAATTAAGATTTCTCGACTACGCTCGAAATGACATCTAAATAGTTAATCGCTTCGGGTCCTTCGTTGAAAATCAAATCGATGACTGACAGATTAGAGATAAACGGCTGTCTGTCTTCAAAAACCTGATAATACTTAGGAAAATCAGTCATTTCAGGAGACCATTTCGATAAGGAAATGCGATAATCATTGGTATCAGAAATCGGTTCAAAATCTTCAGTATAAACGATTTCTTTATTGATTTTCAATGTTTTAAGAATAAACTTCAAACAAAATTCGTTAAGATCGACGAGTCTGTCGAATCGCATTGTAAAAGCCTTCTCGAGATACGGAAAATAGTATTCAAAATAAGGTGTTTTGCGGTATGCAGCCTCCAGACAACGTTGATGAATCTGTTGCCACGGCTCTTTGTAGCTTATCGCGATGTCTTTTGTCATCGTATGATTTCCATCAGTTTTGACAATTGGAACAGTCAAAGTCTGTAAGCCATTGGCAGTCATAACATTACAGCGAGTGCGGCACGATTGTTTCTGATACGTCTCAAATAATTCAATTTTGGGCGCATCATTTTTCAAAAACAGCGCAATATACTGAATATCAGGAAGATAAGATGTCGGAAAAATGTTATTCACTTAACATCTTGTTTATTTGTGTACGGAAATATTCCTCATCTTTTGCTCCGACCGATTTTTCAGGCTGAGCATCATCTTTTGCAAAGAAAACAGTCGGCAAATACTCTATTTTCAATATCATAGCGAGTTTCTGCTCCTTGTCGGTGTCAACTTTGTAAAAATCGACTTTGCCGTCGTATTCCTGCGCAAGTTTTTCCAAAATCGGGGCAACCATCTTGCATGGGCCACACCAGGTAGCATAGAAGTCAATCACACAAGGTTTGTTGCCTTTGAAAGTGAATTCGTTGGCATTTGTCTCAAAATCCCACACGTTTTTGACGAAGTCTTTGTAAGACATCACCTTAACGTATGATTTTTCTTTAGGCGTTGATTCTGAATTGGTTACTTCTGACTTCTCAGTCTGTTTATTATCAGAATTATCATCCTTATGCGAACATTTGCATGATGTCAAAAACGCCGTTGCGACGATTAAAACGAGAAATAATTTTTTCATGATATTTTATTTTCAACTTTTCAAATTAATCCGGATATGCAATTCTAACGTGATAAATGTTCATCAGCTTCTTTTTCAACACTTTCTTTGTGATATTAATATCGTGGAAGGTGATGTTTGTATTGTCGAACTGGTTTGCCTTCATCTGTCCGTCGATGATATTGTCGACGAGTTTGTTGATCGACTCCTCAGTCTTATCTTTCATGCTTCGTGAGGCGGCCTCGACGGCATCGCACATCATCAGCACGGCGGTCTCCTTAGAGAACGGCACCGGTCCCGGATACAAAAACTCTGTTTCATCAACGCCATCAGGGTTTTCGCGCAATTCCATCTGATAAAAATATTCTGTACGGCGCGTTCCATGATGCGTCCTCACGAAGTCAATAATCTGCTCAGGGATACGATATTCACGACAAATTTCAATACCATCAAGCACGTGACTGATGATAATCTGAGCGCTCTCAGTATTTGAAACATCGTCGTGTGGATTATACTTACCATTTTGATTTTCAATGAAATAGAAAGGATTACGAGTCTTTCCAATGTCGTGATACATAGCGCCTGTGCGGACGAGTAACGGGTTGCCACCTATATAATATATAACCTCCTCGCAAAGGTCGGCCACCTGCATCGCGTGTTGGAATGTGCCAGGAGCCTCTGACGCCAGTTTTCGCAGCAGCGGACTGTTAGTGTTGCTTAGCTCGAGCAATGAAAGGTCGGTGACAAAACCGAACACACGCTCGAAAAGGAACGCCAGCGGCAGAGTGAGCATGGTAAAGAAGGCGTTACCAGCATAGATGATGATGGATTTCCAGCTGAATGAGTCGAAACCGCCGTCATAAATAAGCATCATACCGAGATAAACCACCAGATATGTCATAAAAACCGCCAGCGAAGTTCCGAAATAACTTGCACGACGTGTACGTTTTGTCATACTGAAGATGGCGACAAACGACACGAGCAGTTGCACGAAGAAATACTGGAACGGGTTAGGCACTGCCAAGCTTATGATTATCAGCGTCATAACCTGTACGATGATAGAGATTCGCGCGTCGAAGAATGTCATCAGAAGCATTGCCATGATAGCAACTGGCATCAGGTAAATGAACTCAGGTGCGAATTTCAGCAGCAGGAATGACGGCACAATCGTCACCAGCATCAGCAGCAGAATCAGGTTGATATAACGCAGTTGTTCGAAAACATCTGGACGTAAAATCCTGAGTGTCAGGTACAAAGCGATAAACACAATGCCCACCAGCAGCAGTTGACCGTAAAGCATGAAGTTTCTGCTGAAGAAACTGTTAGCGGTGATATCAGCGTATTCACGCTGTAACGAGTTGATTATCTGATATTTATCTTCAGTTACAATTTCGCCTTCCATAATGATGAGCTCATCTTTCTGAACCATTCCGAATGTCAGCATAATGTTGTCGACAGCCATCTTTTCAGCCTGTTTTGTCATACTCTCCGAGTAAATCACATTCTGACGCAAAGAATTATGTAACAGATTGTTAATCAATTGTATAGTCTTATAATCAGAGATATTCACCAATTGACTTTGGATGTAAGCCGAAGCCGTCGCCATGGTGTTCAAGTCGTCGTATTTACATTTGGTTTGCACTTTATTTCGCACCACTACGACAGTCTCGTCACCTTTAAAATTGTTGGTGCGATCGTTTTTCGCCACCACGCCATTGTTTTCAATATGGTCGTAAGTGTTCAGAATAAGATTTTCATAGAATTCTTTGTCGCCGATTGTGTCAACCCACTGAGATTCAAAGTCTTTAAGCAGTTTTTCGCGACCGTTTTCAGTACCAAGAACGTCAAAAACAAAAATAGGTTCGATGTTACGCAGAGCCTCTTCCCTCTCTTTTTTCACTGTTTCATCCGATTTATAAATCGGGAAGTTGAATGGCGCGTAGAGACTTTCATGCGGCCATGGACGTAATTTCTGGTATTCATATTTAAATTTTACGTTTCGCGGCATCAACATCACGACGATAACCAGCGACAAAACGAAAGCCGCGACCTTCATAATGCCATAATATGAATGGCGCACCTTTTCTGCAACATCTTTTATCTTACTCATAATCAATAATTTATAGATTGAATAAGTTATTGTTTCAAAACAAATTATTTTAACTTGTAAAAATACGAAAAAATCTTGTAACTTTGCAAAAAAAGTTTCAAATATGTTTGGAATTTGCACTTTATCGGCAATCCCTGTGAGGAAAGAGCCCCGTCACGAGAGCGAACTGGTGACTGAATTGTTATTTAACGACCTTTATGAAGTCTTGGAGAAAAACGGCGACTGGCTTTATATCAAGATGGAATATGACGGCTACGAAGGCTGGATCAGGAGTCTGCAACACTTTGAGATTCAAGAAGAGGCATACAAAGCATTAGCTTCAAGCGATTGCTATGTCGTCAACAATCCGGTCGAGTTGTACGATTCCAAGGTGTTGACTTTCGGAACCACCATTTATTCGAAAGACAAATGCTGTATTGAGGCTAACAGCTTCATTAACAATGCATTAAAGCTTTTAGATGTACCTTATCGCTGGGGCGGAAGAACAGTTTTCGGCATCGACTGCTCTGCTTTTGTGCAGCTCTGCGCGAAGACTGTAGGGATTAAGCTACCACGCGATGCATCGCAGCAGGTGGAATGCGGTGAAGACGTGTATTTTCAGGCGGAAGCGAAGCCTGGAGATTTGGCTTTTTTTGAAAACGAAGAACATCACATCGTTCATGTCGGCATCATTTTGGATGGCGAAAAGATCATTCACGCTTCAGGAAAAGTGAGAATCGACTCGCTCGACCAAACGGGAATTTTTAATAAGGAATTAGGGAAGCATACACATTTTTTAGGAACGATTAAGAGAATCATTAATTGATTGGATAGAGACGCACGGCCGTACGTCTCTACATAACACAAAATATTGTTTCAATTTCAGAATCAATCTTTTTTATCGCTTCTTTGTTTCCATTTAGTACCTCATCAACTAATTCAGTCAGTTTTTTATCAGTTTCGGTTGAAATCTCCGGAAACGGCAGTTCCATCAGGTTACCTTTCAGGATTTTTATCTCACCGAAGAGCGATTTGTAGAGGAATTTGAACAATTCGCTATTGAGGAACGCGAGCACGGTTTTTATTGTCATTCCTGGGATTTTCGGGATTAAGATGTTCGCACTGTTAAGAAAGAGACTTTTGTTGTTATCGTAAGCAAATACGAGGTTTTTCGAAATGAATTTATAAACTAATTTCTCTTCAGCACGATAAATTTCATCTTTTGCAACCTGTTGATAATCAGTACGTTTGTATTTTATAAACTTGCAAGGCTGTTTCAAAGTATATGCCTCGATTTCTTTACCTGTGTAAATCGGTTCCATTCCCCTGCCCTGTTTGGTTTTCACCTTGTTTTTATTGTCGCCAGTGATGACGCCAAGAGCCCAAACGCTGTCTTTCAATGTGTACTTGCCTTTTGAAAGGATTTTCTGCACTTTGTCGAGGTCAGAATTGGATAACAGATTGAAATTCAGGTTTTTAGTGAGACAGAAAGCGTCTTTTGAAACGGAACGTGATGAACCATCCTCGTAAACTTTCACAAAACGCTTATGGGGTTCCTCGCCTCTTCGAGGCTCGGAATGACAACATTGAATGTCAATATATTTGGTTTGTACTCCAGAAAATGTTCCTGAATAACGGGTAATCGACTGAATATCAGTATTTTCCAATAAAAACTTTCGGAAATTACGATGAGTTTTGACATTTAAGATTGATTCCGGCAACAAAAAACGGATAATTCCTTCATTTTCAAGCTGTTGGAAGGCTTTTTCGAAGAAGAAGGAGAAGCTTTCTTTTGTTGAAATCGAATTTCCGAAAGAATCAAAAATGATGGCACCCCATGGAGGATTGCTGATGATATAATTTGCCTTAATGTCTTTAAGGGCGTTAACGGCATTAATGGCGTTAATGTAATCGCAGAAATAGATTTGCGGTTCAAAGACTTCGTTAGGGAATTTGAGCAAAAGATTGATTTTTGCTATCATCACGGCGATGGGGTCGTTATCGCAAGCGAAGATTTGAGATGGTGAAACGCCTTCGAGAGCCAAAATAAAAGCTCCGGAGCCGCAACAAGGATCGAAAAATGTCTGACCTTTTGAAAAATCGAGGTTTTTGACCATGTTTCTGGCGACTTCGGACGGAGTGTAATACGAGCCTTTGCGGTTTTTTTCGCCTTCGAGAAGGAAACATTGATAAAGCAAGCCGAGGAGATCGGTTTCATTTGATGGAAGTGGCGGCAGTGATAAACTATCAGAGAACTTGGAGCTCTCAGAGTGCTCGGATAACTCTGAACTTGCCGCTGCTTTTAAAACTGCCGCCACATGTTCTTTTTCAAAGATTCCAGCTTCTTTTAACAGCCTCACACCTACTGAATAAATCACTTCATCAACGGAATAATTTTGTTCCTTGCATAAGTTCACAAATCGTTGAATATCAGCGACATTATCTTTGTTTGAGAAATATTCTATTGGAAGAATTGTCTTTGTTGACAGTTGTTTATTGGCACGTGACATCAGTCGTCCGCTGCCATTTGAATGCAGTCGTTTCCAGTTGCGGCTTGTCGCCTCGGAAATCGTCGTTTTACTGATGCCGTTATTTTTCATGAGAATTTTTTGCAAAATTAATAAAAAAAACTTTGTCATATTCCAATTTAATTTATAACTTTGCGCTTCAAAATATTGAAAAATTACTAACCTTTAAATAATTAAACATGAATAACGCATTATTTCAATTTGCACATCCTGCTAACGAGCCTGTAAAAGAATACAGACCAGGCAGCCCTGAGCGCGTCGCTTTGGAGAAAGAACTCGAAAAACAGTCGAAGGAAGTCGTGGAAATCCCAATTATCATTGGTGGTAAGGAAATCCGCACCGGCGACATGGGCGAAGTGGTTATGCCACACAACCACAAGCATGTGATTGCAAAATACCATAAAGTAGGCGAAAAAGAGGTCAACATGGCTATCGAAGCCGCTCTGAAGGCCAA
>JAFZXP010000043.1 GCA_017616735.1 Bacteroidales bacterium
CCAGCTTCTTGATCTGTGCTTCAACCACGCTGTCTTCAATCTTTTCGAACAGCAACTCCGGCTGACCGATAACGTGACCTGCGTTGAGCAAAATTGTAGCATCTGCCTGGTTCCAGCTTGTCACCTCAAGACCAATCATCTTCTGGAGTTTCTTTGCGCTGAATGGCAGGAACGGCTCGCTCAAAATAGCAAGTTTTGCTACTATTTGCAACGAAAGCGCCATCACAGTCTTGGTGCGCTCAGGATCTGTCTTGAACTGCTTCCAAGGCTCGTTTTCGGTGAGATAACGGTTGCCTAAACGTGCGAGGTTCATCAGTTCGCTCACACCTTCACGGAACTTGTAGTTTTCGATGAGTTTGCCAATCTTTTCAGGATATTGGTTCATCTCAGCGATGACTTCATTGTCGCGATCGGTAAGGTTTTCCAATGCCGGAACTGCACCTTCGTAATATTTGTGCGTCAAAACCAAGATACGGTTGACGAAGTTTCCGAAGATGGCTAACAACTCGTTATTGTTTCTGTCCTGATAGTCCTTCCAAGTAAAGTTGTTATCCTTTGTTTCAGGTGCGTTTGCTGTCAGCACATAGCGCAAGATGTCTTGTTTTCCTGGGAATTCCTGCAGATATTCATGCAACCAAACAGCCCAGTTACGCGAGGTCGAAATCTTGTCGTTTTCGAGATTCAGGAACTCGTTGGCCGGCACGTTTTCAGGCACGATGAATCCGTCGCCGTAGGCTTTGAGCATGCATGGGAATATGATGCAGTGGAACACGATGTTATCTTTTCCGATGAAATGCACCATTTTTGTATCTTCCGACTTCCACCATTTCTCCCAGTTGTCGCCGCGTTTCTCGCAGATTTCCTTGGTGTTTGAGATATATCCGATAGGAGCGTCGAACCAAACGTAGAGCACTTTGCCTTCGGCACCTTCAACAGGCACCGGCACGCCCCAGTCTAGGTCGCGGGTGACGGCACGAGGCTGCAATCCGCCATCGAGCCAGCTCTTCACCTGACCGTAAACGTTGGTTTTCCACTCTTTATGACCTTCAAGAATCCACTGGCGGAGCCATGTCTCGTACTGTTCAAGAGGCAGATACCAGTGTTTCGTCATCTTTTTCACCAACTTAGCGCCGCTGATAGCTGAATGCGGGTCGATGAGCTCTTCCGGGCTGAGCGTGCTGCCACATTTCTCGCACTGGTCGCCGTATGCGCGATCGTTGCCGCATTTAGGGCATGTTCCGATGATGTAGCGGTCGCTCAAGAACTTGTTACGTTCAGGGTCGAAAAACTGCTCAGTCTCGCGCTCGATGAACTTGCCTTCTTTGTAAAGCTTCTCGAAGAACTCAGCCGCTGTGGCGTGATGAATCTTTGAAGTCGTTCTCGAGTAGATATCATAGCTCATGCCGAAATCTTCGAACGATTTCTTAATCATCTCGTGGTAACGGTCCACTATATCCTGAGGTGTGACGCCTTCTTTTTCAGCTTTGATGGTGACAGGCACTCCGTGTTCGTCGGAACCGCCAATAAACAGTACGTCTTCGCCTTTCATGCGGAGGTAGCGGACGTAGGTGTCGGCAGGGACGTAAACGCCGGCGAGGTGGCCTATATGCACCGGGCCATTAGCGTAAGGAAGCGCTGTTGTTATCAGATAACGTTTGAAATTCTTTTCCATTTTCGATTATATTTCAAACTGCAAAAATAAGAAAATTTCAGATTAGATGAGAATTAGTCTTGAAAATGTGAATGGTTTTTTCCGAATATGCAAAAATCAGTCTACAGATTTTCTTCGAAAACCCAAAGGCCTGATTTTTTGCATATTCTACAAAAACGGAATAAAAAATTGTTTTATTTTTTCAAAAATTTCATTGTCACCTCACCAATTTTGATGAAATAAATGCCTTCTGGCAATGATGAAATGTCAATTTGTTGGTTTTCTGATGCGATATTGCCAGACATGACGGTTTCGCCTAAAATGTTTATGATGCGGTATTCTGAATTGATATTTCCTGATAGGACAAATAAGACATCATAAGACGGAATAGGATAAATAGAAAATCCGTTGTCAGAAATTTCATTTTCCTCAACGGCATCTGGTTCTACAGCGTTGATGGCGGCGAGAGCGTCAACGCGGCCAACACCGGTGATGTTGCTTTTGTTTGGAGTGAGTTTCAACGATGTCTCTTCCAAAATCCTGCAGATATCCGCTGGCAGGAGGTTGGGGTTTTTCTGCAACATCAGCGCGACAATGCCAGCCACGCAAGGAGTTGCCTGCGAGGTGCCGTCATAAAATGTATAGCCGCTTGTGTTCTGATAATCCAACGACTTGATGTTTACACCAGGTGCGCAGACATCGGGTCTTATTAGTCCGATACCCGGTTCATAAGCATAGTCACCAAACTCGGTATCCTGCCAGGTGACAGGTCCCTGAGAGGTGAATTCGGCAGCGACATCATTGTAGTCAACGGCGCCGACAGCCACTACACAGCTTAACCCACCTGGATTGACCGTCTGGTCGGGGTCGAGATATGGCGGAGGACAGCTGCCTGGCACGCGCACGTTGTTCGGTATTGGATAAGCCATCTGAAGTATGCTGTATCCTTCGTTGCCTGCACAGACTAAAGCGACTATGCCGGCATCCAAGATGGTCTCGCAAGTGCGGCGGAAGATTTCCTTGTCAGTGATACCGGCGCCAGCCATCCCCTGCGACAAGTTGATCAGGTCGCATCCATGCTCTACGGCCCATTCCATGCCTCCAGCGATGTTGACTGCGCCTCCAAAACCATCGGCAGCAGTGGTCTTCACGCACATTAAAGTGGCATCGGGAGCTACACCCGTTTGCGAGCCAGAAGTGCCGTCACCACAGACGATTCCAGCGACATGAGTACCGTGACCTTTATCGTCCATCGGGTCGTCGTCATTGTTCACGATATCATAGCCATGATGCGGAAATTCGGTGCCGCCATCCCACAGATGGTCGGCCACATCAACATGCTCATAATTTACACCTGAATCAACGACGGCGACGATAACACCCGCACCTGTATAACCCTGCGCCCAAACCTGGTCGGCATTGACCTGCAAGACGTTAGGGGTTATTTCACGGGATGCATCTGTAGAGACGCACGGCCGTGCGTCTCTACATTCGGGTATCACATTCTGTTTTCTGTTAAATCCGATAATCTCGACATCATCACGATTGGCGATTTCCATAATCACGGTCTTCGTTGCCGAAAAATACAACGTATTTGCAAAATGCAATGATGAGACATTGTTAATTTTTGCAGTATTTTCAAGGTAATCGACAAGGTTTTTCTGCGATTTTTCAGCAAACATTTTTAGTTCTTTAGCCACGAAATCCCTGCGCTCAGCACGTGTAGCAAACGCATCGGCCTTCTGATTGAGAAGAGTTCTGTCGTAGCGGTCCTTCATCACCACAAAGACCTCAATTTCATCGTCATCCGCCCGACGATTCATCTCGTCAATCAGTTGATTATCAATGTTTTGAGCATTTATCAAAAATGCAAAACAAATCAATATTAAGGTCAAAAGGGATTTTTTCATAGTCCTAGTATTGGGCATATTCTACAAAACAGGTATGTTATTTTTTCAAGAATTTCGTTGTCAAACTGCCAATGGTGATGAAATACATTCCATCAGGTAATGACGAAACGTCAATTTGTTGGTTTTCAGATGCGATATTGCCAATCAGCAGGATTTGTCCCATCAGGTTGGTGATTCGGTATTCCTGTATGGACACATAGAATGTGTCTGTACAAACAAATAAGATATCGTTTGTTGGATTCGGATATACAATAAACCCGGTTTTAGCCTCATATTCATAAATACTCATCGGTTCATAATAGTATGGTTTTGGGTAATGATTCTCGTAGTTCCAGATACAGTTGCTGGCAGAACCAAGATTCAGTGCATCTATCAAAACAGATGTACCATATTGAGGTTCATTGAGTATCCCCCAGTTTGATGTTGAAGAGTCATAAACGAATGATGTAGAGCCTGGTAACGTTTGTAAATCAGGATTTCCACAGGCTGGTAGATTGTTGCTATTTAGCTTCCAATAACAATTAAGATAATGTAGAGAATCAGTGTCATATCCAACAATCTCGCCGCAATGCTGGTTCGAAGCATTACTCACGGAAGCTGCGTTATAAACATTGTGGACATTTCCTGTGGAAACGCCAACAATGCCACCAATATTCAAAATGGATTTTCCGGAAGACTCGTACAAACCACTGACACTGCCTCGATTAAAACAATCCGAGACAACTCCGTCGATCAAACTACCGACGATTCCACCTGCTGAAGCGGAAACCTCTCCATTTGATTGAATTGTCGTTTGCACATTTGCATAATTTGAACATATATTAACAGTTCCGTTGACTAAAGTCCCAACGATTCCGCCTGCAACACCATATTTTGAGTAAACTGTATTCAAGTAATCAGGGGTGCCCTGGTAAACATGGCAATTTATTATGTTGGTTTGATTAGCGTATCCGACAAATGCGCCAGCATATTCCGATTCAAAACAAATCATGCATGAAAAAATATCCAAATTATTGATATTAGCGCCATCTGTATAGCCAAACAAACCCTTATAAGCTGTATTTTGACACTGGTATAAATTCTTTAAATACTTTCCATTTCCATCGAAATGGCCGGTAAAAGGATGTTCCGGCGTTCCTATAGATGTCCATGGATTCAATCCTCCCGAACATTTTTGTAGATCTATACCTTTTGTAAGCTTGTAATACGCGTCTCCGCCAGTGCCGTCGTTGGTTTGTTGAGCCAACAAAGCCAATTGTTTGCCATTGGAAATCAAATATGGATTATCGGATGTTCCGTCGCCTCCAGCATAAGATGCGGCCACTGTGCCATCCCAGCAGTTACCGGTTATACCAGGAATATAATCACAGTCATAACTGCCTTGATGATATAGCATTTCGCCATTTTCAAGATAACATCTTATATAGCTGGTATAATCGCAATCGATGCAGCCTCCGTAACAAGCAAATACATCTGGAAACAGACCTTTTTCATATCCTATTCCGTTGATAATCCTGCCGTCAAAATATGGATAGTTATCATCGCCAAATGCTGTAACATACTGAGTGCGATAAGTATGACCGTTGTATGTGACGCTACCAACATTTGTAACAGTTACAAGGCAAGTGCATTCATCGACATCGCAATACCAGGTGTCACCCACTTCAGCATTGTAATCATACAATACGGTAAATGCGTCATTTCCCTGATTATACCAATAAACGACATTGTTTTCTTCATAAACGTAATCATAACCATCGATGACACTGCACATATGCCCTTGAACTTCAGCTGTATCAGTTACACGGCATCTCATATAGCCGAATTCGGGCTGTGTTATTGGAACACTGCTATAATCTACTTGAAAATACCATTCTGCGCCAAGCGGAGCAAATCCGCTGGTTTGTGCATTCAGTGAGCTGAAAAGACTTAAGCAAAGAATAAGAAGGGAGAATATTTTTTTCATATCTTATAGTGTTTTTAACGATGCAAATATAATAATAATCAATAAGATAACAAAAATGTAGCAGAAAAAAATAAAAAAATTCTGCTATATTCGATTATTTTACGTGAGAAAAAACTACATCGCCAGCAAAACCAGCAACTGTGCTGTGAAAATTCTTAAAAACATCGTCAGCGGATAAACTGTTGCATATCCTGTGTTAGGAAGTTTGCTGCCTTCGGGAGCGATGTTGTTGGCAAAAGCTAGTGTCGGAGGGTCGGTGTGCGAGCCACCGATGAAGCCCATCAAGGTGTAATAGTTCATCTTCAGCACCAAACGACCGAATGTAGCAACAATCATAGGCGGAACTATGGTGATGATGACGCCGTAAAGCACCCAGAGGTAATGTACCTTCACTGTTTCGACAAATACGCCGCCAGCGCCGAGCCCCACGCCAGCAAGGAATAACGCGATTCCAACCTCGCGAAGCATGTGAACGCCTTTACCATCGGTGAAATCGGTGTCGAACCAGCCTTTTTTCACCCCAAGCCAGCCACCAATGATGGCTGTTACAAGCGGTCCGCCTGCTAATCCGAGTTTCACAGGTGCATCCATGCCGACAGGAATCGGGATTGAACCGATGATGATACCCAAGGCGATGATGATAAACAATGGGATCAAAGGTTGTTTCATGGACGTAGCATGCCGCGTACATACAACGTTATCATTTGAAATTTCCGTAATCGCCGTCGGTTCATTTTTCAAATCTATTCTGCACAATGGGCGTAGAATGATGCATGTCATAATCATTCCGACGACGGCCAACGGATATGTCACAGCGTAACCTGCAGCCAGTCTGCTCGCGGAATCGGGGTCACCGGCATCGGTTACGGCCTGCTGGGCTGCCGAGAGTCCTGGGGTGTTGGTGATAGCGCCGGTGTAAACTCCAGCCATATCTGTCAAGCTCTCGTTGGCTACCTTAGCTATGATATAGGTTATCAAAACGCCTAATGCCACATTAGTCAACGCCATGAGGTTCATCGCAAGTCCGCCTTTTTTAAAGGAATTGAAGAATGTCGGACCTACCTGCAATCCCACAGCAGTGACGAACAAAATCAGTCCGAACTCCTTGACAATGTGGAGCATCTGAGCGTTGAGCGTCACGCCGAGCGCGCTCAGCAAAATGCCAATAAATAAGACCCACGTTATCCCCAGTGAGATCTTCGCTATTTTTATTTTGCCTAAAAGCAATCCTAAAAATATCGAAACCGCAAGGTAAAAAATCGTGGGTCCTACTCCTGAACCTGTGAAAAGGTTATACATTAGTCACCAAGTGTAGCAACCATAACGGCTTTGATGGTGTGCATACGGTTCTCGGCTTCGTCGAACACGATGCTGTTCTTGCCTTCGAACACCTCTTCTGTGACTTCGATGCCGTCCAAACCGAACTGTTTGTTAACATCGCGGCCGACCTGTGTCTCGAGGTTGTGGTATGCTGGGAGGCAGTGCATGAACTTGCAGTTCTTGTTGCCGGTCATGTCCATCATCTTCTGGTTGACCTGATATGGACGGAGGAGGTCGATA
>JAFZXP010000044.1 GCA_017616735.1 Bacteroidales bacterium
CACTATCAGAATTATGTCAAATGGTATCTTTATTTTAGGGCTGAAGCGTCCAAAAAAAGATAGGTAGCCAGGGCTATTTTGAGGAGCCCGCCACCTATCTTTTTTTTACCTGTCACCAACTATTTTTGGCAACATTACCATTTTTGTAAATGCTTCCGCTGGATTATCTACATCCAAACATAACGTTTCCATCGGACAAAGACCATCACCCGCACGGTTTACGATGCGTTCGACTTTTTTGTCGTAAAAACAAGGGATATTATATTTTTCAAACACTTTGATTGCAGGTTCTGAGATTATCAAAGTATGAACTTCCTTGATTTCGCCTAAAACCATGAGGAGAGCCGCTGCTTTCCCAATGACTTTGTCGGCAACTGAAGCGCCTTTCAGGAAACCTTTTTTCTCCGTAAGAAGATGCAAAAGCGGCTTCACACCACGTTCATGCGAAGTGAAAACTTCACCATTTGAGACCACGGCAATGGTGCTCGCAGAGGTACGCAATAATGCTTTAGCTTGTTCTAGAAACATTTTCTTTAGTTAGAAGTTAGAAGTGAGTAGTTAGCAGTTATTTTCAACTACTAACTTCTAACTCCTAACTGCTAACTTATTTTATGTATTTCACAAAGAAATAACCACCTATCCATTGGATGAGCATTCCTGGAATTCCGAGACGGAAATCAGCGAAGCCGGCCATGAATGAGCCTTCGATGAGCCATTCAACCATGCATCCGAAGATTTGGTATGCCAAAACCACCAAAAGAATTGTCCACAATGAAACTTTTTTGGTTTTTTCAGCCACCCAAGCTGCCGAAACTGCAAGGAAAATCGACTTTATCAAAATGCTCGGGACCACTGCCGCCGGAGGCATTCCGAAAAGCAGACTGTTGATAATCGGCGACAAAACAGCTGTCATCAAACCGACCTTCATGCCGTATTTGTAAGAAGCAATCAGCGTGAAGAAATAAATCGGCAGGAAGATGTGACCGCCATTCGGGATGAGATGGCAAAGCTGTGGCAAAATGATGTTGCCAGCCACGAACAATGTAGCGAACAAATATGTCTTAACCTGATCAAAATCAAGGTTATAGAGTCTAACTGTTGAAGTATTATTCATCTTTATAACTTTATAAACTTTAAAAACTTTTAACTGTTAACTGTCAACTGTTAACTGTCAACTGTTAACTATTAAGCCACTGCTTAATCTTATCCATTTTCATGTAATCGATATTATCAACGATCCACTCGCGCATTGCCTTTCCTGGCTCAGTTTGCTGCGGATAGCTGATGTAATCGAGCTCGATGTTGAGTGCCTGTGACACTTTCAGTGCCATCACTGACCAAAGCACACCGATATCGCCTACGACAGGGATTGATTTCTCGAGACGTGAGAATGCCGACATTTCCATACGGAACGGAATCTTTGACATCTTGGTCTTTGGCAAACCTTTGTCGATAGCGGCCTGCACCTCGCCTGATTTCTTATCCAAATCCCAAGCTTTCTTGAGGTTTTCGTCGAGGTCGAAACGAATCAAAGTCTTGTCTTTGAGGCTATATGTCGGATAGCCATTCCAGCTAGCCCAAATACCATGACCGGTATAAGTCTCGAACGGACCATCGTGAATCTCCTGGGTCAATGCTACAGCTGATTCAATGATGACATCAGCACTTCCCAACATCTTTGAAATGCGGAATGTACGGTCACTCACCGGAATACTGTCGGCGATGCTGATACCGACCTGACCGCCACCGATAAGCTGCGGCACACTCACGAGAACTGGAACATTATTGCGGACACCTGCGCCGAGCATTGTACGCTCATCGCAACCCCAACCAACGACTTCCTCAAACGGAACGTGCTTTGTGTGCGCAATTTCCATGATACTCGCTGCAAATGTCTCGTTTCTGAGACCCATCGGGTAAGCCATGTTAGCAGCCGCCTTGATGATGACAGTGCCTTCTTTTTCGTTGCAACGCTGCACCAAAGCATCGTCAATAATCATCTCTTTCTTGAGGTCAGCCCATTGAGCGTCACTGAGTTCGGTAAGCTCGAAGATATCGCCACGAGGCATCTTCTCGAAATCGAGGAATTCCTCGCCAATATCGTGGATGTTAATACGTTTCACCTTATCGAGAACGCCGCCCATCTCGTGAGAGACGACAGCCGAACTGGTTGTAACACCGTCGATCAAACCTTTGTTGATGAACTCTGCTATCAAAGTGGTGACGCCTTCGTGGATGTTAGGGCCAGAACCTGTAACAACAACAACTTTTCCGCCTCTGCGCTTAGCTTCGACTATCTTTTCAATAGCAATATCGAGGTAATGCCTTGTCTCTTCCGGCAAAGCCTCATATAGACCTTCGATAAAATCTTTTTCGATTTTCATAATGTTATTTTTTGTTCTCGTCATTTCGAGCGCAACGAAGTGGAGTCGAGACCTGAGCTTGCGAAAGCATTCACCTTGGTGAATAAATCTCCTGCATTTGAATGAGATTTCTCCATTTCGCTTCGCTACAGTCGAAATGACTGGAGCGTTAATTCGTTTTTGACCAGGTATCTTTCAATCCAACTGTTCTGTTAAACACCAGATGATCCGGTGTGCTATCCTTATCGACAGTGAAATAGCCTATTCTTTGGAACTGGAAATGGTCGAGAGGTTTCGCATCAGCGAGATATTTCTCAACGTAGCATTCTGTCCTGATTTCCAATGAGTTAGGATTCATCATCTTGCGCATTGCCTCGATTGGAGTGTTTCCTTCATCCTGCAAGCGTGCCAGTTCGTCGCGTGGGTTTTCAACATTCCAAAGGCGGTCGTAAAGTCTCACCTCCGCTTTGATGCAATGTGCCTGGCTTACCCAGTGGATGGTGCCTTTCACCTTACGATTGGCTTCTGGCATGCCGCTGCGTGTCAACGGGTCGTATTCGGCGTAAACCTCAACAACTTCGCCGTTTTCGTCTTTCTTGCAGCCAGTACATTTCACAATGTAAGCGTTCTTCAAACGCACTTCCTTGCCCGGAGTGAGACGGAAATACTTGTTTGGAGGGCATTCCATGAAGTCTTCCTTCTCAATCCACAGTTCGCGGCTGAATTCAATCTTATGGCTGCCAGCTGATTCGTCTTCAGGGTTGTTGATAGCCTCAAGTTCCTCGGTTTGACCTTCAGGATAGTTGGTAATCACCAACTTAACAGGATTTATGACTGCCGAAACACGAGTTGCGCGAGCGTTCAAATCTTCACGGATTGAGCTTTCGAGCAATGCGAAGTCGTTCAAAGCATCGTATGTTGTGTATCCAATTTTGTCGATGAACTTATGGATTGACTCAGGAGTATAACCACGGCGACGGAAACCGCAAATCGTAGGCATTCGTGGGTCGTCCCAGCCGTTCACCACGCCTTCTTTCACCAAAATCAGCAGGTTACGCTTGCTCATCAGGGTGTAGTTGAGGTTCAGCTTGTTGAACTCGGTCTGACGCGGACGGTTGTCGTCCATATTATCGCCTTCGCCGCGGATTTCCTTGAGCCAGTCGACAAACAAATCATAAAGTGGACGGTGAACCACAAACTCCAATGTGCAAAGCGAGTGTGTCACGCCCTCGAAGTAGTCGCTCTGACCGTGAGCGAAGTCATACATCGGGTAGGCGTTCCATTTCGTGCCTGTGCGATGATGCGGAGTCTTAACAACTCTATAAATGATAGGGTCGCGGAAGTGCATGTTAGGGTTGGCCATATCGATTTTCGCACGAAGAACCATCTTACCTTCCTCGATTTCGCCAGAATTCATCTTTTTGAAGAGTTCTAAAGATTCCTCAATCGGGCGGTTACGATATGGACTTTCGGTGCCAGGCTGCGTAGGAGTGCCTTTCTGTGCTGCAATTTCCTCCGACGACTGCTCGTCGATATATGCCTTGCCACGTTTAATCAGTTCAATAGCAAAATCCCAAAGCTGCTGGAAATAGTCGGAAGCGTAATATTCGTTACCCCACTGATAACCAAGCCATTGGATATCTTCCTTGATGGCATCCACATATTCCATATTCTCCTTGGTAGGATTTGTGTCGTCGAAACGCAGGTTGCAAACGCCGCCATAGTTCTTGGCGATGCCGAAGTCCAGACAGATGGCCTTGGCGTGACCTATGTGGAGATAGCCGTTAGGCTCGGGAGGGAAACGCGTTTGGATTCGCTTGGCGTTCTTGCCGTTTCGTAAATCTTCCTCAACTTTCGCTTCAATGAAATTCAGCGATTTCTTTTCTTCTTTTTCAGCTTCTTCAAGATTCATTTTAATAGTTTTTATGTTCTCGTCATTTCGAGCGAAACGAAGTGAAGTCGAGACCCGAGCAAAGCGAGAGCTTTCGCCAGAAGCGAAAAAATCTCCTGTAAAATAAGAATGAGATTTCTCCATTCCGCTTCGCTCCAGTCGAAATGACGGAGGTAAATACTTTAAACCGCAAAAATAATTATTTTTGCAAAAAATTGGTTTATTTTTTTTAAAAAGTTGTAATTTTACACCTCGAAAAAGTTGATATGAACAATTATTAAAACATAAAACTATGAATTACTTAGACATTATTATTGCTATCATCTTGATTCTCTTTGCAATAGGAGGTTTCAGAAACGGTATCATCAGAGAGGCTTTCTCGCTTGTGGCATTTCTTGGCGGCATTTACGGAGCTTTGAAACTGTCGGCTTGGGCCGGACAAGGTATTGGTAAAGTGATTGATGTAAGCCCAGAGTGGATGTCGGTCATTTCATTTATGGTGGTTTTTATAGGTTTGGCAATAATTATCAATTGGTTGGGTAATTTGCTTGCCCGACTGATAGATTCATTAAATCTTGGATTTATCGATAAAATCGGCGGCATTGTTTTTGGCATAGCCAAAGGTTTTTTGCTTGTTGGAGTGCTTATTCTCCTGCTCGACTACCTCGGAATTAAAGATGTTTTAAAAGAAGACGTTCGTAAGAATTCGGTGCTTTATTCCAACTCGGAAAAGGTGGCAACTTGGATGTATGAAAACAAAGACGGCTGGCTGAAGCAGTTTGAGGAAGGCTACGAGAAGATTGAAGAGAAGGTGGAGGATCTGATATGAAAAAAGTAGCCGTAATTCTTGCCGGATGTGGCACAATGGATGGCTCTGAAATTAATGAGACTGTTACATTGTTGTTGGTATTGGATCAGCATAACATTGAATATCAATCATTTGCACCAGATACATATCAGGCTGAGGTTTACAACCATGCAACAGGCAAGCGCTCCGAAGAACGCCGTAACATGTTGGTTGAGGCGGCTCGAATAGTGCGTGGCAACATCTTGCCTTTGAGCAAATTTAACGCCGACGATTTCGATGCATTGCTACTGCCAGGCGGCAGCGGAGCGGCCAAAAACATCTTCACTTACGCCTACGACGGCATCAATTTCAAGGTTAACAAAGAGGTTGAAAAGGCCATTCTTGACATCCACGCTCAAGGCAAACCTATCGGAGCCATGTGTATCGCCCCGTTGATGGTTGCCAAAGTAATCGGAAATGTCAACGTCACCATGGGCAGTGGCCAATGCCGTCAAGCCAAGGAACTTGCAATGATTGGCTGCCGTCACACCGAAACCACTCATGGTGGCGTAGCTATCGACAAGGATAACAAGATTTTCTCAACACCATGTTTCATGCTTGACGCAAGCCTGAAAGATGTTTATCAAGGAGCGTGGAATTTGGTGGAAGAGATGGTGAAGGCTTAAACTTTCTTCTCCGGATTCTGCTGCAAAAACGCCTCCCAACTGTTGAAAGCTTTTTTGACTTTAGGTATTTTTGGAAGTTTTGGGTCGTCGGTGCCTCCGACGATGTTCAGCTGATTTTGGAAACTGTGACACACTGCCGCTGCCATGGCATCGGTTGCGTCTAGATAGTCGGGATGTTCGGTGAAATTGCATAGTTTCTGCACCATCGCGGCAACTTGTTCCTTCGACGCGGCACCGTTACCGGTTATTGACTGCTTGATTTTTCTTGGGGAATATTCAAAAATAGGAATGTCGCGATACAAAGCCGCAGCCATTGCAACTCCTTGTGCGCGACCCAGTTTCAGCATCGACTGCACGTTTTTTCCAAAGAACGGGGCCTCGATAGCCAACTCATCAGGATGATATTCATCAATTATCTCAAGCACGCGTTCAAAGATTCTGCGCAACTTAAGCGCCTGATTGTCGAGCTTGCCAAGTTTCAACACGCCCATACGAATCATGCTCAACTCCTTGCCTTTCTGAAGTATGAGACCGTAACCCATCACCATGGTTCCCGGGTCGATGCCTAATATTATTCTATCAGTTTTCAAAATTTACTATCTTTGCAGTCGAAATGAGTGCCAATTCACATAATGCAAAGATAATGAAAATCGCCGAAACTGCGATAAAAATTCTTATTGTCATTGCCGGATGCTGGGTGCTTTATGTGAAAATCATTAAAAATCAAGACCTTACAGAGATGTGGCAGTCGGTGAAAATGTCATTCTCATCTCTAAAAAACATCCTTCTGATGGTTTTGGCTTTTCTGCTGATGCCTGTCAATATGGCCTTTGAGACTATAAAATGGCAAAAATCGGTGCTTCCTGTCGAAAAGGTTCCTTTCAAAAAAGCCTATGTGGCCATTTTCACAGGAGTTACGGCTGGTATGCTTTTCCCAAACCGCACAGGTGATTTCCTTGGTCGTATTTTCATACTCGAGAAGGGCAACCGTATCAAGGCCGCTATGCTGACATTTGTCGGAAATATCGCACAAATGATAGTAACTGTAAGCCTTGGATGTGTTGCTTGGATGTTTTTCTCGGAAGGCAACTCTTTGTGGTACAAGATTGTTATATCATTGATAATAATTGCTTTAGCTTTTTTGTTATATTTTAACATCAAGTTTTTAATATATTTCAAAAAGCTGATACCGAATAAATGGCGGCCGAGAGTTGAAAAATATATGGAGATTTTCGGTGCTTTTTCCAGAAGTGATTTGGCGCGGATATTGCTTATAGCCATCGCGAAATATGCTGTTTATTCATTCCAGTTCGTGTTGCTTATTTGGGCTTTCGATGTGCCGCTCAACTATTTCCAGGCCATGATACCCATAATGATGACTTATTTGCTGATGACAGTGGTTCCATTTATTACGATCACTGAAATTGCGGTGCGTGGTGGCATATGCACCTCGGTGTTTGACAGCTGGTTCGCCATCAATGGAATCAACACGGCTTTCAGCATGATGGTGTTTTCGGCCAGCACAATGCTTTGGCTTTACAATCTGGCCATTCCGGCAATCATTGGATTGTTTTTTATACGCAGACTTAAATTCATGAGAAGCAGTTATGAGTCTTGAAACCATACACATATTATTGAATATCATAATGGTATTCGCAGCGCTTTATCTGATTTGCATAGGCGCTTTCACACATGGCTTGTCAATTTTGTCGAGAAACGAATACAAAGACGCCACCTTGCGTCAGCTGAAAAAAATATCAGTTTTAATAGCGGCCCGCAACGAAGGCAAAAATATAGAGAAACTATTACAATCGCTTTATAATCAATCGTTTGACAAAAATTATTTCGAGGTCATTATCGTCGATGACAATTCATGCGATGATACAACTGAGGTTGCCGAAAACTTCAAAAATTTGCATCCTGAATTAGATTTAAAACTCTTGAAAGCTGAAGGTCAAGGCAAAAAACAAGCCATCTCACAAGCACTTCATGCAGCTGAAAATGAATTGGTTATGGTTACTGACGCTGATTGTGAGCTGCCTGAAC
Source organism: Bacteroidales bacterium (assembly GCA_017616735.1). Taxonomy (GTDB): domain Bacteria; phylum Bacteroidota; class Bacteroidia; order Bacteroidales; family F082; genus Limimorpha. The sequence continues at coordinate 7,774 of JAFZXP010000044.1, forward strand.
GATGGATTGAGAAGATGTTGGCCTATTACGATAAAAAAGATCTTAAAATGTTACTCGGCCCAGTGCTTCTGTCGCCAGCCGACACCTTGTTTGAAAAGCTGCAAGTGCTTGAGCATCTGAGTCTTATAGCCAGTACAGCCGGTTCGGCGGCCATCGGAATGCCGGTGATGTGCAATGGTGCCAACATGATGTACGATCGTAAATCGGCTATCGATGCCGAAGCTGACCGCACCGATATGAATATCGCTTCGGGCGATGACATGTTCCTGATGGAGCGGTTTATAGCGCGTTACGGAAACAAAGCCATAGGATTTTTCCTCAACCACGATGTGATAGTGAAGACTGCCACCATGCCTACTTTGAAAGCGTTTTTCCGTCAGCGCCGCCGCTGGACTTCAAAAACCAAGGCCTACACCAACTGGAAGATTATTGCGACAGCCTTAACTGTACTGTTGTTCAATCTAAGCATAGTTTTCTTCTTTGTGGCAGGATTTTTCATGCCGGTTTTATGGTGTTTCTTTGTGCTTTATGTGATACTGAAAACCCTTATCGATTTCCCGATACTGCGCCGAATCACAGCCTTTATGAAACAAAAAAAACTCAAGAGATGGATGTTTCCTCTTGAGTTTATATATCCGTTTTACGTTGTATTTACAGCGTTTGCCGGGCTATTTTCGAATGTGAAGTGGAAATAATCACATCAGTTTCTGATAAAACTGCCACCAGCGGTCAGGCAGCTCGTTTTGCATTGCAAGATCGTAATCAGATTTCGAGCAAGGAATGAAGTGGTCGGAAATCTCCATCCACCATTTGCCTGTGGTTTTGTGACAAAGGAAAACGATTTCGTCGTAGTTTTCCAAACGAACTATGTAACGGGTGAACTCGTCGCGATTTTCGGCAGTTGGGTAGTCGTTTTGACGTAGTGAAAAACCTTCCAAAAAATACCAAATCATCTCGGCTAAATTATTGGCACTCTGATAGTTGACATCGTACGACGGATTGTAGTTGAAAAAGCCGATTGAAGTGAGTTTTTGGTTCAGGCCGGCGTAGCGCGTCATCTTGCAACCGTCCTCGCTACTGAAACCGTTTGATGAACTGTGTTTCACACCAGGCATATCGGCAGCGCAGAAAGCCGCGGCATCGACCGTAATGATATCGGCACTTCGCAGCAACGGCTCGGCCAATTCCGAACGATTCTTTAATGTTCCCAGTCGATAACTGTCAAAAAACAGCTGTTTCATCAGATCAATATTATCATTATCAATGTAATAAGTCTGATAACCGATATTCGTGTAATTGAACAGATAATTCGGCTGATGCAAAATGATGTGGCTCATATACGACTCGGCGTTTAGGCTTTCACCCTCATCACCAATGTCGAATCTTGGATCTATAGCCGTGATATTCACCAACTTACCAGTGTTTTCATAAACTTGGTAAATCGGATATGTCAAATCCTGACTTCCACCCAAAACGACCGGCACAATGTGGTGCTTCAGAAGTGTCAGAAACACCTCGCTCAGCGCATAGTAGGTGTCTTCAACACGCAAACCCGACTTCACATTGCCAAGGTCGATGATTTTCAGTTCAGGCCAGTGGTTAAACAAAGGATATAAGGCGTGTCGGATGGCATCCGGAGCAGCCTTACATCCTTCATTGTCAACGGCATTACGCTCTTCCTCAACTCCAAGTATAGCCACTTGAAAACCTTCCAAATTCGGAAAATCCTCTTCATTTTTGAAGATTGTAATCGTGTTGCCAATCTGTTTTTTATGCGTCAGATGGCAGTTTTCGATGACATCTTCTTTGACTGGATTGAGAAAAGCGCTGATGTCCATTTTTATTTCTTTGGAGAAATTTTCTTTCTGATGATTTCGTGCAACTGGTCGGCGCTGACACGGATCTGCTCCATGGTGTCGCGGTCGCGGACTGTCACTGTATTATCCTCAAGTGTCTGATTGTCAACTGTTACGCAGAGAGGAGTGCCGATAGCATCCTGACGACGGTAACGTTTTCCGATAGAGTCTTTCTCCTCGTACTGGCACATGAAGTCGTACTGCAGGCTGTCCATGATTTCGCGAGCCTTCTCCGGAAGTCCGTCTTTCTTCACCAATGGCAAAATAGCCACTTTGTATGGTGCAAGAATCGGAGGAAGCTTCATCACGACACGCTCGCTGCCGTCTTCAAGTTTCTCCTCTGTGTAGGCGTAGCTGAACATAGCAAGGAACATACGGTCCAAACCGATTGATGTCTCGATGACGTATGGAGTGTAGCTTTCGTTGGTCTCCGGATCGAAATATTGCAACTTCTTGCCCGAGAACTCGGCGTGACGGCTGAGGTCGTAGTCGGTGCGGCTGTGAACGCCTTCCAACTCCTTGAAACCGAATGGGAAATTGAACTCGATATCGGTTGCGGCATTGGCGTAGTGAGCCAGTTTCTCGTGGTCGTGGAAACGATAGTTTTCAGCCGGTATACCCAATGAAAGGTGCCAGTTCAGACGCTCTTCTTTCCATTTCTTGAACCATTCCATCTCGGTGCCAGGGCGTACGAAGAACTGCATCTCCATCTGTTCGAACTCACGCATACGGAAGATGAACTGACGGGCGACGATTTCGTTACGGAAAGCCTTGCCTGTCTGGGCGATACCGAACGGAATCTTCATACGGCCAGTCTTCTGCACGTTGAGGTAGTTCACGAAGATACCCTGTGCAGTTTCAGGACGCAGATAAATTGTGTTTGCACCTTCTGCCAGCGAACCGATCTGTGTAGCAAACATCAAATTGAATTGACGAACGTCGGTCCA
>JAFZXP010000045.1 GCA_017616735.1 Bacteroidales bacterium
AAAAAATCGCAATCGCCAAATAAATCTCCTTCAATCACTGCTGGCATTTTGAATTCTGGACTTATTTCCAATAACATCCAGATAATCAATGCAATAAATGCAACGGCTGTAATCGCCAATCCAACAATTTTAAAGCTGTTCGGAAACAAATAGTTCTTTTTCATAGTGTTTAATTTTTAAATGGTTTAACAATTTATTCGAACATTTAACGCTGCAAAAGTAAAGTTTATTTTACAAATTAGCAAATTAATTTTACATTTTTTTGAAAAAAGTTTGAAAAAAGTTTCTTTATTAATAAAAAATAGGTAATTTTGCAGTTGAAAAACAATAAGATATGTCAGAACAAGAAGTTAACAGCTATCGTTTAACATCATTGGAAGAGCCAACTGATGAGATGCTGTCATATATTATGAAAGAAGTGGCAGAAGATGCCAAAAGTTCCAACATTGAAGCTGAGAAATTGTATTTCAGAGAAATCGAAACGATGTACAAAAAGAAATACGGCAAAGCAATATGACAACAGAAAAAAACCGGTTTTGATAGTAATTGCTGGTCCAAATGGCAGTGGAAAAACTTCGGTTACCAGCAAAATTCTTCATCATGAGTGGATGGAGGACTCTGTTTATATCAATCCTGACATTGTTGCACAGACTTTGCCAGAATGGGCAAAGATGATTATTGAATAGATTCTTTTGAAGCCGATTTTGTTGAAAGTCAGTTGGAAAAATATCAATAAAGGGTTGAAGAACTGAAAAACTGGATTAAAAATGAGCAACTTTAAATCATTTTTGAAAAGAAAAAACGTCGATGTTTCGGCGAAGGCATATTTGCTTGATGCACTGGGAGCAATGGCGCTCGGTTTGTTTGCATCGTTATTGATTGGAACGATTTTCGACACAATTGGAAACCGTTTGAATATTCCGATGTTTGTTGAATTTGCAAAGTACTGCAAAATCGCTGCAGGTCCGGCAATGGGAGTGGCCATAGCTTACGCTCTTCATGCTCCTGCTTTGGTGATGTTCAGCGCTGTTGCTGTCGGAGTGGCAGGTAACACATTAGGCGGCCCGGTCGGAGTGTTGGTTGCAGTGGTTATCAGCACCGAACTTGGCAAGATGGTTTCAAAAGAAACACAGGTTGATATTCTTGTAACGCCTTCTGTTACAATCATTTCAGGTATTTTGCTTGCGATGTTTGTCGGACCATATATCAGTGCTTTCATGACAGCATTTGGCGAGTTCATCATGTATGCCACCAACCTGCATCCTTTTGCAATGGGAATCATAGTTTCGGTCAGCATCGGAATGGCGCTGACATTGCCTATCTCAAGTGCCGCAATCTGTATCGCAATCGGACTTTCGGGCATAGCCGGAGGTGCAGCTACAGCTGGGTGTTGCGCCCAGATGGTGGGTTTCGCCGTCATGAGCTTCAAGGAAAACCGTTGGGGTGGTCTCATATCGCAAGGAATCGGCACATCAATGCTTCAAATGCCTAATATTTTACGTCATCCTTTGACTTGGGTGCCTCCGATTTTGACTTCAGCTATTACAGGTCCTTTGGCGACTTGTGTGTTTCATTTGGAAAATGTACCGATCGGCTCCGGTATGGGAACCTGCGGCTTGGTCGGACCTCTTGGAGTCATCTCAGCAATGCCCGATGGCGGCTCACAAATGTGGTGGGGAATCCTGTTGATTTGCTTTGTTTTACCAGCAGTTTTGACATGGCTGTTTGGTCAATTATTCAGAAAACTGAACTGGATAAAGGACGGAGACCTTTTATTAAGTTGACAGTTGACAGTTAACAGTTGACAGTTGTTCTAATACTAGAAAAACTGATAATTGTAAACTGTCAACTATCAACTAAAACGTTGTAACACAACGTTTTACAACTTTTTTCTTGACAAAATTTTCGTTTTGTTGTATATTTGCCTTCCTTTTCGGAAAATTTATAAAATCATAATATTGAAATGAAACTATCACAGTTCAAATTCAACCTGCCGCAGGACCTCATTGCGAAGTATCCTCCTGAGGAGCGTGAAGACGCACGCATGATGGTATTGCACCGCGACACTCAGACCATTGAGCATAAAACATTCCGCGACATCATCAGCTATTGCCAGCCTGGCGATTTGTTCGTGATTAACAACACCAAAGTTTTCCCGGCACGTCTGTATGGCGAGAAGGAAAAGACCGGCGCCAAAATCGAAGTTATGCTGCTTCGCGAGCTTGACGAGGAAAGCCGCCTTTGGGATGTGCTTGTCGACCCTGCGCGTAAAATCCGTATCGGCAACAAACTGTATTTCGGTCCAAACGACGAATTGGTGGCCGAGGTTATCGACAACACCACATCTCGCGGACGTACTCTGCGTTTCTTGTTCGACGGCCCGCACGACGAGTTCAAGAAAGTGATTATGGGTCTTGGCGAGACGCCGCTTCCGAAAGTGATTCAGCGTCCTGTCGAACCTGATGATGAATTTAATTATCAAACTGTTTATGCAACTCAGGAAGGTTCAGTGGCAGCCCCTACAGCCGGCATGCACTTCAGTAAGATTTTAATGAAACGCATGGAATTGCAGGATGTCAATTTCGCTGAAGTGACACTGCACACCGGTATGGGTAATTTCCGCGACATCGAAGTGGAAGACCTTACCAAACACAAGACCGATTCTGAAGAGATGAGCATCTCGCAGGAGACATGCGACATGATCAACGAGACAAAAGCTGCCGGACACAGAGTTTTTGCTGTAGGAACAACCACTTTGAAAGTCATGGAGACTGTGGTGAGCATCACAGGCAAGCTGAAACCGATGAACGGCTGGACCAACAAGTTCATTTTCCCGCCTTACGATTTCAACACAGCCAATGCGCTCATTACCAACTTCCACCTCCCGAAATCACCGATGATGATGGAAGTGGCCGCCTTTGCCGGTTACGATTTCTTAATGAAAGCTTATAAGGAAGCCGTCAACGAAAAATATCATTTCTTTACTTACGGCGACGCAATGCTAATACTGTAAGTTAACAGTTGACAGTTATCAGTTACCAATTATCTCTGTCAACTGTCAACTGACAACTATTAACTGTAAACTGAAAAAAGATGAATCAAGAAGAATTTTTCAAAAAGATAACATCTCACGCGAAGGAATACGGTTTTATTTTCCCTTCAAGTGATATTTACGACGGACTGGCTGCCGTTTACGATTACGGCCAGAATGGTGTCGAACTGAAGAAAAACATCCGTGAATACTGGTGGAAAGCCATGGTGCAGATGCACGAGAACATCGTCGGATTGGACGCTGCAATCTTCATGCACCCGACAGTGTGGAAAGCCTCAGGCCATGTTGACGCTTTCAACGACCCGATGATCGACAACAAAGACAGCAAGAAACGTTATCGCGCCGACGTTTTGGTTGAAGACTACATGGCCAAAATCGAGGAAAAAATCAACAAGGAAGTTGAAAAAGCCCAGAAACGTTTCGGTGACGCTTTCAACAAGGAGCAGTTTGTGACAACAAACGCCCGCGTCCTTGAGTGGAAGAAAGAAATTGAGACCATCAGCCATCGTCTTTATGGCGCAATGGAGAAAAACGATCTCGCTGACATCAAGAAACTCATCGAAGACCTCGGAATCGTGTGCCCAATCAGTGGAACACGCAACTGGACCGACGTTCGTCAATTCAATTTGATGTTTGCTACACAGATCGGTTCGCTGGCAGAAGGTGCAAACACAATTTATCTGCGTCCTGAAACTGCACAGGGTATCTTCGTGAACTACCTCAACGTGCAGAAGACTGGCCG
>JAFZXP010000046.1 GCA_017616735.1 Bacteroidales bacterium
CACTATCAGAATTATGTCAAATGGTATCTTTATTTTAGGGCTGAAGCGTCCAAAAAAAGATAGGTAGCCAGGGCTATTTTGAGGAGCCCGCCACCTATCTTTTTTTTACCTGTCACCAACTATTTTTGGCAACATTACCATAATTAATTTCAACAAAATCCCAGTTGATAATCGACCAGAATTCATTAACGTAGTTAGCACGCAGATTCTGGTAATCCAGATAATATGCATGTTCCCAGACGTCGCACACCAGCAACGGCTTCAGGCCTTCGGTTGTCAGCGGGCAAGCGGCGTTTGAAGTCTGAATGATAGATAATTTTCTATCATTGTCGGCAACCAGCCAAGCCCAGCCTGAACCGAAAAGTGTTACGCAAGCGTTGACAAACTTCTCTTTGAAAGCCTCGAAGCTGCCGAAATCACGTACTATGGCGTCCATCAGACGGCCTGTCGGAGCGGTTTTTTTCGGGTTAGGTGTCATGCAGTTCCAGTAGAATGTGTGGTTCCACACCTGAGCGGCGTTGTTGAACATGCCGCCCTGCGAGGTCTTCACGATCTCTTCGAGCGATTTGTTCTCAAACGGCGTGCCTGCAATGAGTTTGTTCAGGTTGTTCACATAGCCGTTGTGATGTTTGCCATAGTGAAACTCCAATGTTTTCTGCGAGATATGCGGCTCCAATGCCCCCATCTCATACGGTAATTTCGGTAATTCAATCATAATCTTTTAATCTTAATTCTTATTTATGACTCCGAACTATGCAAAAAGCCGCAGGCTAATTTTTTCAGCTAACGCAATGCCTGCTATTTTTCGCATAGTTTTCCGTCTTTTATACTTCAATACTTATAACATTTACACTTTTAAACTCTTCAACTTTAGACGGTCGACCGACCGTCTCTACTTTTTCAACTACTCTAAACTCTAAACTCTCAACTCTACACTTTAATCATCGACTCCGAACTATGCAAAAAGTCGCAGGCTAATAATTTCAGCTAACGCAATGCCTGCTATTTTTTGCATAGTTTTCCGTCTTTCATACTTCAATACTTTAAACTGTCAACTCTCAACTCTAAACTATCGCTTTGCCGATTTCGAGACCGAGATTGTACAATTTCTCGATATCTTCATCCCTAATCGGCGCTCCCTTCACCTCAACTGTTTCACCGACAACATTCCACTTGCAAGCCTCGGCGTTTTCTTTCAAGGTCTTCAAGCCGCCTCCGCTCCACGATGCGCCGCCAAACAGCCCGAACACCTTGTTTTGAGGCTTGTATTCGCCGATTTCATGCAACAAACCGACCATTTCCGGGAATATGCTGCCGTAGTGCGAGCAAGCGCCCAAAATCACGCCTTTATATTGCCAAATGTCGCTGAAAATGAACGACAATTCCGTTTTTGAAACGTCGTACACCTTAATTTCTTTCACTCCGGCCTCAGCCACACCGCGAGCCACTATGTCGGCCATGCGGCCGGTGTTGCCGTACATCGAGCCATAAACTATCACCACACCTTCTTTGCTCTGATGCGAGCTCCAAGCGGTGTAGCGGTCAATCACCCACTGCAGATTGCTTCGCCAAATCAAGCCGTGCGAAGGGGCAATCATCTTGATGTCCAAAGTCTGCACCTTCTGAATGGTCTTCAGTGCCATCATAGCCACTTTTCCAACAATGTTGGCATAGTAACGGCGCATGTCGGCCTCATAGAAATCAAGGTTCACCTCATCGTCGAATATGCCGCCGTTCAAAGCGCCGAAACCGCCGAAAGCGTCGTTGGAGAAGATGATTTTCGAAGTCTGCTCGTATGTTGCCATCGACTCAGGCCAGTGGCACATCGGAGCCATGAAAAACTGCAGCGTATGGGCGCCAAGGCTCAATGTTTCGCTTTCGGCCACGATCTTTTTGTTGGCAATCTCACCGTAAAAATTCTCCAAAGGCGCGAATGTCTTTGCATTGCCCACCACTGTCACCTCAGGCCATTCTCTCAACACAGCGCCCACCGAGCCGCTGTGATCGGGTTCGTCGTGGTTAACAATAAGGTAGTCGACTTTGCGGTCACCCAAGATGCGCTTAATCTGGAACATATACTGCGCCATAAACTCAGGCTCAACCGGGTCAATCAACGCAACTTTCTCATCCACAATAAGATATGAGTTATATGACACGCCGTTTGGCAGCTCCATGTGGTTTTCAAACATCTCCGTCCGGCGGTCATTCACCCCGACGTAATAAATATCTTTTGCTAACTGTATTTTCATATTAAAACTATTTAACTGATTAACTGGTAATTGATTAACTGGTAACTGACAACTGCTAACTGCCAACTCTTCTCTTCACGTCGGCTCCACGTATTCAAACTCTTCCTTCCCGTGTTTGCACAGAGGGCATACGATATCATCAGGCAGCTGTTCGCCCTCATACACCCAGCCGCACACCTTGCACACCCAGCAACCCTTTGTCACTGTCTTTTTCGGCTTGATGTTTTTCTGATAATAATCGTAAGTCACTGTGTCTTTGTCGTTTACCTGCACTGCATCGAGCACGTCGGCAATAAACATGGTGTGTGTGCCCAGGTCAATCGACCTAACCACACGGCAGGCAAAATAAGCGTTGATGTGCTTTGGCAGATACAGCACATGGTTCACGGCGCGCAACTCCTGCTCGCAGTCCGCGAATTTGTTTACGTTCCTTCCCGACTGAAACCCGAAATGTTCAAACACCTTAAATGGTGTTTCTGTTGTCAACACGTTGATATTGAACACGCACGAGTCCAAAATAAGATCGTGCGTGTAGTTTTTCTTGTTGACAACTATCGACAACCTGAGCGGTTCGCTCGTCACCTGCTGCACTGTGTTGATGATGCAGCCGTTGTCAATATTGTCGTAGTTCGTCGTCAGGACATAAAGACCGTATCCTATTTTCGAAAGAGCCTTCGTATCCATTAACTTCTAACTTTAAATTGTCAACTGCTAACTGCTAACTGCTAACTGCTAACTACTTCTGTTCAAAGTGTTCTTTTCCAACGCCACAAAGCGGGCATGACCAGCTGTCTGGTAATTTGTCAAAAGGTGTTCCTGGAGCGATTCCGTTGTCCGGGTCGCCAACTGCCGGGTCATACTCATAACCGCAGACGTCGCATACGTATTTTGCCATAGTTTTTAAGTTTATGTTAATTTAAATCATTGTTTCTTCTCAAATACTGAAGTCTTTCAAACACTTTCACGTCGGCCGAGGCGCTGCATTTGCCCTTGAACTCGGCTATGCTGCCGAAGTTGTGCTTCTTCATCCAGTCTTCAAGGCCTTTCACCATAACGTCTATGTGATCAACTCCATTGCGATAAAGAGTGCTGCACACCTGCACCGAACTTGCGCCTGCAAGAATCTGACGCACCACGTCTTCGGCTGTATGCACGCCTGTCGAGGCCGATAGGCAGCATGGGATGCCCTGTGCCGCAAGCAACGAAATCCAACGCAGAGTGTTGCTATTTTCCTCTTCCACCGACAAAGCCGAGCCCGGCACCACTTTCATGCGGTCGATGTCTATTGTCGGATTGTAGAAACGGTTGAACAACACCAAACCGGCAGCGCCAGCCATCGACAAGCGGAAAGCGATGTTGCCAATGTTGGTGAAATGGTCGCCAAGCTTAACCGAAACCGGAATTGTCACCGACTTTTTAACCTCATTGAAGATATTAACCACTTCATCTTCAATATCTTTCGACGGCACATCCTTGTCAAAAGGAGAAACTGCTATGTTCAGTTCCAAAGCGTCGGCACCGGCGTCCTGCAACTCTTTTGCGAAGCTTGTCCACTCGCCTTTGTCGGCGCAGTTGATGCTGGCGATAATCGGAATATCGACTGCTTTCTTTGCCTCACGGATCAGTTTCTCGTAGATGGCGATTTCGTTGCCGCGCAAGAAAGTCTTCATGTAAAGGTCGGCATCCGGATTTGAATTGTAGATGTCGGTATAACCTTCTTCCTTTTTAATATCAGATAAAATCTGTTCTTCAAAAAGCGACTTCAGCACAACAGCGCCTGCACCGGCCTTGGCGCAGTTAACTATGCCTTCAACAGTGCCAGTAAAAGTTGAGCTGCCAACCACAATAGGGTTTTTAAGCTTCAGTCCGAGATATGATGTGTTCAAATTCATGTTAAAAATATTTTCGTTTACAAAGATATAAAGAATTTGGCAAAATCAAGAAAAAATTGAAAAAATTATTTTTTAGACAAGTAATGTCTTCCTGCGATAATCAAAACCATTCCAATAGTCGATTTTTAATCTGTCGGATAGGAATGAGCGGTCAATCAGTGTTTTGGCTAATGACTGCGAAGTTGCAAACCTGTCAATCTCATGTGTGACAAGATTCTTGTTCAGACCTATGCGACGTCCAAACTCCTCAAAATCTTTTCGGTACACACTTTTCACGTCGGAAAACTGCATGCCTTCCTTAAACAAACCCTTGTCAAGAGCAAATATTCTATGTTCGCGCAGGTGTAAGTCGGTGTTTATCAAATCGTATGCCGGCGCAAGACGATACTCTCCGTCATCACGGTTGACCAACGAGAAATTCTTCAAATGCGCATCATCGTTAAGTGTCAGATAATTGAAAACTATTATCCTAAAAAACTTCAAAATATCAATAGCTGCAACTCTGACATATGTGCGGATGATTTCAGCACATTCTTCATAACTCAAGTTGTTGTATTTGTAATCGCTACCGCCATTGGCTTTCGTCAGGCCTGCCAACGATGCGAAATCTTCTTGCTGAAACTTCGTTCCGTCTTTGTCAATATCAAATCTTTTAGTGAGATAAGCCATCTCACCGTCTTTGAAAAAACAAATTGCATTGGCCGCAGTCTCTATTCCATAAACTTGTGCCGCCAACTGCATTGTCAAGTGCTCATTAGCCGGACAAAACTTTCGTTCCAGCATCGAATACGACATTGGTGCCGGTTTAAGAATATATCGTGACCGCTCGCCATCGGCAGGCTTAACAAGGTTGTCATTTGCATCCAGCAACAGTCCCGCTTTAGGCTGCACTCCCGAAAGGGAAATACGACCGACGTGTTTTACGAATTCTTGAGCTTCAGTATTTTCGCTGTTTGGACTGTCGAAATTAAGAATGTGCGATACTTTACGGCCATCGAATAACTGCTTTCTGGCCGTTGGAGAAAATGTATCAAAGCCCTCCGCCAATGTCGACGGACAAAATCTTAAAGTTTCCATAATTAAATTGGTTTTACAGTTACTGCACCGATTGTGTCGGTTTGAGCCGTTGCAAGCAAAATGCCGAAATCATCATTCTCATCGACATGCAACAGGCGCGACTGCATTTCTCGGTTGGCGCCTTCCGACAATAAATTGAAAAAAAACGGAAACAGATTCTCTGAAGAGTACGGCTCTTGACGTACAGGCATCGCCAAACATACCGGTTCACCATCGTATCCTTCACAATAAACGAAGTTATATGAATGGCTGTCGGTTTCAATCAGTAAACCTGCCTCACGATCTTTAACAAGCACCTTACACTGTCTCATAGCTCATGGTTTTTAGTTTGATTTCAAACTGAAGACCTAAAGTGTCAAGAATTGCGAGCATTGTCGATAATTGCGGGTTGCCTTCGCCACGTTCGACAGCAAGCAAGGTATTAATTCCAATGCCAGCAAGCTCCGACAGCGTTTGTTGGTTCACACCAAGCTGTTTGCGTCTGTCACGAATTACTTTTCCAATTCGAATCAGCTCTGATTTTCCCATTATATTGTGAATTTTTTGCAAAAATAATAATTATTTTGATATTGTATACAAAAATTCACAATAAATTGTAATAAAAGACGCCATTTCTGACGTCTTAAATCTCCAGTTATTATCTCGTCAAGACGACTTTCAAAATCTGACAGCTATTGTCCGAACCAATTTTCACAGTGTAAACACCTGAATTCAGATTGCTTATAAATGCTTCTAATTTATTGATATTCGTGGTATTAAACAACATTTTACCAGCAATGTCGTATAACGTTGCCTCATTAACGACAACTCCTTCTTTAACAGAAACCCTTACCTCACCTTTACTTGGGTTGGGATAAATGCTAACGATTTCCTTTTCGGGCATCACCACTTCGCCAACGCTCAGAAATTCAAGAGCTTGTGTGAAGTCAGGAATACCGTAGCCATCATAGTTGTTCGGATTGCTTGCGTTATTGCCTGCCGCGCGCACGGCGTCGCAAATCTCCTGCACCGACGCGTATGGTCTCGCCTGACGCAAACATGCCACAGCACCGGCCAAAACAGGGTTCGAGAACGATGTGCCACTACCGTTGTAATAAGGCTGCCAACCAGGATAACCCGAGGCTACGTAAGTGTCTTCGCCCATTGCCATCACGTCCGGCTTGATACGGCCGTCGTATGTAGGGCCTACTGAGCTGAAATAAGCACGCTCACCATTGGCGTCGACGGCACCCACAGTTATGATATGCTCAGCGTCGGCTGGGATGCCCAGTGTGCAAGTGCCACTGCCTTCGTTGCCGGCCGAATTGGTGCAAATGATGCCGCGGCTTGCAGCAATCTCAGCTCCTAGTGTCATAGGTGCCGTATGACCGTCAAACTGCGGGAAAGTGTGATCCCACTGCGGCATATCGAAATCGATATATCCCAACGATGTCGAGCAAATGTCAACGCCAAGCGAGTCGGCATATTCAGCGCCCGACACCCAATTGTATTCCTCCACAATGTTTTCTACGTCACCGTCTTCGGTGTGAATAAGGATAAACGTTGCCATCGGAGCAGTACCTACCATGTTATTCGGATCATAAGCTCCAATAGTGCTGAAACATGAGGTGCCGTGGGAGCTTTGTGAATAAATCGATGTCGAGCCAAACACGAAGTCGCGTGTAGCCATCAGACGGCCTTCTTCACGAATCCTGTCAAAGCAATGTTGGTCGGGCGTACCGACAAATCCGCCGTCCAAAACAGCGATGATGACACCTGCTCCGTCAAAGCCAAGAGCATGCATCTCATCCACTTTCAGCTGTGTAACCTGAGTCTCGGCTCCACCGTAATAACCTCTCGAAACAGTCGATTTGACAACAGATGTCATTTCTTCGGCCATCCAGCGCTCTTTCCACTGCTGAGCTTGCGGATTGTCAGGGCAATTGCGCACCACCTCGACAAACTCCAAGGCGTTGATGGCGTCAATGACGCTTTGTGATGTGGCATATACCGACACTCCGTTCAACCATTTCGAAGGGTTGATCAGTTGGGCTCCGCAATCGGCAACAGCCTGCAGATACTGAGGATTGACCGGCAGGTCGTATTCGTCCACGGCAATGTTCAGACGTGCGCGGCGCTCCAGAGCCTTCGCACTCAAAAACTCATCCGGATTATCAATGGAATAAGGCGAATTGGCCTTGTCGGTAAACTGCACCCAATAGATGTTGGTGGCAATCTGAGCTTGCGCGAACACTGCGCAAACCAGCATAATCAGTAAAAATGATAGTTTTTTCATGTTTGTGTCTTAAATTAATCTTGCAAATATACGAATTTATTTCCAATCACAAAAATAAATTTGTCTTTTGCTGTCTGATGCCGATTTTTTCGTAATTTTGCAGCCCAATTTTATAATTAATTATAATTAAATGAATAACGAAGAAAGAAATGGCAAACGCCAGCATGTTGCCAGACGTAAAACTGCCGAAGTGAGAAGATTCAGCGACGAGAGATTGGAGCAGTTTGAAAGAGAAAAAGCTCGCCGTGAAGGCGATGATGAACACCGTGAAAGACGTCCTTTCGGCGAAAGGAAACCATTCGGTGAAAAAAGAAGTTTCGGACGTCGTGATGACGACCGTGATGAACATCGTGACAGAAAGCCTTTCGGCGAAAAGAAAAGTTTCGGACGTCGTGACGACGACCGTAATGAACATCGTGACAGAAAGCCTTTCGGAAAACACTTTGAAGATGATGAAAAACCGGCAAGACGCGGTTTTTCAAGAAGAAACGATGACGACCGTGAAGACCGCAAACCTTTCGGCAAGAAACCTTTCGGCCGCAAATTCGACCGTGACGACGAACGCCCGCGTGGCGGACGCCGCGGCTACCGCAGAGAGAAAGATCCGGAATACGACCGCCCGCAAGCCACAGGCGAGATCCGTCTCAACAAATATCTTGCCGATTCAGGCATTTGCTCACGCCGCGAGGCCGACGACCTCATCCTCGCCGGAGCCGTGACAGTGAACGGTGAAGTTGTAACCGAACTCGGCACCAAAGTCAAGACTAGCGACAAGGTCATGTACGGCGGACAGACTCTCAGCCGCGAGAAGTTGCGCTATGTGCTTTTGAACAAGCCTAAAGGCGTCATCACCACCAGCGACGATCCGTACGAGCGTCACACTGTGATGGAGCTCGTCGAAGGTGCCTGCCAGGAACGCATCTATCCTGTCGGCCGCCTCGACCGCAACACACTCGGCCTTTTGCTCCTCACCAACGACGGAGAACTGGCCAAAACCCTCACTCATCCAAGCCACGAAGTCAAGAAGCTGTATCATGTCACACTCAACAAGCCTCTGACTGACAGCGACTTCGAAAAGATACAAAACGGCCTTCAGCTCGAAGACGGCCCGATTAAGGTCGACAAAATCAGCTATGTTGAAGACGATATGACAATGCGCGAAATCGGCGTCGAGATTCATTCAGGACGCAACCATATCGTGCGCCGCATATTCGAAAGTCTCGGCTATGAAGTGATGAAGCTCGACCGCGTCATGATAGCAGGCCTCACCAAGCAGAACCTGCCTCGCGGACACTGGCGTTTCCTCACACCTGCCGAAATCAGCATGCTCAAACGCATCGATTAACCATGAAAAAGATATCTTTTATATTATTGCTGGTGATTGCATCATTTTCAGCGCTAGGCAACCAGCCCGACACGCTGAAGGTGATGCAGTACAACCTGCTCAACTACGGTAACAACTATGGCGGTTGCGACAACACCAACAACAATATAAACAACAAAAACGCCTACATCCGCACCATACTCACAGCCTATTACCCCGACATCTTCACAGTCTGCGAGATGGGAAAATCCACATCTTTACCCAACGATTTTCTGCGCAACAACCTGAATATCGACGGGACAAACATTTGGATGGCAAGCGCCGGAGCCAACACAGCCAACTCATCGCTCACCAACTGCATATTCTACAACTCAACCAAGGTAACTTTACTGTCGCACGACGTGGCCAATTCTTACACCCGCGATGTCGACGTGTATAAGTTCCGTGTCAACAGCGACGAGAGCGGACAAACCAAGCTGGTCTGTGTGGTTGCCCACCTCAAAGCCGGCTCGGCCGCTGCCAACGAAGGTACGCGTAAAATCATGGCCGAGAACACCATGCGATATCTCGAAGCCAATTACCGTGGCGACAATGTCCTGATCATGGGCGATTTCAACCTCTACACCGCCACCGAGCAGGCTTACAAGACTTTTACCAACAGCACCACCTATCCTGACGCTTATTTTGTCGATCCGCTCTACCCTTACGGTGTGGGCAACTGGAACAACAACGGCGCGTTTGCCAACTATCACACGCAATCCACACATCGTGACGACAACGGCTGCCATTCCTCTGGAGGCATGGACGACCGTTTCGATTTCATCCTGATGTCGGAAAGTGTCTACGGCGGACGCGAGCATATCCGTTACATCAACGGCAGTTATCAGGCCCTCGGTCAGGACGGCAGGCATTTCAACCAAAGCATCAACCAGGGTGTCAACTTAGCCGTTTCAGACGAGGTGGCCGATGCCCTTTATGCCAATTCAGATCATCTTCCGGTCATCATGGAGCTGGCTGTAGGCGGCACAATAGGCGTCGACGAGTTGCTGGCCGGCCAGTTGCAGTACGACGTGTTCCCCAATCCTGCCAAAGACAATGTCTACGTAAGGTTTTATCAGGATAATATCGGTAAAGCCAACATCATGTTAATCAACATGTTGGGGCAAATTTCATATAATCGTGACTTTGTGTTGGGCAGTGGCGTCGACGAGCTTGTCATTCCGGTCGACAATCTTCCGAAAGGCTTTTATTTGCTTAAAATCGCCAACGCCGACGGCTTGACAAAAACTATAAAAATGGCTATAGAATGACAAACAAGGGTTCCGAATCGAAAAGCAGCGTTTTCCAGAGCATTATCTCGGGATGCGTCAATTTCATGCAGAAATATCTGCCCGAACCTTTCATTTTCGCCATCATCCTCACTTTCGCCGCTATCCTGATCGCCATCCCTGTATGTCATCAGACTGTTTGGGAAGTGGTCGGCAACTGGGGCGGCGGCGTGTGGAACCTGCTCGGATTCTCAATGCAGATGGCTCTGGTGCTTGTCACAGGCGCGACCCTGGCCGCCGCCCCATTGATAAAAAAAGGCATCAGCAGCCTTGCATCCAAGCCCAAGACACCGGCCACAGCCATCGCCTTGGTCACAGTCATATCGGCTGTGGCATGCTGGCTCAACTGGGGCTTCGGTCTGATAGTGGGCGCCATCTTCGCCAAGGAGATAGCCAAAAAAATGCGCGGCGTCGACTACCGTCTGCTCATAGCTTCGGCCTACAGCGGCTTTGTGGTATGGCACGCAGGCATCTCAGGATCAATTCCTTTGAAAATGGCTTCCGACCTCAACGATCTGGTGAAAGCCACCAACGGAGTCATCACATCTACAATACCCGTCACACGCACCATACTCGACCCGCATAATGTCATCATGGTGGTTATAGTCACCATCGCGATAGTGGTCATCAACTCGATGATGCATCCCAAGGGGCTTAACGTGGTCACCATCGACCCGTCGCTTCTGAAAGAAGAAGAGGAAACCTTTAGCGACAAGCCCAACACTCCGGCCACCAAACTCGAAAACAGCCGTGTGTTAAGCATAATACTTGCCGCATTAGGCTTCACATACCTGATTATCAATCTGTTTATAAAGAAATCTTCTTTCGACCTCGGCGCAGTGATATTGCTGTTCCTTTTCCTCGGAATAGTTTTGCATAAAACCCCGATAGCCTACGTGCGTTCCTTCGGCAAGTCGGTGGGTGGCGCTGCCGGCATACTGCTGCAGTTCCCGTTCTACGCGGGCATCATGGGCATCATCACCGGTCGGGGCGCATCGGGTATATGCCTTGGCACTGTCGTCAGCGAAGCTTTTGTAAACATCTCAACGTCAACCACTTATCCAATATACACCTTCCTGTGTGCGGCCATTTTGAATATGTTTGTGCCTTCGGGCGGCGGTCACTGGGCCATTCAGGCTCCTATCATGTTCGCTGCCGGCGATGCGCTTAACGTCGACCATGGTCTCACCGGAATGGCTATCGCCTGGGGCGATGCCTGGACCAACCTCATACAGCCTTTCTGGGCACTGCCGGCACTGGCCATAGCCAAACTCAACGCCAAGGACATTATGGGCTTTTGCCTGATTGACCTTGTAGTTTCGGGCATTGTCATCATTATCGGACTCTTAATCTGGGCCATATGATTCCAAGTGAAACCATACGACAGATCATTGAGACAGCACGTATCGAAGACGTGGTGGGCGAGTTCGTGACTTTGAAGAAACGCGGGTCGAACATGTGGGGAGTTTGTCCGTTCCACAAGGAAAAAACCCCGTCGTTCAGCGTCAACCCCGCCCGCAATATTTTCAAATGCTTCGGATGCGGCAAAGCAGGCAACTCGGTGCACTTCATAATGGAGCACGAGCATTATTCCTATCCCGAAGCGCTGCGTTACCTGGCCAAAAAATATGGCATCAAGATAGAGGAACGCGAACAGACACCCGAAGAACTGGCTGCGCAGAACGAACGCGAACGCATGTTCAACATCAACAGTTTCGCGCAAAACTATTTTTCACAAACCATGATGGATACCGACGAAGGACGGTCGGTAGGCCTCGCATACTTCCGCGAGCGTGGTTTCCGCGACGCCATCATCAACCGGTTTCAGCTAGGTTATTGCCCTAACGGCGGCTCGGCCTTTACCGACTATGCCACACAACACGGCTACGACAAGGATTTGCTGATAAAAGTCGGTCTCACAGGAAGCTACGAGCACCGCTCCTACGACCGTTATCAGGGCCGTGTCATATTTCCCATCCACAACCTCACAGGCAAAGTCATCGGCTTTGGCGGACGCATACTGACCAACGACAAAACCAAGGCTAAATACGTCAACTCGCCCGAATCGGAAATCTATAACAAAAGCCAGACTCTGTATGGCATTTACTTCGCTAAAAACGAAATCGCCCGCCTCGACAACTGCATTTTAGTTGAAGGATACGCCGATGTTCTGTCGATGCACCAGGCTGGAATAGAAAACGTCGTGGCAAGCTCGGGCACCTCGTTGACCACCGAGCAGGTGCGCATGATCAGCCGCTACACCAAAAACGTCACCATACTCTACGACGGCGACGCCGCAGGCATTCATGCCGCGTTGCGTGGCACCAACAT
Organism: Bacteroidales bacterium; assembly: GCA_017616735.1. Taxonomy (GTDB): domain Bacteria; phylum Bacteroidota; class Bacteroidia; order Bacteroidales; family F082; genus Limimorpha. Next base: position 12,477 of record JAFZXP010000046.1, read on the forward strand.
GGTTTTGGAAGAGGGCATGAATGTACGCATAGTTGTTCTTCCGCCCGAAGACGACCCCGACACCTTCGTGCAGCACAACCCCATCGAGTACGTCACAAAATATCTGGCCGACAACGCCAAAGATTTCATCAGTTTCAAGACCAATCTGTTGCTGAAGGACGCCAAAAACGACCCTATCAAGAAAGCCAGCGTCATCAAAGACATAGTCGAGACCATCTCTGTCATCCCCGACCCCATCTACCGCGCCACATACATCAAGGAATGCAGCCGTACTCTGGAGGTGGCCGAGCAGACGCTGATGAACGAGCTCAACAAGATTCTTCGCGCGAAATACCGCAAGCAGCTCGGTATCGACCCTTCGCAAATGCCTCAGACCGTCGATATACCCCAGCAGCCTCAGCAGCCCATACCGACCGAGCCTGAAAAACCAGCCGGTTTCTATCAGGAACAGGAGCTAGTGAAGCTTCTGCTCACTCACGGCAGCGACACCATTGTAATGGAAGAAAAAGACGAAGAGGGCAACACTTTGCACGATGAGTCAGGCAACGACATCACTTACACCACCACCATCGCCTCAGCAATTATTGACGATTTGTTATACAACGACGTCCCATTCCGCGATGCTACGCACAAAAAGATTTTCGATGCCTTCAACCAAGGTCTGGACTCGGACGTTCTACCCACGGCACAGGACTTCATCTCGAGCGAGGACCAGGATGTGGCCGAGCTGGCAGCCAACCTTCTCAGTTCACAATACCGCCTCGACGACTGGCGACGTCACCGCATAGTCGTAAAAACCGAAGACGACGTGCTGAAAAAAACCGTCATCATGTCGATTTTGCGTTTCAAAGACATGGTAATCGAAGACCGCAGGCGTGAAATCATGAACGAGCTTCGCGACGCGGCCGACGCAGACGATCAACTCATCATACTTGAAAAGAAGAAAAAACTCGACGACCTCCGCAATCGCATCAACCGCGACCTTGGAATCGTTATTACTAAATAGTTAGGAGTTAGGAGTTAGAAGTTAGAAGTTAACCTACTAACTTCTAACTTCTAACTATTAACTGTTTTGTATGGTTTTTGTAATACTGTTAAACAAACGATTGAGCTCAATACACTTAGAATTTATTTTGTTAAATTCTTCTTTGTCAATATAATTTGTTTCATGTAACAATTCTATCCAATAACTTGTTTCGGCAGTTTCTTTTTGAGAAATAAAAATTTTAGCTAAGAAATCCTTTTTACTGATACCATTCTGTGCTTCAACTAAATTTGCCCCAATACTGGTCCCACTTCTCAATAACTGTTTGGATAAAACATATTCTTTTTTATTATAAATCAAATACTTATACACATTTACAATATCCACGGCAAAGCCCATACATTTCTTTCTTAAAAATCCACCAAAATCTTCCATGAGTATAAATATTATAACTACTAACTTCTAACTACTAACTTCTAACTTATTTTCAATATTATTAACAACGATTCCCAGTCGGAGTTGGAACGCTTCTTTCGTAGCAAATCCGATATGAGGCAAAAGCATGGTATTTGGAGCCGTCAACAGTGGATTGTCGGCTTTCAGAGGCGGCTCGCCGTCATACACATCGAGTGCTGCTCCGGCAATGACACCGTTTTTCAAAGCTGTGGCAAGGTCGTCGGTGTTCACCACAGGACCGCGCGCCGCATTGACTACAACAGCCGACGGTTTCATCATTGCAAAGTCTTTTGCCGTCAAAAAGTTTCTGGTTTCGTCGTTCAGGGCGATATGCAACGCCACAATGTCCGACTCTTTGAGCAAGGTTGACTTGTCAACAAATTTCACTCCTGCCATTTGACGCGGAGTTCTGTTCCATGCTATCACTTTACATCCGAATGCCTGAGCCAGCAAAGCCGTACGCTGTCCGATAGCTCCCATTCCTATGATACCGACAGTTTTTCCGGCGATCTCACGTCCTGGTGCCATCGACGGGCCCTTGCAACTACGCGTAATCTTATCATTCTCAATCACATGACGATATAATCCTATCATCATGCATATGGTTTCTTCGGCCACTGCCTCGGTCGAATACCCGGCAGCGTTCATCACAGTAATGCCGCGACGACGGCATTCTTCCATGTCAATGTGGTCCAGACCGGTAAACGCTATCGACAGCATCTTAAGTTTCGGACATGCGTCCAGGAAATCTTTACGCAAGGGCATATTGCTCTCTACGACAATATCAGCGCCTTCTGCACGCTTTATATTTTCTTGCGGGTTTCTATCCGGATACACAACTATTTCGTGTCCAGCGGCCTTTAATGTGGCACAGGCGCTCTCTATGGCGTCGACAGTAAGTCCCAATGGCTCTAAAAAGACTATCTTCATTGTAAGTAAGTGTTATATTCCGACAACAAAGATAGCCTTTTTTTTCATACCCCCATCATGAAATTCATGTGAGGTCCATCCGACCTGACATTTGTGATTTATATAACCATAACCAAAGATGAAACCAATTTTATGAGCATCGTAAAACTATAATCAAAGATGAGAATTACTATTGTATATGAATATGATAAATGGAAACTGGGATTTCCATAGCGGATGGACCCGTCCATGAATCAATTCTTGTCTGTTTTCAAGTCATCCTCGTTACTCATCCTGTCAATCAGCATGAACTCGTCCATCACAATCTCTGTGAAGTACCTCTTGTTTTTGTTGCTGTCCTCATACTGACGTGTCTGTATCTTGCCTTCAATGGCCGTCAAACGTCCCCTCTTGATGATTTTACCTGCACGCTCGGCAGTCTTGCCAAACGCTACTATGTTATGCCACTCGGTCTCCTCCACAAGCTCCATTTGATCGTTGTAGTGCTTTTCGTTGGTGGCAAAAGTGAAGTGCGCGAGAATCTTGCCCTCGCCGAATGATTTAACCTCCGGATCCATTCCTGGACGGCCAATCAGATGAACTGAATTTCTTAAGGTTCCCATGATTAATTCCTTTCTTAATTTAAAGATTCAAAGATTTAAAATTGTCATAGCAAATTTACGGGCACAAAAAAAATTAGTCGTATGAAAAACGACTAATCTCTTACAAGCAGTTTTCATTGTTGATATTCAACAACTTAACCTGCAATTCCCAAAGTTTCCATGTTTTTTATTTGTTAATAAATTTTAACTAAAATTTTTTAGGAATTCCCGTTACATGTAATAAAACAAAACCCTCACAAAGCTTTTATCATCTCAAGTCTATCACCTTCATTTTCCACCCCAAAACCACAAAATCTCCCCCATTTTACGCCCCACCCCATCCAACCTCCCAACTTTTAACTCTCAACTGTCAACTGCTAACTGTCAACTGCTAACTGTCAACTGTCAACTGTCAACTGTCAACTGCTAACTGCTAACTATTAACAAATAAAGGGCCCCTTTCGGAAGCCCTTTATTCTTATATAACCTTAATGGTTATGCTTACTTCACAACTGTGATTCTCTTCACGCTTGTGCCGTTTTCGGTTACGATGTTCACCATGTAAACACCGGCCTCGAACTGGCTCATGTCGAGTACCATCTCGTCGCAGTTCACAGTCTGGTCATAAACCATCTGGCCAACTGTGTTGTACACGCTTACACGTGTCATAGCTGTGGCGTTGATGTGGAGATCACCGCTTGTTGGGTTAGGATAGATAGCGCTTACAACAGCGTTCTCTTCAACTGCATCCCAACCGAAGACTACTGTTTCCATATCTGACTCGCAGTCATCGTAGACAGCGACGATACCGATCAAGTAATCACCGTCAGGTGCGCCTTCGAAGTTGATGAAGATTGGCTGAGCTGACAAGCTGCCAAGGAGCTCACCTTCAACATAAATCTTGTATGATACTGCACCAGCTGGTTCTGTGAATGAAACCAAAGCACCATTGTTGCCATTGTATTCGTATGGAATAGCTGTCAGGTCTGTCACAGGATCGCAAGTAACCTCGCCGATCACAACTGTCTCGCACTCGTAGCATGACATTGCATAGTCGCTGTAAACCACTCTTACGCAGACATCGTATTCACCTGGGAAGTCGATGCTGAATGTGTAAGGTGAAGTTGTCACAGGTTCGTAAGTAATGAGTTCGCCATCAACGAAGATGAATGCACCGAGAACATCACCTGTTGGTGGTGTTGGTGGTGTTGGTGGCACTGGAGCTTCGCCGTCGAGTTCATAGATAGCAATGTAGTTCGGGCTCTGCTGGCAGTCAGCGAAGAAGCAAGTCTTGTTGTCATATGTGCCAACGAAGCAACCACCTGCTGAACCTGTAATAGCTGAACCTGAAACATTGAACACTGCTGATGTGATGGTGTTAGTTGCAATGTTGTAATCGTCAACATCGTTTGTACCATTGTTGAAGCAGAACACGTGTTCAACGCCGTCTGGATCCATGTAGTAAGCACAATCTGCTGCGCTTGTTGGAGCTGGACCAGCCTGGACGATAGCACCTGTACGGTCGATGAGTGTCAGGTTGCCTGACCAGTTACCGACTACCCAGAAGCCGTCACGTACTGGATCGTATGTAATAGCACGCATTGCACCGTATGCTGATGTTGTTGTACCAACCAATGTGTGGTTAGCAAGGTCAACACAGTAAATTGTGCTGCTGTTAGCAACGCCGTAGAAGTACTGGCCGTCGTATGTCATACCACGGAGTGTACCGCAACCTGCAATATCGAAGCCTTCAACAACTGTGCCGTCCAATTCATATTTGTAGAAGTTGTGTGCTGCAGCGCTGTAGCCCCAGTTGCTGGTGTAGAAGTATTCACCGTCTGATGCAACGCCGTAGTGACCACCTTCAGCAGCCTCGAAGTAGCCGAGGAAGTCCCACATGTCGCGGCTGCTTCTGTGTGCTTTGGCAATACCAGCGTTAGCAAATGTGCCATTGCCAGCTGTGCCCTGAGGAGCTGAAATCTCAACAACTTCGCCCTTAGCACCTGAAGCCACGTATGCGCGAACCATGAATGTGTAGTTCAAGCTGTAGCCAGCAAGGTCTTCCCATGTTGAACCATCGAGTGACACCCAACGACCGTTAGCATCGCCTGTGTTGGCGCAAACTGCTGCCGGATATGAAGCACCACTTCCATTGTAGAATACAACCCAAACATTCTTTGATGGATCGATAACAACTGGTTCTGCAAATTCGTATTCAACGAAGTCATCTGAACCTGTCATTGTGACGTTCATTGTACCAACTGCTGTAGCAGGAGCTGTTGCACCATCGTTGTAGATAGTGACTGTACCTGTCATAGCCATGTAGTCGTATGCTGCAACTTTTGTCACCATGTTACCAGTGTATGAACCAGCTGGGAACATCACGCCCCACCAGAAGTTACTACCACCTGTACCGATAGCGTCTTCGTTGACACCATTGTCATAGTAGTACCACTCACCTGTACCTGGTGTTGGAGGTGTTGGAGGATTTGGCTGACCACCTTCTGGGAGTACGAACGAAACTGTTACATTGCTGCCGTCAGCCTCGATGTTGACTGCCTGCATACCTGTGTAGTTATCGCATGGAGTGTATGTCCATGTGTATTCAGCCCAATCGCTGTTACCACCTGTGTAGACGGCTCTGACTTTTGTGATGTGTTCTGAACCTGCCTCAAGACCTTCAACGTCGTGCTGGTAGAATGGCATTTCTGTGTCACCCTGAACCTGACCGTCGAGCATGACGATGTAGTTCAAAGCTGTACGATTGCCCTTGTTAGCAACTGCGAGCTCAACGTCGTCAATCCAGATTTCATATGCGTCGTAGTTGACATCGTGGAATGCGATGTAAACTTCCTGACCTGCGTATGCGCTCAAGTCGATGCTGTGTGAACGCCAGTTCTGATAACGGTTGTTCTGGTGACGCATTGCTGCACCGCCATTGCCTGTGCCCTTAGCACCACCGGCCCAAACCTGTGTGAAGTCAGCAGCTGTCGGGTTGTCGGCTGTTGCGACGCACACTGAGAAGTTCTCAGGATAGCTGTCATTAGCATTGTCAGCCCAGAATGTCAATGTTGAACCATTGACGATGCTATACTTCTGAGGTGTGTACAGGTAGCTGTCTGTGTCGTATGGACCAACATAGTCAACATATGAATAGCACATTGCAAAGCCTGTACCTGTGTGTGCGAGTTCTGTGTAGTCATAACCACCGAGGTTGTCGTCGCTGTGGATCCATTCACCCTCACCGGCGTTGACTGTAAGAACGTTCCAGCCGTTCAAACCGCCTTCAAAGCCTTCTGTGAATGTCTCATCACCACCTGGTTGTGGACCTGGACCTGGAGCTGAGCCGCCTTCCCACATCACCCAACCTGTAGGTGATACGTAAAGTTCAGCAACAGGGGCAATCTGTTCAACGAGTGTTACATTGAACTCCATTTCGTTTTCTTCGATCACTTCGCCAATCATCACGACTTCATCGTAACCTGCTAATGTCACTGTGATGTCGTAGTTGCCCTTACGGACTGCCGGGAATTCGCAGATGCCGAATTCATCAACTGTGCCGTTGTATGTCTGTGCACCAACCATTGCGATAGCTGCACCAACTGGTGACTGACCATTGTTCAATGACACATTGAACACAACGTCAGCTGTCATGTCTTTCTCAATGATATTTGACCAGATGACATCTGAATAGCCGAAGCCTTCACCAATTGTGTTGCTGCTGCCGCTACCACTACCACCGGCTACGCCGTTGAATGTGATATTGTCAACTTCCATGTAGTCGCCTGTTGGGTTCACGCTACCGTCCTTGGTGTACTTCCAAGTGAAGGTGTGTGTACCGGCTGTCACAGGGAATGAATAGTTGTTCCAACCTGTAACACTTGCACCATAAGCAAACTGCTGTGCGCCGTCGATTTCGAAGATGCACTTGTCCCAAGCTGTTGAAGTACCTTCACCCATGCAGAGAGCTTCGAAGCTCACTGTACCGTCGGCGACGTACTCAACTGTTGCGCTGATTGCCGACTCTGAATTAGAAACACCGCTGTTGCTGCTCTTCATCACATATGAACTATTGTCTGTTACAATTGTCCAAGGATATGCTGAAGTGTTAACGAATGCGAACTGGCTGAAGTCGCCTGTTTCGAAGTCGATAGAAAGCTCACCGGCTGTTGTAGCACGACCCATCTCAGGATAGTGGTGGTTGCCGTCGTACTTGGCCTGGATACCCCACTGGTACTCACCGAACGGGATGTTTGGCCACTGAGCGTCAACATAGCTCATCACGTCGATACCAGGTGTTGCGATCTGCTCAACGAGAGTGTCACCGTAGTTGTTTCTACGATAGAGGATGTAGTTAGACATTGTACGATCGTTGCCGCCGCGTTTTGCTGAACCGTCGTTCAATGTGATATCGTCAACCAGGAGATAGAACTGGTCTGAGCAGTTGAAGTGACGGATAGCCACCCAGATCTGCTGGCCAGCATAGCTGCTGAGGTCGACTGTGTACTGATACCAGCTGCCCTGTGCGCGTGTGCCGCGGATTTCGCTCTTAGCCTCGTCAGCATTGTTGGCGCTGCCCTTAGCTGTCATTGTCCACTCCTGGATGGTTGTGAAGTCGGCTGCTGTAGCATTGCCTGTTGACACTGCGACGCCGAAGTGCTCGGCTGCGTATGAAGCGTCCTGAGCGCAAGCGTAGAAGCTGATAGCTGCACCGTTCTGAGCAGCGATTCTTGCCGGAGCGACAAGGTAGTTGTCCGGATAAACAACACCGTAGTTGTTGTCATAGCTCTGTGACATCACGGCGTCGGTTGATGCGTTGTGACCGTAACCTGTGCCGATCTTGTCGCTGACGAGCTGCCAGCCGTAACCAGCCGGTGAACCACCGTCGATAGCTGTCCAGCCCTGCATTGTCATGTCTTCGAAGTCGTATGTCTGTGCACCTGGTGTCGGAGGAACTGGAACATCCTGACGATACATTGTGATGTAGTCAACATACACGCAGTCGTCGTTGCTGTTCACTGAGCTGTCCTTAGCATACTCCCACTTGTAGGTGTGTGTGCCTTCTGTGACGCTGTACTCCTTATAAGCGTATGCGAGCTGGCCGCTCATTGCCTGACCCTGCTCAACACCGTCGATATAGAAGTGGAACTTGTCGTAGTTGGTTTCTGAAGAAACTCTTACCCAGAAGCCCATCTTGCCTTCGTAAGGAACATCAACTGTTGCCTCGATTGATGAAGTGCCGCTTGCAATGCCTTCGCAAGTTGACTTCATGCAGTATGTGCCTTCGTATGGGTTGGTTGTTGTGATAGTCCATGGATACTGTGCTGGCAGTGTGAACTCAGCCTGTGTGAAGTCGCCTGTTTCGAAGTCGACAATCATTTCAGCTGGCTCCCATGACCATTCAACCAAAACGTCGTTCTCTTCCTCAGTTGCTTTAATCATCTGAAGCGGAGCCCAGTCTTCGAGCAAGATGACGTCGATGTCATCTGTTGTCTCTGTGAAGTTGATAGCGAACTCTTCGCTGTATGATGGCTGATAAGCGTCTTTATAACCGACAGCCTGCCAGTTACCGGCGAGAGCCTCACCTGTGTAGTAACCGCTCGGGTTGGTTGTGCCCTCCAAGTAGAGGATCTGCTCATGGCCATACTCGTCTGTACCTTCAAGAGCAATCTGAACATTGTACACAGGGGTGATGCTGTCATACTCCCAAACGTGACCGTTCACAAAACCTGTACCAGTCATGTAAACAACAATGTCATCTGAGAAGAATGATTCACCTTCATCGTAAACAGCTGTTACGTTGAATGTGTAACCATTTGTCATGTTGTATTCAAGACCTTCAACTGTGTAAGTTGTTGTTGTGATCAGGTTTTCGTTGAGTTTAACACCATCCTGATAGATGTTGTAACCCTTGATTGAACGGTTAGCGTCCCATGTGAACACTGCGCTTTCACCAGGATACAATTCTGTGCTCTCTGCTGTGAAGCCTTCGACTTCATCGATAGGTGTTGTGAAGCCAACGATCTCACCGTATGTTGTGCCGACGGCGTTACGCTCGTTCACCTGCAAGAAGTATGTCTTGTTGTTCTGCAACTCTGGTAAGACTGCTGTCTCAACGAGGTCGCTTGTCCAGTCGATAAGAGGTGTTGTTGGAGGATAAACCAAACCAATGAGCACCTGCATCTCTTCTGTGTAGTCACCGAGTGTCCACTGAGCGAGGTAAGGATATTCAACGTATGTTTCACCATCGTATGGATACAAAACTGTAGCCTGTACCGGAGCTGGAGCGTCAACTGCGTCGATGCTGACAGGGAAGTTGGCATCTGATGAAGCCATTGCAACATAGTATGTACCTGCCGGGACATACATTTCGTCAACCAAACCGGCTTCGCGGTTGCCACGGTTAGCTTTCTGCATCTGTGCTTTTGCAACACCCATTACATTACCGTTAGCTTCAGCGAGTTCGCCAGCGGCTGGCTCGCTCTCTCTAATCTTCATGTCAGCGAGGTTAACTGTAACTTCGCGACCTGTAGGTAACTCGAGGAAACGAGTGTAAATCTGAGGAGTGTAAGTTGTGTTGCTGTACCATGTTGAAAGGTTGGTTGTGTACCAAATCTTACCATTGGTTGCATCAACTGGCTGTTTGCCGCAGTATGCTGCATATGGAGAATCTGAATAGAACATCACCCAGATATTCTCGTCATCACCTAAGAACTGTGGTTCATCGAGGTTGATATCGAAGAAATAGTATGGCTCATAGCTATCAAATGCCTGATAATAAACCATGTTGTCGAGGTCTGGTGTTACACCACCCTTCAAAATCATGAGGTCATAGTATGAACCTTCGCGGGCTGCTGCCTCAACTGTTACGATAGCGCAGTTGCCAAGGCCGAGTTCCTGAAGATATTCTGCAGGGATCTTGTAACCCCATATCATTCCGCCACCTGTTGATGTGCCGAAGAATGTGTTATCGCCAGTGTAGCTGTAGCCAAACCACATGTTCATAGGGCCTGGGCCAACTTCTGGTCCATTGTACTCATAGTAGTTGTCATCTGATGGACCGCCAACACCTTCGAAATCTTCAGTGTAAACATAGGCGATACCGTCAGCGCCAGTTGTTGAAGCGCTGAGGAGTTTCGGTGAATCAAATGTCACTTCGTAAACAGCGTCATTTGCTGTTTCAGCAATCTCAGGAAGTTCATAGTTCTGGTAAATGTCAGCAGGAGCTTCACCATTGTATGGGAATTCTGTAACTTCGACTGCATTCTCCCAAACGTCACCGTCAACAGGATCATAAGCTGTTGCTGACACTGGGATAATAGCAGCGTTTCTGTCACCACCTGTGTAAAGAACGATGAGGTTACCGTTCTGGGCACCTGGTTCTGCTTCACCTGTAGTGATTTCAACAAAGTTAGCCTGGTTGTAGTTGAGTGTGAACGGAACTTCAGCGTTAGGTGTGAAGTAAGCGTTCTCTGCATCCAAACCGTTGACTGTGATAGGTGAGAAACCTGTGTTTGACAGTTCAACAACGAATGGAGCCATCCAAGCGCCGTTTGGACGATAGCCCATGTTGATCGGGTTAGGTGTTGCTACCAAACCAGCTTCTGCCGGAGTGTCACCAATGATATCGAGCTTAACAACGCTCTTTACTGTAAGACGAGTACCGTCAACACCAGGATTTGATGGGTCATAGGTAGTACCGTCACGATAAGCATAAAGAGCTTGGTATTCAGTAGTTGACATGACGACACTAGCTGCGCCGCCGCTCCATGAACCGGTAACATCCTGGATGCAAATCACCAGGTTGCCAGCACCTGTGTACTCAAAAGGAGTGGTGAGTTCAACAGCTGTCTCGACAGGACTGCTAATACCATTTGCCAAAGAGAATGAGCCGACAAGGTC
>JAFZXP010000047.1 GCA_017616735.1 Bacteroidales bacterium
GATGTATGGAGTCAAATGACCTGCCTGATTTAATTAAGTGCATATATTTTAGCACTTCTGCATAACCATGTTTATTTCTTTTTTCTTTTGACATATAAAAACCCCGAAAGTTTTTTGTCCAACTTTCGGGGTTCATGTCACGCGGCTCCTTTTTTTATTCCAGATTGTTATTTCTGAACCGAAACCTTTCGTGTCACCTCATTGCCGTCGGCAACAACTTTCACCAAATAGATTCCGCTATCCAAGCTTTGGAAGTTGATCGTTACCTCGGAAGCATCAACCGATTTTTCACATACCTTCTGGCCTAATGCATTGTAAACTGTCACTCCGCTGATGTTTTCAGCCTTGACAATCATGGCATCTTTGACCGGGTTTGGATAAATATCTATAGCGTTCTCAAGATTCTCATTGATGCCGTCGGTTGAATAATACATCCTCACATAATAATTATTGCCGTACATTGCCTTAAACGGAGCCGAGTAGCAATCAACACCCTGATAGAATGCGATTACCCGGTACGAGTACCAAGTATCGTTTACCATTGGTTTGTTTTCCTTGTATTCGGTTTTGCTTGGGCCGACCAACTTGACGAGCTCATAATCGGTATCATCTGTCTTGCGATACACATAGTAACCGGTAAGTGTTGAGATATCCTCAGGGGCCGTCCACTTGATAATTGGCTTGAAGTTATCCTGCAACTCATACCATAAATCAGTGCCAGGATCGCAACCTTCGCCCACATTGGCGCATGCCTCGTTAGACAATTCCGACTCGCCTCCAATGCCAAGATAGCACACCTGATAGCAGTGTCCACCTATTGCCGGAGCCGCATCAACATACTGAGTTTCAGTTGTGAGAGCAAAAATACGACCGTCACGATAAATGTTATAGCCATATCCTTCCTCGTTGATACCAGTCCATTGAATTACCACATCGTCACCGTCGTTAAACGCAGTCAATTCTGATGGCATTTCTACAGGAGCATCGTTGCCGCAGCCGTTGTTGGCACCGAAGAAAACTCCATTACCCAACTGGTCGGCCGGGCCTGAATAAGAATACACGCTGTTGTTATTCGAATCTTTAATGGTGAATGTCACATTTGTATCGTCAACTGCATTCCATGCAAGGCTGCATCTACCGACTGGCATGTCGACATGCACCACCGCCGGAGTTGATGAATTTAAAGTAACCTGTGCTATTTCTGTCCCAGCTGTACTATACACAGAAATGTAGTTGCCATTCCATCCGTTCACGCCGTTGGCGCTTAACACAAATTTCCAGTCACACGTTGGGCCGAAACTGATTTTATCAGACATGACCTGCTTGCCGTTACGGCCTCCGCTTACAGCGTATACCTGATATCCGAAGTTGTCGTAATATGGCACATGATCCGTCCAGCTCATCTGCTGGCCCGGTGTCACGTTGGCGCTGATTTCCGCCACAACCATATTGTTGCGCATCACGACCATCTTCTCAATATTGGTTAATGCTGTTCCATCGAGATACGTCGTTGGATTTGTCCAAGAAATTGTGGCATCAAGTGTCAGTTCTGACTCCTTTGTAACACTGATAGCCGTAGGTGCGCTAGGTGTGGCATCGTAGACCACTTGCGGCACAAAGTTAAACATAGCGTCTGCCGGATTGGTATATGGCGCTTCGTCAATGATATACCATCCGTCGGAGCTGCCTCCCCATCCGAGGTTGAAATGGAACATGTCGTGGTCGTCGTAGCCGTCACAAATGAAAGCATGGCATCCGTCATCGCAACCACCATAATACATCGGCCAGCCCATGTCGAACTGTTCGCGCACCATGCTCTTCCATGTCTCAGTCTCAAAATCATCACGACGAAACTGTATACAAGCGTCGGCGAAGCTAAAATAGGTGTGCATTGCGCCAGGAATAGGACCTGATGCGCCACCGCTGCCGTCAGGGCCATAACCCATATCGATTGTTACGCCGCAATGGAAGCTTATCAAAGCCACAGCCTCAATCTCTTCTATCGGGGAGTTCTCATTGATTTTGTTTGCGATATGATCCCAATCGTAATAGGTGTTTTCGAAATCAGCACAAATTTGGCCATAATCCTCATGATAATAGCAGTGGCTGCCGTTCCCGTGCTCAGGATATTTCCAGAAAGACACCAACTGAGCCATGGATGTGGCAAGACATCCGACATAGGTGTGACCATGCGAGCCATTCGGATCTTCAGGACAGAAGTAATTGTATGGATAACTCTGATCCCACTGTGTCTGAACCAGATAATCCACTCCTCTGCCACCGTGACGCGACACCAGTTGGCCGGTCTTTTGAAGCATGAGCCAGTCGGCGGCGACGTCAGGAGCCGCCGACAAGAGGTTAGTTCTCTCGTTTCTACCCAATCTGATGTTTTCAAGATAATCTTCAAGCGCAGGAGGAATATTGTTGACATCGAAACGGCCATTCTCCGAATAGCCGATCACCGGACGGTAAAAGTCATCCGCCGAAATAATTATAAAACCAGCATCTCCGACATTGAAAACATAAAAACAGTCAGCATTGCGGTCGGTATATGCTGTATGCGCCAGTGTCAGTTGCAAGCCTCTGTTGGAAGCGGCAAAATTCGCCTCCACAAATTTGGTTCCAAGATTCTGAGCTGTTTTAACATCCACCGGATGAGCCATCGCGATATTGAGGCCGAGAGCGATGGTGACAAAAAACAATATTTTTTTCATTTCATAGGTTTATTTAGATGGTTTCAACAATTAAGAGTGAAGTGAGAAACCTCGCACTCCACTCTTAATATCTTTAATTTTGTGCTCAATTATTTAATAACAGAGACTTTATGTGTCACCTCGTTGCCGTTGGCAATGATACGCACCATATAGATTCCGGTTCCGAAATCACTCATATTGATGACTGTCTCATTTGCATCGGCTGTCTGTGAGTAAACTTTCTGGCCGAGTGAGTTGTACACTTCAACGCTGCTGAGGTTGTCTGCTTTAACTGTCAGCATATCTTTGGTCGGGTTAGGATAAATGCCGACATTCTGCACCAGATTCTCCTCCACTCCGTCGGTTGAGTAGTGTATTCTCACATAATACTCATTGCCATAGATTGACTTGAACGGTGCTGAGTAGCAATCAATATCCTGATAGTAGGCTATCACTCTGTATGAATACCAAGTGTTATCTGTCAACGGCTTTGTCTCCTTATATTCTGTCTTGTTGGCACCCACCAGTTTGAGAAGTTCCCAATCGGTATCGTCGGTCTTTCTGTAAACATAGTAACCCGTCAGTCTTGTGAGGTCTTCCGGAGCAGTCCATCTGATAATCGGTTTGAAGTTGGTTGTCTGAATCTCAAAGCTGAGATCGGCACCCGGATCGCAGCCTTCACCTGCATTGCCACAAGCTTCATTTGAAAGCTCTGACTCACCGCCATCGCCCAAATAACAAACACTATAGCAATGACCACCTACAGATGGTTCTACGTCAACATATTCTGTTCCGTGAGCAAGAGCGAAGAGCAAACCGTCACGATAAATGTTGTAGCCATATCCGTCTTTGGCGATGCCTGTCCATGTGAGGACGATATTGTCGCCTTCACTTGTAGCATAGATATCGCTTGGAGCTACAGTCGGTGCAGCATTGCCGCAGCCGTTGTTGCCTTCATACAGAGTACCTTCAGGGATATCGTCTGAATTGCCTTCATACTGATAGACGATGGCTCCTGTTGAATCCTTAATCTTGAATGTAAGAGACACATTGTCTGAACCGGCTTTCCATGCGAATGACACTTTGCCGATTGTGATTTGCATATTGAATGATGTAGGATTGTTGCTTGTCATGGTGAATTTATTAATTTCACGGCCTGCACCATCGTATGCAATCAAATAACCGCTCTTCCAGCCTGCCATGTTTGTGGTTGTACCGATAATTGTCCACTGGCAGGTAGGTCCGAATGATTCTGAAGCGGAAGCATATGCGCCGTTAACACCTTCTTTCACCGCATATACTCTATATTCAAATGTGCTATAGCAAGGCACGTCTTCGTCGACATAGCTCATGCTGGCGCCTGGAGTCGGGTTATCAAAAGTGGTGATAACTCTGCCTTCTCTTGTCACGACTATCTGATCATATGATGAAACAGTCTGATTTGTCATAGTCTTGGTAGGGTTAGTCCAGGTAAGTGTAGCCTGTTGTGCCACATCGCTGGCCTTAGTCACTGTCAGATTGGCTGGAGCCTGCAGTGTGTTGATGTAAACATGTGAAGGCACATAGTTGAAGATAGCTGCAGCCTGCGACGCATAATCAATAGCGTCAACGGCATAGAAGTCATCATCTGAACCGCTCCATCCGAAGTTGAAACTGATAAAGTCATCTTCATCGTAACCGTCGGCTACAAATGCATGACCGCCCTCCGAACTCTGACCTGAATAATAAACCGGACGACCCAGATCGAATTCAGCCTTCAACATATTGACCCAGTTGGTGAGAGTGAATGAATTTCTGTTCTTTTTCTGGCAATAGTCATAGTCGAAATAGTTGGCCATGGCGCCAGGAACCAAGTCGGAATATGTGCCGCTGCCGTCCCAGTCGTATGTCATATCAACCGAAACACCGCAATGATAGAGCAATGTTGCCACTGCATCAATCTGCTCATCTGTGGCGCCGCTCAGTGTTCTAGGCATAAGATCCCAGTGATAAGTAGTTTCACCGAAGTTGGCATACTGGTAACCATAGTTGTAATATGTCGGACCATATCCGATGCAGTTGTAACCATGGCTTCCCTCACCCTGTACCGGATGATTCCAATATTTCATCACCTGACCCATAGCTGTTGCGACACAACCTGCATAGCAGCGTCCGCCCGCACCGGCGTGTCCGCCCTGTGTTGCCGGAGCATAGAGGTTATATGGGCTGTTCTGGTTCCACTTGGTCTGAACCAATGGTCCGACTTTACCACCTCTTGAGTTGCCAAGTCTGCCGTATTTGGCAAGTGATTCCCACTGACTGGCGATTTCAGGAGTTGCCTTGATGTTGTTTTCAATGGCATAGCTGATACTGTTTTTGTAAGTCTCAAGCATGTACATGGCACCATTGTACGGGTTGCTGGCATCGAACGGGCCATTCTCCGAGTAACCGAGAATAGGACGTACATTGTCTGATGCTGCCACCAACACAAAACCTTCGTTGCCAATGTTAAAAACATAAACGCACGGCTGACCGTTGTCTGACTTCACTGTATAGTACAACTGAAGATCTGATCTTGTTACCTTCTCAAATTTTGTCTGGACAAACTTCTGTCCCAGAGTTTTAGCTGTATTGACATCCACCGGATTGGCGAACATTGTTCCGAAACCGAGAACTACAGCTACGATTAACGTTAATAACTTTTTCATTTTTGATAAAATTTTAATTGATACTAATATTTTCTTCTTAATAATTTTACTTTATCACTGACAGTTTTCTGGTAATTTCAACGCCACCGGCTGTAACCTTAACCATATATATGCCGGTATCAAATCCTGTCATGTCGATATTAGCCTTGTCGGCATTCATTTCCGCAGACATCACCTTTTGACCAATCAGATTGTAAACATCGACATTTGTGATGTTTGCCGTCTCGATGGTAAACACACCTGTTGTCGGATTCGGATAAATTCCGACTTCACCAGCAAGCACCTCATCGACATTATCAGTTGAATAATAAATCTTCAAATAATAATTGTCGCCATACATTGCTTTGATAGGAGCGGCGTAGCAATCTATTGCCATATAATAAGGTATCACCTTATAATAATACCAATTGTCAGGGGTCAATGCGCTATTGTCCTTAAATTCGGTTTTGTTTGGTGAAACAATCTTAACGCGTTCATATTCACCGTCTTCGTTCCTTTTTCTATAAACCAGGTAACCACTCAAACCCTCGCTCACTTCAGGGGCTTCCCAAGTGATGATAGGTTTGAAGTTAGCTTGCAATTCATACCAGAGGTTGGAACCTGTATCGCAGCCCTCGCCTGCATTGCCGCATGCTTCGTTCGAAAGCTCCGATTCACCGCCCAGGCCTAAGAAACTCACCGAATAACAGTGTCCGCCTATAGATGGATTCTCGTCAACAAATTCGGTATCGTACGACAGTCTTATAAGTTTGCCGTCGCGGTACACATTATATCCGTATCCGTCTTCTCTGACACCCGTCCAGTTCAACACTATGTCAGTGTCGGTGCCTGTTACATACAAATCAGCCGGAGCCTCGGCCGGAGCTTCATTGCCACAACCATTGTTGTCTGTAAAGAAGACACCTTCCTCCATATTTGTGTTCGTGCCGTTATAGCTGTACACAGAATTGTTTTCAGAATCTTTAACATTGATTGACATGGTGTAGCTGGTTGAGCCCTCAGCGGCAACCCATGAAAGCTGAATCTGACCGACAGGCATTGCCACATTGATGGCAGCCGGTGTTGAATTTTCGACCGTCACCTTGTCAACAAGCGAACCGTTAACGTTACGGATAGCTATATAACTGCCTCTCCATCCCATAATATTGTTTGACGTAATGATAAACTTCCACTGGCAAGTCGGACCGATGTTAACCATTTTGACAACCGCCGATTTACCTATTTGTCCATTAATCACGGCATACACTCTATAGGTATAAGCATCGAAGCATGGCACAGTGTCGTCGACAAATGACATTGCCGCACCAGGAGTAACATTGTCTTCGGTGTAAATCACCTCGTTGTTTCTCATAACCACAATTTGATCGATCGATGTCAAATTCTGATTGGTAAGAGTTTTTGACGGGTTGTTCCATGCAACTGTTGCCGCAAGCTCGTTGTCGGCTGCCGGAGTTACGCTGAGATTGGTCGGATAGTTTGCCGTGGCACTATAAACCGATGCCGGTACAAAGTTGTAAATAACGCTTTGTCCGTCGGTGTAATTATGTCCGTCGATATCAAAGAAGCCGTCGCTGCTGCCGCTCCAGCCCCAGTTGAAATGAACCATTCCGGCATCATCATAACCATCGAGCACATAGGCGTGTCCGCCTCCGCGGTGTACCATGGGCCAATTCATATCGATGGCATCATACACAAATTGCAGATATGCCTCTTTGGTGTAATCATCACGATTGATATTGACCATAGCATTGGTGTAGCTGAAATACTGCGGTGCTGTCGTGCACAACAACGATGTGACAGCTCCGCTGCTGCTTGGACGATAATTCATATCAACCGCCACTCCACAGTGGTATATCAAAGTACCGATTGCTTCAAGCTGCTCGACAGGTGAGCTGGCGCTGATTTGGTCAGGCATATTGTCCCAATCGTATGTTGTGGCACCGAAGTTGGCTGTCAGCGGGCCATATTGAGGGTTATCCTGAGGTGTATAAGTGTGCGAGCCTGTACCTTGCAGCGGATGATTCCAATATTTCATCAGCTGGGCTGCAGCTGTAGCCACACATCCTGCATAGACATGTCCGCCAGGACCGTTGGCATCGACCGGGCAGCAATAATTGTATGGATAATTCTGATTCCATTGGGTTGTCAGAAGGAATGAGCCTTCGCGGCCGCCATGGCGTGACATCAGTTTGCCATGTTTGCGAAGCATAGCCCAATCCTCAACAGCCTCCTGACTTGCCGCGACAACACCGCGAGCCACACGTTCTTGGTCGATATCGGCAAGAAACTCCTGAAGAGCCGGAGCGATATTGTCGGGCTCGAAAGCACCTTCACGTGAGTAACCTATAATCGGTCGGTAACTGTCATCGGCCGATATGATTACAAAGCCGTTATTGCCAGCGTTGAACACATAATACGACGAAGTTGAATAAACCATTTCAACATCAGCGCCTAAAAACTTGGCGCCTAATGAATTGGCCTCTTCAACGCTTACCGGTGAAGCCAGCATCAGTATGCAACACAGCAGTATGCTCAGTGTCAAAAACAATTTTTTCATAATTCTCTCTATTTTATTTTAGTGTGTAATAACAATACGAACCTTGGCATTACCTTCGTGACTTCTGACATTCACCATGTAAATGCCTGCTTCCAGGCCAGCCGTGTTGATGTTAAGAGCATCGGCTGAACCGTTGTAACGATAAACAACCTGACCCATCGTATTGCAGACTGTCACTTCCTCCATACCGACTGCCTCAATGTTGATGGCGGTGTTGGCCGGGTTAGGATAGAGACGCGCGTTTATGGTATTTTCAATGACTGACAACACTTCCACGACTACATAGTCGGCATAGTCCGGAGTGACTGCAGGTGTCGATTCGCAAGCGGTGCTGTAAGCTGTCACTTTATAGAAATACATTCCAGTGACATCGACAGCGTCAAAATATTCTGAAACGTTGTTGCCAATCTTGGCGATTTCTTCATATGTCTCGCCATCGCTGCTTCTGTAAATCTTATAGTTCGACGGCGTGTAGTCGCAATCCCATGTAAGCAGGGTGCCGTCAGCTCCGCCCTGATAAGCATATACGCCGACGAGGTTTGTCGGAGGTGTGCATTCCGGGCAATCATTGTTGCCTGAATAGATTGTGCCGCTAAGCTGTGACGAAGATCCTGTAAAGCTGTACACCTGCTGGTTGGCTGAGTTTTTCAAAGTAATAGTCAACGAAGATATTACAGTTGAAGGAGCGACCCATTGCAAAGTGAAGTCACCCTCTGGGATGCTCACTTTTTCACTCAATGGTGACGAGCTGGACATCTGTAACTCTTTGAAAACAGTGCCATTATCATCGACCACCAGCAGCTTGCCATCGACCCAGCCTTGGAAGTTGGTGGTCTGGCACACGAATTTCCATGTGCATTTTGGCCCGACTATCACAGCCTGCGAGAACAACTCACCTTCTATGTTGTCATTCACGCCATAGATAGTGTATTCATAAGCGCCGTATTCCGGAACATTGTCGGTGATTGTCACAAATTCACCAGGAGCAGGATTGTCAAAAGTCTGAATTGTCTCACCGTTGCGGAGCAAAACAATACTCTGGATTGATTCCAGTGCATTGCCTGACACCGATTCGCTCGGCACCATCCAGCTGACTTCCACTCTCTTTGTCATGGCATCGGCCACTGTAGCTTCCAAAGTTTCGATAGCTGGAACCATAGCATTGTAGATATAATCAGGAATAATGCCAAACACAGCTCTCTGATATGTGTTGAAATGACCGTTGCCGGTGTTCAAAGCGTCGATTTGGTAATAATTGTTATATGATCCGCTCCATCCGTAGTTAAAATGGAAATAGCGCTGGTTGTTGTATCCGTCGCAGTTGAAAGCGTGACCGCCGTCGGTGTCAGAACCTGAATAAACAAAAGGAATACCTTTGTCCAACTGTGCGATAAGCATGTCTTCCCACTTTGTTTTTGTATAGTAGTCGCGACTATCCATGTATGCGCTGGCACCGTATCTGAAATAATCGATAAGCGCCTGAGCAACGTCTTCAGTGTGAGCGCCGCTACCGTCCGGAGCATAGTCCATATCGACAGCTATGCCGCAATGATACATCAAAAGAGCCACTGCCAGGGCAGCCTCATTGGCCTGCGAGCCAAGCTGGTTGGGCATAACCGACCAATTGTATGTGGTAGCGCCGAAATTTGCCGATAATGCGACGCCATTGCCCGGATAAGAACTGGTGTTGTATGAATGCTCACCAACGCCGGTTTCCGGCCAGTTCCAGAATTTCATCACCTGACTCATGGCCGTAGCCACACAGCCGGCATAACAATGATTGTTTGTCCAATAGCTGCTGCATGCAGGAGCATAGTAATTGTATGGCCAGCCCTGATCCCAAGAAGTCGCCAAAAGAGGCTGTACAGCCTTTTCCATTCTGGTGTGCATAATGACGCCTTCTTTGCAGAGAAGATCCCATTGCTCGGCAACCTCTTGCTCGGCAACCAGATCATTGTCAATAGCATACTGTATCTCTCTTCCATAATGGCCCAGGAAATACCGCAAGCCTTCCGGGATATTGTTTTCATCGAAAACACCGCCTTCTGTGTATCCCAAGATAGGATATGCGCGATCGTCAGCGGCTACGACAACAAAACCATTCTCGTAATTGAAAACATACA
This sequence comes from Bacteroidales bacterium, assembly GCA_017616735.1. GTDB lineage: Bacteria > Bacteroidota > Bacteroidia > Bacteroidales > F082 > Limimorpha. Next base: position 10,061 of record JAFZXP010000047.1, read on the forward strand.
GATAAGGCGTGTTATCCTCACTTCGCAAGGTATAAACATGTTCGACATTTGTTATGTCTTTAGCAGACAAAACATTGGTTTTCAAATATTTAGCACCTAAAATTTTAGCCGTATTAACATCCACGGGAGCCGCAAACATCTGTCCGGCCAGCAGCACCATAGCTGCGAAAAGCATAAACAATCTCTTCATTTTTCGTTATTTTTTCTTAATTGTTAATAATCCGTTTTAATGTTAAATTTTCAAATAATTGTAAATTAAGCAGTTAAATAATTAATATTTGAACTTGTAAAAATACAAAAAAAATTCATACGACGCTCATTTTTTTTCGTAATTTTGCACAACAAAACAGATTACATCAGAAAGTGGAGCACAAATTTTATGATTTCTACATGCGGTTTCCGAGTGAGGAAGACGCTTTGAAGGCTAAGGATTTCTATTATAAAAAACATCGTCCCAGAATAGGCGGCGAGTTTAAAATAAACGACAATGGCGTATGTTCATTGTCGCTGCAGGATGAATGCGAACTCATCACCGATCTGTATCCTTTCGGCCTGAAGCGTTACATCGTGGCCGACAATTTCCATGGCGTGCATCGCGAGCACGGCAAGGACATTTTCGATTTCTTCACTGATAGCGACCATTATTTCTGCTGGGATCTGAACGACCATGTGTTCGAAAAACTCAACGATTTCCTGAAAAACGACATTCACTCCGACGGCTTCACCCCCACAGCCGGCCAGCACGCTCCATTCGTGCAACGCACCCTTGACAGTATGGGTATAGACGACTTGTTCAACATGCTCAATGTGGATGCACCGGGACTTGACATCTAACCTTTCAATCGTCATTTCGACCGAGCGCAGCGAGCGGAGAAATCTCCAACTCATTTAGCTCTAGGGTCTTCTTGAATTTCCATTTTGGCAAGTTTCTGGATTTCTATACTCGGGTGGCCGAATTCCTCCACTATTTTGCCAAGCATAAGATAGGTGCCATTACCTTGAAATGGAAACATTTTCAATACGTTAGGAAACACAGTGGCATCAAACACATTGCCTTGGGCATCCAAGAAATTGGCAAAGTGCATAAGGTCGCCTTTGCAGGTTTTCACATATTTCAAACTGACCAAATGTCCCAGCATCCGATACTGCCGGCCGACATTTTTCAGCATATCGTCAGCCATTATTTCTCCTCGGAAACGGGTCTTGAGCATGTCAAACCACGTCATCGTAACCGGGAATCCGAACAGCTCTATTTCATCATAGGCGTCTTCCAACGGCCGGGTATTCATCGCAGGCAATTGATAATCAGCGCTTTGAGCATCCAAAATCAAGCCTCTCATGCCATGAAACTTATTGCGGTAAGAGTTCATTTTACCATTGTACACGTGAGCTTCCCAAAGCAGAGTCGGCTTCGGCTTGCCGGTAAAGGAAAAAGCGCCGCTACGAATCAGGATGACAATCTGCTCTATTTTGGGTCGCAAGCGCTCCATAAAGTCGGCCACATCCCTGAATTTACCATTCACAACACGCTCATTGACAATATTTTGCGCCAGCTCCGCCTCCAGACCCTGCAGGTGCACAAAACCCATGTAGGCCACTCTGCCGTGGAGAGTTGTCAGATATTCGCTCACGTTGACGCAAGGCAAATGCACAATGCCTCCTTGCCGGCGGAACTCGTTAAAATACACCCATGTCGGATAAAACCCGCCGAAATTGTTTATCACAGCCACCTGAAACTCAAGCGGAAAATGCGCTTTCAAATAAAGGCTTTGATAACTTTCAACAGCATACGATGCCGAGTGGGCTTTTGAAAAGGAATATCCGGCAAACGATTCTATCTGACGCCACACCTCACGGACAACAGCATCACTATATCCCCTCGCCTTGCAATTGTCAAAAAATTTTTGCGTCAGTTCGGTCATCTCGTCCTTGCGCCGGCTTTTATGATTCATCATCCGACGCAGCACGTCGGCATCAGACAGATCCAAGCCGGCAAAATAATGACAAACCTTCAGCACATCCTCCTGATACACCATCACTCCATACGTCTCCTGAAGCTGCTGCTTCAGCATAGGATGCAGATAATCAATGTGTTGCGGATCATGAAAACGCTGAATATACTGGCGCATCATACCCGACCTAGCCACGCCCGGACGTATGATTGAACTGGCCGCAACCAGCGTTTTGTAGTCGTCGCAGCAAAGCTTGCGCAGCAGCCCTCGCATGGCCGGACTTTCGATGTAAAAGCACCCGTTGGTCTCGGCCCGACGAAGCAGACTTTTGACCGTTTCGTCTTTTTTGAAGTCTTCGACACGATGTATATCGACATTCACACCTCGGTTTTTCCTTATTATTTCCACGGCGTCGTGAATGTGTCCTATGCCGCGCTGACTAAGTATATCCAATTTTTCAATTTTCAGACGCTCAGCCACATACATATCCCATTGTGTGGTCAGAAAACCTTTGGGCGGCATATCGAGGGCTGAATAACATGTGATCGGCTGCTCGGTTATCAGCACGCCGCCGGCATGTATGGAGCGGACGTTCGGAAAGTCGAGAATCTGTTGCGCGAGGTCGAAGACCGAGCGCATAATGGCGTTTTGATTGGCGTAACGTTCCGGGCTACGACACAAGTTGTCAAGCTCGTTTTTAGGCAAACCGTGCACCTTGCCCAACTCACGCAAAACCGAGCGGTCGCGAAAGGTGGTCGTGGCGCCCAGCAAAGCCACATGACGCTCATCGTAACGGCTGAACATGTAACGGTGCACTTCGTCACGGTCTTTCCACGAATAGTCGATGTCGAAATCGGGAGGGCTGCTTCGTTTGGGATTCAGAAACCGCTCGAAATAAAGATCCAGCTCGATGGGGTCGACATCGGTAATTCTCAGGCAGTAAGCCACAATACTGTTGGCCCCGCTTCCCCTTCCAACATGATGTATGCCTTTAGACATCGAATATCTCACCACATCGGCCGCTATCAGAAAATACGAGGCAAACTGCATTTTCTCAATGATATCAAGCTCTTTGGCTATGCGCCGGCAAGCCTCTTTGTTTTGCAGTCCGTAGCGGTATCGCATCCCGTCAAAAGCCAGTTTACGCAGAAGCTCAATGTCGTTGTACACACTATCGGTAAAAGTTTTCTTGTTTTTCATTGTCGCGAAATCGAAATCGATGCCACACTGTTCCATCAGCGAATCCGTGGTTTTCAATATCTGCGGATAAAGTGCGAATGCCGCCCGCAACTTATCCGGACGCAGCAGTATCTCATCGTCCGAAGCATGGTTTTCCAATCTGGAAATCAGAATGTTTTTGTCGATAGCCCTAAGGTTTTTGTGGACCACAAACGACTCCTGATCCAAAAATGTGACAGGTTGCGCCACCACCAGTTTTTCCTGATGTTTCTGTAAATCGGATGTCAGCAGCCGCGACACCTGCGACAAACGGATGCCTATAAACTCATTGTCGTTGAGTTGCCCTATTTTGCGTTTGCCAAAAGGATAAATCACAATTACATTGTTCCATTGTGGAGCAATTTCACCGTAAGGCATCTTGCTTATGTTATGTTGCGTCAAGGTCTCGTTGATTTCACGGAATCCCTCGTTGTTGCGGGCAATTGCGATGTATAGAAGTTCGTCTTCATTGCGGAATTCGCATCCAGCTATCGGCTTGATGCCGTATTTCTTGCACTCAAACACGAAATCGACCATTCCCATTGTGTTGTTGATATCGGTCAGAGCCATTGCCTGAATATGCATACCACAGGCCTGCTCCACCAGATTCTCGATGGAGATGGTGCCATAGCACAAACTGTAATATGACTTGACGTTCAAATACATAGAGTTAGCAGTTGACAGTTAGCAGTTGACAGTTAGCAGTTGACAGTTGACAGTTAGCAGTTGACAGTTAGCAGTTTAACTGTAAACTGTAAACTATCAACTGTAAACTATCAACTGGCAACTGCTTTAAACACAGCATTTTTTCCGAATTTCTTGCGAATTTTATCCATGGCGCCGTACAGATTGGTCATCTCGGCGGTATCATCAAACAAATCAAGTTGTTGTGTGCCGCCCACCAAGCTGCTGAAGCGCACTCCTATCAACCTGATCAGCAGACGGCGGTTGTAGAGCCTGTCGAAGATATCATACACTGTTCTCAGCAAAATGTGGTCAAACGAGGTGTAGGCTATCTGTCGCTGCATGGTATGTGTGTCGAAATTTGAATAGCGGATCTTCACCGTGACACAGCCTGTCAGCTTGGTCTGCGACCTCATTTCGAACGCCAGCCGTTCCACCATATGCGCCAAAACGCTTTTCAGCATCACAATGTCGATGGTGTCGGTTTCGAAAGTATATTCCTTGCTTAAATATTTCTGTTCCTCGTAAGGCTGCACCGGCGCGGTGTCGATACCGTTGGCTTTTTTCCAAATCTCGATGCCGTTTTTGCCAAGAGCCTGATTCACAACGACATCGGGCATTTGACGGAAATCACCGATAGTGACTATTCCCATCGAGCGCAGCAAGCGATATGTCTTTTCGCCCACCATCGGTATTTTGCCCACAGAAAGAGGATCCAAGAAGTGATGGACCTCGGGATGAGTCACCTGCAGCTCGCCGTTGGGTTTGGCCTCGTCGGTGGCTATCTTTGAGATTGTCTTGTTTTCGGAAAGCCCGAATGATATCGGCAGCCCCGACTCTTTCATGATAGCCTCACGCAGCTCGTGCGCCCATTTATAGCACCCGAAAAAACGATCCATGCCGGTGATGTCGACGTAATGCTCGTCGATGCTGGTCTTTTCGAAAATGGGCGCACGGTCGGCGATAATCGCCGTCACGAGACGCGAGTATCGGCTGTAAAGCTCCATGTCACCGCGAATAAACACCGCCTGCGGACACAGCTGCCTTGCCATTCGCATTGGTTGTGCCGAATGCACGCCGAAACGTCGCGCCTCGTAGCTGCAGGTGGAGACAACGCCCCTGTCTCCCATGCCGCCCACTATCACCGGACGATGTTCCAACGTCGGATTCATCAGCCGCTCCACCGACACGAAAAAAGTGTCCAAATCCAAATGTAAAACTGTTCGCTCCATAATGCCCCCGTCATTTCGAGCGACCGCAGGGAGTCGAGAAATCTCCGACTAACAAGTCTGTCAAATTTTATTTGCAGGAGATTTTTCCACCTGTCGGTGGAAGCTTTCGCAAGCTCAGGTCTCCGTTCCGCTTCGCTTCAGTCGAAATGACGATTTTTTATTTTTTTACTTTTTTTGTTCGCGTATCAAAATTCTTTGTATTTTTGCCATGTTTTTAATCAAAATTTGCGACGAAAAATTAGTCATTATTTTAATACGTGTCAAGAAAAATTTTAAAATTTTTGCTATGTTATTCAGTACCAATATAAAATTTTTGCGCAAGCGCCGTTCCAAAACCCAGGACGACGTCGCCACGGCGCTCCACATGAAGCGTTCCACGCTCAGCGGATACGAAAACGAGGTGTCTGAGCCCAACATTGAGGCACTCATCGCCTTGTCGAGGTATTTCAACGTCGCCATCGACACATTAATAAAGGTGGACCTGACACAAATCGGAGAGTTTCAGCTCAGCCAGCTTGAACGAGGCTACGATGTGCACATCAAAGGCAGCAACATCAGGGTGCTGGCCACCACTGTCGACAGCGGCAACCGCGAGAACATTGAATTGGTATCGGAGCGGGCAAAAGCCGGATACACAACAGGTTACGCCGATCCGGAATACATCCGGGTGCTACCGACCTTCCAATTGCCATTTCTCTCCAAAGAGCGCAAATACCGCACTTTTCAAATCAGTGGCGACTCAATGCTACCCATTCCCGACAAGTCGTACGTCACCGGCGAATACGTTGTCGACTGGCATGACATTCACGACCGTCAAGCCTACATCATACTCACCATGGACGACGGAATTGTTTTTAAAATCGCCGAGAATCACATAGCTGACGGATTTTTAAGGCTTCACTCCCTCAATCCGTTCTACCAGCCTTTCGAGATACATCTCAACGAAATAAAGGAGGTCTGGAAATTCGTGCACTACATCAGTTCGGAAATGCCCGAATCAACCAATGTGCCTAAAGAACAGCAACTTATAGACACCATCAACGATCTCCGAAAACAGGTCCAAGACATACAGCTGAAATTAAATTTGTAAAAAAACTCACATTTTTTGGACTTTCTCAAAAAAATATCTAATTTTGCACTGATTTTAAAGCTTTGAATTTTTAAATCTTTAAATATTTTTAATGTTATGAAAAAACTATTCCTTTCCTTGATGCTCGTCGCATCACTGGTGCTCAGCTTCACAGGCTGCCAAAAGACAGCAAGCGAATCAGACACTCACACACAAACATTCACTTTGGGTGAAACCACCTACAGCATCAACAATGTAGTCACCATCGAGAACATCCACCGCAACGACAGCCCTACATACAACGCCATTGCGTTCTTAGACAGCAAGCTGATCGGCAATGAAGGCGGTGAAGGCCAAGGCGTCGTTATCGTTTTCCAGGGCGACATCACCCCTGGCACACACGAACTTTCATTCGATCCGGAACATCCGACAGCACATTTCCCGATGTATTTCTTTGCCGATATCGAAATTGAGACCATTGTCAACTTCAGCATTGAAACTCTCTTGGCTCAGGAAAACATTTATGTGGCCGATGCTGGTGCATTCACACTTGAAATGGATGAGAACTTTTTCACAGTCACAACCGACAACATTGATGTCACAAAGGTAAAAGACCAGGCAATCATCGAAACATCATCAGTCGACTACGAAGGCAATGTGACAAGATATAAGCTTGCAGAAGTTGAAGAAGGCAACATCAACGACACCGACATCTTAACAGCCGGCATCACAAGCTATAACATACTTATCCAGACATACATCGCAGCATTCATCGCCGAGAATACCGACATGATAGGTTTCACTTCAATGAGTTCATTTGCAGACGGTCTTCCTGTAGGCACATTCAGCTACAGCGAATACCCAATCATCTATGTTCATGCCATGAACATCAAAGAGCCTAAGTTTGCAACAGCAGGAACTATCACAGTGGCAAAAGAAGGTGAAATTTACACAATTGACATGACAGGCATGGAATTCACCGGCATAAATGGTATCTTCACATTACACTATGTGGGAACAATGCCTTACTTCAACCTTCCACTCTAAAATGTAATTGTCTTAAAACCAAAAAAAGACGTCAGCCATCCGGCTGACGTCTTTTTTCTATAAACTTTAAACTTTAAACTATAAACTATTTCCCCCAATATTCAAATGATTCCAACTCATTCAGCAACTCATTCACTGCTGCCTCGAGTTGTTCGTCCACTCCCTCGGCAAGCTTTTCAGGAGTGTTCTTAACCTTGATGTCAGGCTCCAGCTGGCTGTTTTCCAAGAAGCTGCCATCCTCGGTGCGATAGCCCACCACCGGCAGTCCGAAATACAAAGTGTTGTCCTGCAAGGTCTCCCATGTGACGCTGCTCATGGTGCCAGGCACCGGCATACCGACAAGCTTACCTATGTGTTTATGCTTGTAAACCCATGGTGTTCCATGCGCATTGCTATAATTGGCCTCGCCAATAACCATAATCGAAGGCTTCACATAACGGCGCGACGGCATCACGCATTCCACCACAGTGTCACGAATCACCTGCTCGAGATATTTCTCACCCGAGAACAAAATCTCTATATCCTCGTGCAGACGTCCTCCGCCGTTGAAACGGGTGTCGATGACTATGCCGTCACGCAGATTGTATTTACCCAAAATGTCGGCATAAACATCACGATAGCTGGCATCGCCCATGCTCTTGATATGAACGTAGCCGAGACGGCCGTTTGAAAGGCTGTCCACCAGATGTGCATTACGCTTTATCCAACGTTTGTAAAGCAAATCGTTCTGAGCGCCGCGTGAGATAGGCTTCACCACCTCATCCCAACGTTTTTTTGATTTCGGGCTGTAAACCGAAACCAGAACCGATTTTCCCGATTTCTTGTTAAGCAACGGGAAATAGTCCATGTCTTTTGTAATCGCGACGCCGTCAATCTTTTCGATAATGTCACCGGCTTTCACCTTAGAGTTTTTCTTGTCGAATGGTCCATATTCAAGCACTTCTTCAATAAGCAAACCGTCTTTGTCGTAATTCCAATCGAACAGCAGTCCGAGTTGTCCCGTAGCGTCACCATTCGATCCACCGGCACGGTAACCCGAGCCGGAATGCGACACATTAAGCTCACCCAACACCTCGCTCAGCAAATCGGCGAAGTCGTAATTGTTGTTGATATGTGCAAGGAATGGATAGAAATCTTTCTTAATCTGCTCGAAATCGGCCCCGTTGTGGTCGCCGCGGAACAGGCGTTTGCTTTCCTGAAGGAAAACGTGATTGTACATATATTCGCGCTCAGCCGCGCGGTCGAGCAACATGGTGGCATCATATTTAATTGAGGTGGACTTGCCGCCTTTAGTATCTATTTTCTGCAGATTTCCGCCTGAAAGCAGGTATATGTTATCACCTTTTTTATTTAATGCGAGTTGAGCACCGCCGGCATCGAGTTTTTTCAGGATCTTAGTCGATTTCTCACGCACGTCAAGTTCCCAAAGGTCGTAACCTTTCTCGAAAGAGCTGAGGAAATACAGTTTATCGCCATCTTTCGACAAAACAGCACCCGACAATTTAGACGACATCGGAGTTAGGCGCACTATACGCTCATCCAGCCTATCCAATTCAATATCAATCGGTTTAACCTCATCTTTTTTGTCTTTCTTATCCTTGCCATCCTTCTTGTCTTTGCTGTTTGCTTCGGCTTCTTTCTTTTGGATTTCATATTCTTCCTTCGAGAGCTTGAATCTATCGAGCGCATCCTGATTCATGAAGCAAATGAAAGCGTCGTTTTGGCTGCCCCATGAGGCATGCGAGCGCATGCCGTAACGGTTTGAGCCGAAAATGACCGCGTTGCCGTCCAAAGCCCAACGCGGAGCGCCGGTGATATAGCCGTCGTTGGTGATGTTGTGGATTTTCATATCGCCGTTGGCCGACACTATTCCGACATCGGAATATGGGGCGCGCATATTGGTAATGAGTGTAAGCGCGAACCATTTGCCGTCGGGCGACCATTGATAATCAAACGGATAGGCATCGGTATCATAATGCTGCGTTCCATCGGTTATTTGGCGCACTTTTTTTGAGTCCAAGTTTATGACTTTCAAAAACATACGATCTTCGATAAAGGCAATCTCCTTGCCGTCGGGCGAGAACTGTGGCGATGTACGCTCAATGCCGTCGTCGTCGAACAGACGTTCTTCCTCAATCAAAGTCGCATAGGCGAAGTTAAGGTCTTCCTTGCGTGACATTTTGGCGAGATAGAGATTATAGTAGCCATCGCGTTCTGAGGTGTAAACCAGCATCTTGCCGTCAGGCGAAAACGACGGATCCGCCTCAGCCTCAGGTGTATGCGTAATCTGCTTTGTGGTCTGATATTCGTCGGAAGTGACAAACACCTCGCCGCGTGCCACAAAAGCAATCAAATTGCCTTCAGATGTTATCGTGAGGTCGGAAGCGCTACCGAACTTGCCACGCTCCGGCACATTTTCCTGATCGTTAACAATCTGAATATCAACCTTTTGAGGCTCCTCACCTATTTTTTGCGTGTAAATCTCGCCTTGATAGCCGTAGCACAGAGTACCATTGTCGGCTACGCTCAAGAATCTCACGGGATAAGTCTCAAAATTTGTAATTTTCACTGGCTCGAACTTAGCCGGCCACTGCATCATATAAACGTTTTGACTATTACGGCCTGCCGGCTCGCTGAGGTAAACAAACGACTTATGATCAGGCATAAAACGCGGGTCACGGTCTTCTCCAATGTTGAAAGTCAATATTTTATGAGATTTTTCCTTGGCGTTGTAATACACGATGTCACGAGCCACCGACGACACCTGATGCTTACGCCATATGTTCTCGCCGCCTTTTCTATCATAATAAAGGAACGACTCGCCGTCGCTGTCGAACGATACCGAGCAAACCGTAGCAGCTGTTACTTGCTGCGGGCGTCCGCCCTCGACCGGCACCTTGTACAATTCGGTCATCCATCCGGCGGCAAACTGAGCGTTGGCTGCATCTTTCTGGATTGAAGCGGTGTAGTAAATCTCTTTGTCATCGGGCGAAAACGACATCGGAGTCTCGGCCGACGAATTGGTTGTCACCCGTTTTGCGACACCGCCGTTTGCCGACACGACATAAACATCGAAATTACCGTTTCGGTCGGTGGCAAAAGCCAACATCGAGCCATCGTGCGACCAAACCGGTGCATAGTCGTAAGCCGGAGAAGTGGTGATTTGATGAGCCTCTCCTCCTTTTGAATCAACGACATAGATGTCGCCTTTATAAGCAAATGCTATTTTGTCGCCTTTGGGCGAAATGGTGTTGTAACGCATCCAAAGCGGCTGCTGGGCGAAAGCGGAAACAGCCATCAGTGACACGCAAAATGTAAGAAAAAATCTCTTCATGATAGTTTAGAGTTTAAAGTTTAGAGTTTAGAGTAGTAATTTAGTTAAAAGTTTTAAAGTTAAACAAGTGTATAATTTATTGAGGTTACAAAAATAAAAAAAATATCTGTATTCGAATAAAATTTGTAATTTTACAATTTCAAAATTTTAGTAAAAAAATGAAATTGAACCTTAAACGACCGATAGCGTTTTTCGACTTGGAAACTACCGGATTAAATATCACTCACGACCGTATTGTTGAAGTCAGCGTATTGAGAATCAACGTAAACGGAGAAGAAGAACAGAAAACCTGGCGCATCAACCCCGGTATTCCGATTCCGCCCGAGACCACAGCCATACACGGCATCAGCGACGCCGACGTGGCCAACGAAAAGACATTCAAGCAGGCCGCGCCGGAAATTTCACGTTTTTTCGGCAACTGCGACCTTGCCGGCTATAACATTCTGAAATTCGATCTGCCGATGCTTGTCGAGGAATTCATTCGCGCCGGCGTCAACTTCGACCTCAAAGACCGCCAGCTTATCGACGTGATGAACATTTTCATGAAAATGGAGCCCCGCACACTGAAAGGCGCATATCGTTTCTTCATGAATAAAGACTTCGACAACGCGCATTCCGCAAACGCTGACACCTTCGCCACATACGAGGTCCTGATGGCTATGCTCGACCGTTACAAAGACGCCGAATACACCGATTTCAAAGGTAACACATCCAAGCCTATCGTCAACGACATGAGCGAGTTGGCGCATTTCTCGTCGCATCATCAGAATGCCGATTTGATGGGACAGATAGTGTACGACGAACAAGGCAAAGCCATTTTCAAATTCGGCAAGCACAAGGATGAACGAGTGGAAGACGTTTTCCGCAAAGAGCCTCAATACTACGACTGGATTATGCGCAGCGACTTCCCGGAATACACCAAACGTGTGGTGACAAAGTTGCGCTATCCCGACAGAAATATTTCGTTTTAAAATCTTTTTTAAAATTTGTCATTCCGATATAATTTTTTTATTAAATTTGCATCGAATATCTTTAACATCAAAATAGACAGAATATGGAAGAAAATGAAAAGATGAACAATCGTGAGGAATTGTTTTCGAGACCGGTACGTGCAGGAAAACGCACATATTTTTTCGATGTGAAAGCAACAAGAGGTGATGAGAAATACATCACCATTACAGAAAGCAAGCGCCGCTTCAGCAATGAGCAGAACCGCTTCTTCTATGAGAAACACAAGATTTTCCTTTACAAGGAAGACTTTGAAAAATTCGCCAACGCACTTAAGGAAACCCTTAATTTCATTGAGACCGGCGAATATCCTGAAGGCTATTTCGACGAGCCTAAAGTTTATGAAGGCCACGACGACACCGAAATTAAAGACGATGTCGATGATTGGTTCAATGAGGTGAAATAGAAGGCAGAAGACAGAGTTTTAAGAGATTTCGGAATTAGTAAAATGATTCCGAAATCTTTTTTTATTCTCTCTTAAAAATATAATAGGTGTTTCAAAATTTTTCCGTATCTTTGTACGTTTTTATTTACACATAAATTTTTGCAATGGGAAAGATTATCGCGATAGCAAATCAGAAGGGTGGCGTAGGTAAAACCACCACGGCAATGAACTTAGCGGCAAGCCTCGCGGTGCTTGAGCACAAAACCCTGCTCATCGACGCCGACCCGCAGGCCAACGCCACATCAGGTGTAGGTTTCGACCCCAAGACAATTGAATCAAGCATTTACGAATGCATCATCGAAGGGCTCGACCCCCACACCATCATAAAAGAGACAGAAACACCTAATCTGTTTCTTCTGCCGGCCCACATCGATTTGGTGGGTGCCGAAATCGAGATAATCAACGTGCCGCAACGCGAGCAGATGATGCGCAACACCCTCGCCCCTATCAAGGACGAATTTGATTTCATCATCATCGACTGCTCGCCTTCACTCGGCCTGATTACAGTCAACTCACTCACAGCAGCCGACTCGGTAATCATCCCGGTGCAATGCCAGTATTTCGCTCTCGAGGGCCTGGGCAAACTGCTCAACACAATCAAGATTGTGCAGTCACGCTTCAATCACGACCTTGACATCGAAGGCATTCTGCTGACAATGTTCGACAGCCGCACACGCATATCAAAACAAGTGGTTGACGAGGTAAAGACTCACTTCCAAACCATGGTGTTCGACACCATCATAAACGTGAACACACGTCTGAGCGAGGCGCCAAGCTACGGGCACACCATCATCATGCACGACGCGGCAAGCAGCGGAGCAATCAACTATCTGAATCTCGCCCGCGAGATACTAAACCGTAACAACATTGACAATGACGACACCAAATAAAAAAAGAGGACTTGGACGCGGCCTTGACGCCATACTGCAAAGCCCCGAAACCGACATCACTTCGTCAGACATTTCGGGCAACTATGTGGCCGGAGCCATAGCGCAAATCGATATCGACAAAATCGAGACCAATCCGTTTCAACCACGCACCGACTTCGACGAAACAGCTCTGAGCGAATTGTCGGAGTCGATAAAAAAACAAGGAGTCATCCAACCGGTAACGGTGCGCAAGATGGGCTATGACAAATATCAGCTCATCTCGGGCGAACGCCGCCTGCGCGCATCAAAAATGGCCGGGCTCGAGACCATACCCGTCTTCATCAGGGTGGCCAATGATGAGCAGATGCTTGAAATGGCCCTCATTGAGAACATACACCGCGAAAATCTTAACGCCATCGAAGTGGCCATATCCTACCAGCGGCTTCTCGAAGAATGCCAGCTCACACAGGATCAGCTCAGCGAAAAAATAGGCAAAGACCGTTCAACCGTGGCCAACTTCATGCGCCTGCTGAAACTGCCGGCCGAAATACAGATAGCCATACGCGACGGTTACATCACAATGGGCCATGCCCGAGCCATAATCAACATCAGCGACAAAACCAAGCAGCTTCTCATCCTTAAGCGCATCATCGACGAAGATCTCAGCGTGCGCCAAGTGGAGATGCTGGTGCGTGAAAAGCCGGTCAAAAAGCAAAAAAGCATAATTCCCGAGAAATACAAGGCACAAGCCGACACTTTGTCGAAGGCTCTCAAGATGAACGTCAAGGTAAACCGCGACAGCAAGGGCAAAGGCTCTCTGACCATCAACTTCAAAAACGACGAGGAGTTTGAACGTTTGGTTGATTTTATCAACAAAGGTATTTGATAATGAAAAAATTAGGACTGTTATTGGTATTTTTGACACTTGCCGCTCAGGGGCTCAAAGCTCAGGATACATTAATTCTGAAGCACGATGGGCCCGTTGAAAGCGCCAAGATCAAACGCAGTCACAGCCCTAAAACGGCTACATGGCTGGCGCTGATACCGGGCGCTGGTCAGGCATATAACCGAAAATATTGGAAGATGCCGATTGTGTACGCCGGATTCGGAGCCACTATTTATTTCGCGGTAACCAACGGCGACGACTATCATCTTTACAGAGATGCCTACGATTACAAGATGGGCATTCACACCGACGTCAGTCAGCACGCCATCGAAGAAGCCGCAAAATACACGCCCGACAACCTCATTACGCTTCGCGACTACTATCGCCGCAACATGGAGTTGAGCTGGATTATTACAGCCGTTTGGTATGTTTTGCAGATTATAGATGCCAACGTCGACGCGCATTTCTTCTATTACGAGATCGGCGACGATCTGACGCTGCACTTCGAGCCGCAGTTCAATACATTGAACAATTTCAACTACAAGGAAAACAACATCGGATTATCTCTAATATTGAATTTTTAAATCTTTAAATCTTTGAATCTTTAAATCAAAAATGAATATAGTCATTCTGGGATATGGCAAGATGGGGCACGAAGTGGAGCAAACAGCTTTGCAGCGCGGTCATGAAGTGGCTTTTCGCATCGACACCGAAGCTGAATGGGAAGCCAACCGTGACGGCATTGCGCAGTGTGACGTCGCAATAGAATTCAGCACTCCGGCCACTGCCCTTAACAACATATCCAAGTGTTTCGACACCGGAATTCCGGTAGTGGTTGGCACAACAGGATGGTACGACCATCTGGAAGAGGTGCGCAAGCGCTGTGAATCGGATGGACACACCTTGTTCTTCGCGCCCAACTTCAGCATTGGAATGAATTTTGTATTCAAACTCAATCGGGAAATGGCCGCCTTCGCCCAGCAGTACGACTACCGGCTTGGCATAACCGAGACGCATCACATACACAAGCTCGACAAGCCAAGCGGCACCGCTGTCAAGCTGGCCGAAGACATTGTTAAAAACAACAAAAATTACAACTCGTGGTCTCTGAAAGAAAACGTCGAATGTCCCAGTTGCAATGATAATGTATTAAAAATCAACGCAATCAGAGAAGGCGAGATTTTTGGAATCCATGAGATAAAAGCTTTGTCGCAATGCGATGAAATCACGCTGCGCCACGAGGCGTTCAGCCGCAAGGGATTTGCCACAGGCGCGGTTATCGCGGCTGAATTCATTCAAGGAAAAAAGGGAATTTATACAATGGAAGATCTTATAAAATAGTGACAAAAAGAAACAAACATTGATATGATGACAATAACAATATTACTGCTGCCGCTCGTTTTCTCGATTTGTGCGGCATTCTGCTACAAATTTTACGAAGGCGCCGGCTACCGACGCTCTGCCGCCTTCATCCCCTACTACAATCTTTATGTACTGTCTAAGATTATAGGCTGGAACAAATGGTGGTGCTATGTGCTCCTCATTTTCCCGTACCTCAACTTTTTCATAGCCATGCTGATGTTTATCGAGCTGGCAAAGTGCTACGGCCGTTACGGTTTAGGCGAGATTGTTGCCGCTGCGGTGTTTCCGTACATTTACTTCCCTATTCTTGGCACAAAAGATGTGAAATATCTCGATCCGCACACCACGGTGCGCCCGCCAAAGGGCTGGGTACGCGACTGGTGTGACGCCATATTGTGGGCTGTGGTTGCCGCATTGATCATAAGAACATTTGTTTTTGAGGCATACACCATACCTTCATCGAGTATGGAAGGCACGCTGATGACCGGCGATTATCTGATTGTGAGCAAAATCGGTTATGGCCCGAGAGTCCCCAACACACCTCTCTCCTTCCCATTCGTACACCACACATTGCCATGGTCAAAAACAACAAAGTCGTACATCGAGTGGCCTCAATTCGGATACAAACGCCTGCCCGGTTTCAGCCAAATCAAGCGCAACGATCCTATAGTGTTCAATTTCCCAGCCGGCGACACCGTTAGCGAAGCATATCAGAGCAACGTCACCTATTACCAGTTGGTCAGACAATTCGGCAGAGAGCGTGTCAACAGCGACAGAAACCACTTCGGCCGCATCATTACACGCCCGGTCGACAAACGTGAAAACTATGTAAAGCGTCTTATCGCCATGCCGGGCGACACCTTGCAAATAATCGACGGCGTGGTTTACATCAACGGTGAAAAGGGTTATCAGCCGCCTCATATGCAACACAATTATCTGGTTAAAATCAACGGCAACAATCTCAACCCCAAGATGCTCGAAAGATTCGGCATCAGCGAAGGCTACCGCACTCCAGTCGCCAACGAGTTCATCCTCAACATGAACGCAGCCACGGCAGAGGAATTCGGCAAGCAGTCGTTTGTATTGGAGGTAACTAAAGTTGTCACGCCTGCAGGTTCAGAGCCCTCACAGGAGATATTCCCCAACGACACTCTGCATTTCCGCTGGAATGTCGATAATTTCGGGCCAATCGTTATACCACAGCAAGGCACAACCGTTCAAATCACCCCCGAAAACATCGCTCTCTATCAGCGCTGCATCACTGCATACGAGCATAATGACTTGAAAATAAAGGACAACAAGATTTATATCAACGGACAGGAAACCGACCGCTACACATTCGACATGGATTATTACTGGATGATGGGCGACAACCGCCACAATTCGCAGGATTCACGTTTCTGGGGCTATGTGCCAGTCGATCATATCGTCGGAAAACCGCTGTTTGTGTGGTTCTCCAAAGATTCCAACTTCCACAAGATCCGTTGGAACAGAATTTTGAAGTTTCCTAAATAATAGACTATGGTAGAAAACAAAAATAGACTTAGAACGCCAGCTCCGGTAGAAGAGATTGAGGACGTGCCGGTTAAAAAAACCAAGGCAAAGCCTGAAAAAACCGTCAAGCCCAAGAAAAAACCCGAGAGCAAGGTGGCAAAACGCCGCAAAGAATCAGACGGAAGAGTGCGCGTATGCTTTGGCATCTTCTTCCTTATTGTCAGTGTTTTCCTGCTCATAGCAATGGGCGGCCCATACTTCGGACACATTCACGAGGCATTATGGCTCAAGAGTTTGGGCACTTTTTTGAGTAAAGAGATGTTTGGCATCGGCACAGCATATTTCATTTTCCTAATCGGATTGTTGGGTGTATGCCTGATTGTCAACAGATCACTGATCAAAGCATGGGCTCTGTGGAAATACGGCATGATGATAATCCTATGGCTGCCTATTTTCCTGGCTGCCGTAAAGACTCCCGACATCTACCATGGCCGCGTGGGCTATCGCTGTCTGACATTCCTTACGCAATATATCGGACTTGCCGGAGTCGTTTTACTGTTGATTTTCACAGCCTTGATATTTATTGTTTTCACGTTCAATATCAAAATAAATTTCAAGAGAAAAGAAAACAACGGTCAAGATCCAAGCCAGCCTGCAAAGATAGTTGACGAAGGTCCCACAGAGGTGATTTTCGACAACGACACAGACGACAATGCAGAGGCAATCGAGGATGAAGAAGTTGTTGAGGATGAAGAGAATAACGACGATGAGGCTGATGATGAGAATGAAGTCATTGAAGAAAACGAGATCATTGAAGATAATGATGTCGACGAAAATGACGCGAATGAAGATGATGAATTGTTTGGGGATGATGAAGTGAATGAGGAAAACGAAGAAAATGAAGAGGACGATGATGTCGAGATTACCGTTGTAAAGAAGCAAGATCAAAGCAACAATATTGAAATGGAGGTTGAAGATCAGGTGAAAGAGAAACAGGTAAAGGAGAACGGAGAACACTTCGGCCTGGACACCTTCTACGATCCGAAGCTTGAACTCTCCGATTTCAAGCTGCCTCCGCTCGATTTGCTCAAAGACTATGGCGAAGGCAATTCAGTTATCGACCGCGAAGAGTTGGAAGCCAACAAAAAACGCATTGTCGACACCTTGGCCAATTATTCCATCGAAATTGACAAGATCAAAGCCACAATCGGTCCTACAGTCACTTTGTATGAGATAGTCCCGGCTGCCGGTGTGCGTATCTCGAAAATCAGAAATCTGCAGGACGACATCGCCTTGAGTTTGTCGGCTCTTGGCATTCGTATCATTGCTCCTATCCCAGGCAAAGGCACTGTCGGTATCGAGGTGCCTAACAAGAAACCTCAGACTGTTTCGATGCGTTCTGTCATTGGCTCTGAGAAGTTCCAGACTTGTGGCTACGCTCTGCCGTTTGGCATCGGTAAAACTATCTCCAACGAAAGCTATGTTGCCGACCTAGCCAAAATGCCTCACATACTCATGGCAGGTGCTACCGGACAAGGTAAATCTGTAGGTTTGAACGCCATTATCGCCTCATTGCTTTACAGCAAACACCCGGCCGAGCTGAAGTTCATACTGGTCGACCCTAAGAAAGTCGAGCTCAGCCTCTACCGCAAAATCGAGCGCCACTATCTGGCCAAGTTGCCTGATTCGGAAGATGCCATTATTACAGACGTCCGCAAGGTGGTGCGCACTCTCAACTCGCTCTGCATCGAAATGGACAACCGTTACGAGCTTATGAAAGATGCCGGTGTGCGCAACATCAAGGAATATAACGAGAAGTTCACCCAGCGCAAGCTCAACCCGCTTGACGGACACCGTTTCATGCCTTACATCGTACTCGTTGTCGATGAGTTCGCCGACCTTATCATGACAGCCGGTCGTGAAGTGGAAGGCCCGATAGCGCGACTCGCCCAGCTGGCACGTGCCATCGGCATACACTTAATCATCGCAACACAGCGTCCTTCGGTTAAGATCATCACCGGTACAATCAAGGCCAACTTCCCGGCACGTATAGCTTTCCGTGTTATCTCACGTGTCGACTCGGCCACCATCTTGGACAACAACGGAGCTGAACAGCTTATCGGACGAGGCGATATGCTTATGTCGACAGGCCAGGATCTGGTGCGCCTGCAATGCCCGTTCATCGACACTCCTGAAGTGGAAGCCATTTGCGATTACATCGGCGCCCAGCGCGGATATGCCGAGGCTTATGAACTGCCAGATTGCCCTGACGAGCAAGACGACAGCGCTTCGAAAGATGCCATCGACCCCGACGAACGCGATCCTCTCTTCGAAGAGGCCGCCCGCATCGTGGTGCAGACACAACAAGGGTCGACTTCTATGCTCCAGCGCAAGCTCAAACTCGGTTACAACCGTGCCGGACGTATTATCGACCAACTTGAAAAGGCAGGCATCGTCGGTCCGTTCGCAGGCAGCAAACAGCGCGAGGTGAAAGTGGCCACAGAGTTCGCACTCGACCAATTCCTCAAAGACCTCGATTTGGATGAAAACATTAAAAATAACGGAATGATATGAGAAAATACATTTCATTGACAATATGCATATTAGCTCTCGGATTCGGTCTTAAAGCCCAAAATGCGGAACAAGTGTTCAAGTCTGCAGTCGACAAATTGTTGGCATACGACAATGTCGAAATTGCATTCGACTACAACATGATAAACACCGAGGCCGACATCAACGAAAGCATGGAAGGACACGCTTACATGCAAGGCAAGGCCTATAAATTCAACATAATGGGTCAGGACATCATTTGCGACGGCACCACCACCTGGACTTACAATGCCGACGCCGAAGAAGTCATGATTAGCGATGCCGACAGCGAAAACGGTGACGGCACTCCTCTTGCCATGTTGAACAAATTCTACGACGACATCACCGCCAAATACATCGGCGACAACAAAGGCGACATCAGAATGATAGAAGCCAAGACAAAATCAGCCAACAAAGATTTTGAGAAGCTTACAGTATCGCTAAATGTCAAGACTTTGGAGTTCCAAGACATACACATGTTCGACAACAACGGTAATGAATTTATACTGGTCATCAACAAGCTCGTCACCAACCAGAGTCTGCCAGACGATTTCTTCACATTCAAAGAGGAAAATTACCCCGACGCCGAAATCATCGACATGAGATAAAGTGGATAAGGCAAGAAAACATATAGTCTTTCTGGCGCGATGGTATCCCCACCGCTACGACCCTATGTTAGGCCTTTTTGTTCAGCGTCATGCTGAGGCCGCCGCTTTATACAACGACATCAGCGTGATTTACGTCCACCCCTCAGACGATGTTTCGCAAAACTTCTCAATCGATGATGAAACCATCAACAATGTCAGAACTATACGAGTTTATTACAAGAAGTCTAAATCCAAGCTGTTGTCTCTTGTCAGGTTTTTCAAAGCCAACAAACTGGCCTTGAGGCGTCTCCCCCGCCCCGACCTGATACACGTTCATGTTCTTACACGTTTGGGATTGATCGCCTGGTGGCAAAAATTGGTTCATGGCACACCTTATATAATAACCGAGCATTGGTCTCGCTATCTGCCAGGCAACTATTTCGGCGGTTTCTTCAAAAAACACCTGACAAAACTAGTTGTCAAAAACGCGACAGCCGTCACCACAGTCACCGGCATTTTGGCAAAAGCCATGCAGGCTCACGGGCTGCTTAACAAAAACTACATGATTGTCCCCAACGTAGTGGACATCAATGTTTTTAAGCCAGTGCCGCACACCAACAGCATACCTAAAATCATCCACATCAGCTGTTTTGAAAACCAGTCGAAAAACATCACCGGGCTTATTGACGCTTTGCAGATACTGGAATGCAGAAACGTTGATTTCCAGTGCGTCTTTATAGGCGACGGCATGGATTTCAAGATGATCAAGGATTATTCACAAAAGCTGAAATTTCAGGACAGAATCAGGTTTACCGGTGTTTTGGAAGGCCATGCCGTCGCCGACGAGTTAGCATCGGGCGATTTTCTTGTGCTATCGAGCAACTATGAAACCCAAGGCGTTGTGCTTCTGGAGGCATTTGCGTGCGGGCTGCCAGTGGTAAGCACGGGTGTCGGCGGCATCCCGGAAATCGTCAACAGCACCAACGGCATACTGGTTCCTCCGCGTAATCCCGAGAAACTCGCCGACGCTATGCAAACCATGCTGCAAACTTTCCGCGATTATGATGCCGAGGCCATCAGAGAAGTCATAATAAAAAAGTTTTCCAACGAATCAGTTGGAAAACTCCTTAACAATATATATACCACACATTTATTGTAAGCCCTACAAAGTCACCTTCATGGCTTTTGCAATCTGCTTCACAAACTCGGTGTTCGAGAAGTGACCGGGTTTGTATGCAGTCACCTTGCCGATGATTGGCATGCCCAGAAGCGTCAAATCACCAATCAAATCGAGCAGTTTATGACGTGCAGGCTCGTTTTCAAAATACAAAGTCACATTATTGAGAATGCCTCCCTCGTGCACTGCCACCGACTCCTTATGGAACAGACTGGCGACACGTTTCAGATCATCTTCCGACACCTGTTTCTCGATAAAGACTATAGCATTCGACAAATCACCGCCTTTGATGAGGTTGTGTGCAAGCAACATCTCAAGTTCCTGGAAGAAAACGAAAGTTCTGCACATTGCGAATTCAGTTGCAAATTCGCTGATATCGTGAAGATGAGCCTCCTGAACATTGAGAACGCCCGACTTGTAGTCAACCTTCACGTCAACGCTGAACTTATCAGCTGGCTCAACCACCAATTCACAACCCACTTTAGGGTGTGTATATACTATTCTTTTGGTGATTTTCAAGCATTTACGCTCGGCATCCTGCTCCACAACACCGGCTTCTTTCAAGGCATCCATCACGATTCTTGAGCTACCGTCAAGAATTGGAGGCTCCTCGCAATTCAAATCAATAAGGACATTGTCGATGTTCGAGGCGCGCAAAGCCGCCATGATATGCTCGACTGTGTAAACCTTGACGCCGTTTTTTGCTATGGTTGTGCCGCGCGATGTGTCAACCACATTGGAAACAAGAGCTTCCACAATAGGCTGACCGAACAGGTCAACTCTTCTGAATTTGATACCGTGATTAATATCTGCGGGATGGAATGACAGCGTACCGCTCTGACCAGTGTGAAGGCCTGTTCCACTGATGCTTACGCTTTTGCCTATCGTATGTTGCTTTTCCACTTTAAATCTTTTATTCCGAAATAAAGTGCAAAGATACGAATTTATATTTTACTTTGACAATAATTCTGCAAGTTTTTTCTCCAGCTGGATTATTCTATTTTCCAATTTGTCTATACTGCGTTGTCTTACAACGTCTTTCATAAACTTCGAATAATCGTATGCCGGCGATCCTATGATTTGTTTGCCAGGCTCTGCCACGCCCTTGGTCAAACCTGCCTGCGGGCCTATAACCGTGCGGTCGGCCACAACCAAATGACCCGAGAGTCCTGCTTGTCCGGCTATGATGCAATTCTTGCCGACATGCGTCGAGCCCGAGATACCGACCTGAGCCGCCATGGCTGTATTCTCGCCCACCTCCACATTGTGCGCAATCTGGATAAGGTTGTCGAGTTTCACTCCATCATGAATTTTGGTCGACTCCATGGTTGAACGGTCGATAGTAGTGTTGGCGCCTATTTCGACATTATCACCAACCAATACATTGCCTATTTGAGGAATCTTCTTGTATGTGCCGTCGGCCTGAGGCGCGAAACCGAATCCGTCAGCGCCCAGCACAGCACCTGAATGCAATATGCAGTTTTTACCGATATGAGTCATGGCATACAGTTTCACTCCGGCGTAAACCACCGTATTGTCTCCGATTACCACATCGTCACCAATATATGAAAGCGGATAAATCTTGACATTATTTCCCAGTTTCACTCTTTCACCAATAAATGCGAACGCACCTATGTAACAGCCTTCGCCATATTCAGTGTCAGGCGAAATGTAGGCCTGATCTGAAATGCCGACTTTGTTGTTGGTGTATTCCTGATAAATGGCCAAAAGCTGTGCGAACGACTGATAGGCGTCCTTGACTCGGATCATGGTTGTGCTAACCTTTTCCGTAGGCTCGAAATCCTCATTTACCAGCACTATTGACGACGCTGTGTTGTACAAATAATGTATGTATTTGGGATTCGATAAAAAACTCAACATTCCGGGTGCTCCGTCTTCGATACGTGCCACATTGTAAACCTTTACCTCGGGATCACCTTCTACTTTTCCGCCAAGCAATGCCGCTATCTGAGCAGCTGAAAATTCCACTTTCATTATATCTAAAATTCGTTAAACTCTTTTTTAATCGCGATTATAGCCCTGTCAATCAAAGGATTTTGCGCTGATGCCAGTATCTGTGCCATCACAGCGGCATCGGCCTCGGCATTCTCGCCAAACGTCATGTTTATGATTTTCAAGGCCTCGTCTTTAGCCATAACAATTACAAACCAAGTTTCCTCCTTCACGTAAAGCCGTTGCGCCAAATTGTGCTCAAATTCTTCCTGAATGCTTTGGATAAGCGCAAACTGCAAATCGCTTCGGGTCATACCAGGCATATAGACCCTCTTCACCAAAACGTCAAAACGGATGCGTTCCAAATACAAAACCATTCGCTCGCACGCCTGAATCATCAGCGGAGTGGCGGCATCATTGCCGCAGTTTTTTCTGATTTTCTTGGTTTTGTTGCCTGAAGAAAACAAAAATATACCGCCGAAAAGCACCACCCCCACGATAATGATAATCCATGTGCTTGTACTGATTATACTGGTGTTAAGAATGCTCATCACGTATTATTTTTGACTTGCAAATATAACTAATTTTTTTATTTCATATTAAATTTTAAAATAAAAGTTTTGGTACAATAAAAATCCGTAACTTTGTAACCTCAAAATTAAGTCATTAAATATCAAAAAATATAACAAAAATGGGAGAAGTTTTATCACAGAGAGTCATCAACATGGCCGAATCAGCCACTCTTAAGATGACGCAGAAAAGCCGCGAGCTGAAAGCTCAGGGTATTGACATCATTTCGTTGAGCATTGGCGAGCCTGACTTCAACACACCAGTCAGCGCAAAACAAGCCGGTATCGACGCCATCAACAACAACGACACACACTATCCGCCGGTTCCGGGCACTCCGGCTCTGCGTAAAGCTATAGCCGAGAAACTGCGCCGCGACAACGGTCTCGACTATAAAGATACCGAAATCATAGTGTCGAATGGTGCCAAGCAGGCCATCACAACCACATTCTTCGCCATTCTGGACAAGGGCGACGAAGTCATCATCCCGGCTCCTTTCTGGGTATCTTATCCCGAAATGGTTAAGCTGGCCGACGGCACCCCTGTGTTCATCTACACAACACCTGAACAAAACTTCAAGATCACTGCCGAGCAGCTCGAAAAAGCCATCACTCCTAAGACAAAGGCATTCATCTTCAGCACTCCTTGCAATCCTAGCGGTTCGGTTTATACAAAAGAAGAACTCGCATCATTGGTGGAAGTTTTCAAGAAACATCCTAAAGTCATCGTGATATCCGATGAAATCTACGAGTTCATCCAATACGAGCACAAACACGAGACAATGGGTCAGTTCACCGAATTGAAAGACCGTCTGGTCATTGTCAACGGCGTGGCCAAAGGTTATGCCATGACTGGATGGAGAATCGGTTATATAGCCGCTCCTATGGCCATCGTCAACGCTTGCAACAAAATTCAGGGACAATACACATCAGGTATCTGCACAATTTCACAGGCAGCATCGGTGGCAGCAATGCAACTCTCACCTGAAAATTCAGAAGAAGTTAAAAACATGTGCAAGGCATTCAGAAACCGCCGCGACATGTTCTACAAACTTCTCATGGAGATTCCTGGCCTGAAGCTGAGCTTGCCGGCCGGCGCATTCTACATGTTCCCGGATGTCAGCGCTTACTACGGCAAGAGCGACGGCGCTACAGTAATGAAAAACAGCGATGACCTTTGCATGTATCTGCTTTACAACGCACACGTGGCCTGCGTGGCCGGTGGCGCTTTCGGTAACGACAACTGCATCCGTCTGTCGTATGCCACATCAGAGGACAAACTCCGCGAGGCTGCACGCCGCTTGAAAGAAGCTTTTGCTAAACTTAAATAAAGACAATAATGCCCAAAAACAATATCAAGGCGCTCTTCGACTCTTTCAACGAGAAGAGGATATTAATTATAGGTGACGTGATGCTCGACCTCTACCTTAACGGCAAGGTCGAGCGCATCTCACCCGAAGCGCCTGTGCCGATAGTAGCGGTAGGCAACCGTTTCAGCCGCTTGGGCGGAGCTGCCAACGTAGCCCAAAACATCAAAGCCCTTGGCGCCGAGCCGGTGCTTTGCTCCATTATAGGTGACGACTCGAAGTCGCACGACTTCTTCGACCTTCTGAAAGAACATCAGATGCCAGCAAACGGCATCATCAAAAGCAAGGAGCGTCGCACCACCACCAAATACCGCATCATAGGCAACAACTCACAGATGCTTCGGGTCGACGACGAGGACACATTCAACCTCACACCCAAAGAATACGAAGCCATCAGTGAAAAAATCGACAGCATTCTCTATAGAGAGCGCATCGACGGCATTATTCTCCAGGATTACAACAAAGGCGTACTTACCGAGCAGCTTATCCGTCGCGTGATCGCCATAGCCAACGAAAAAAACATTCCGGTTGGTGTCGATCCCAAAAAGAACAATTTCCTTGCCTACGAGCACTGCACTCTTTTCAAGCCGAACCTGAAAGAGCTCAAGGAAGGCATCAACGTCGAATTTTCAACCGACAACATCAGAGGAATTCTGGTCGGCGTCAATGCTTTGCAAGACAAGTTACAGTGCCGTCTGGTTATGAACACCCTGTCGGAACGCGGTGTCCTCATCCAGGAAATGATCGGCGGCAAAAAGTCGCACCACCACATTCCCGCACACCTGCGTAAGATTGCCGACGTTTCAGGCGCCGGCGACACAGTGCTTGGCGTGGCCATGCTGTGCTTGGTTAGCGGGCAGGACGCATACAATATCGCCGCCATTTCCAATCTGGCCGGCGGACTGGTTTGCGAAGAAATAGGCGCGGTTCCGATTAACAAGGAAAGATTGCTTAAAGAAACGGAAAAATTAAAATAAAATCTGTTTTGCTGCGTTAACTTGTTCATGAAATTGAATAAATCATACAAAAAAACACTGTTCGTGCTTGGGCTCTTGTTGTGCATGAGCATGCAGAGCGTTGTGGCTCAGCAGGAAAAGCCCAAGAATCTGTTGATGTACGACACCGAGCCGTATCATTTCGGTTTCATTTTGGCCATCAACCAGATGTCATATGCTTTCAGCTTTGTAGACAACTACCAGATTATTGCTCACAATGCCTCGGAATATCCCAACACAGCCGACCTGCATTACACAGCCGGTGCAGATTATTACGTGCGCAGCATCGAAGCGGCTCCGCAGCCGGGCTTCACAGTGGGTGTGGTAGGCAATCTACGGCTAGGCAAATACTTCGACCTGCGTCTTATCCCTTCGCTCAGTTTCGGAACCCGCACAATAACATATCGGCTGTACAAGGAAAAGCTTGATGCCGGCATCACCGAGAATTTCACGCAAAAGAAATCCATTTTCTCCACCTTTATCGAGCTGCCGCTTTTGGTTAAATACAAGTCGAAACGACTCAACAACGTGGCGGCCTACGTCATAGCCGGAGGCAATTTCAAGATTGACTTGGCGTCGCAGAAGAAATGGGACATCGACACACAAAGCGCATCGGGCGAGCAAATAACCGTTACCGACAACATCAGAGTTAAAAAAGTTGACTTGGCGGCCGAAATCGGAGCCGGATTCGATTTTTACACCGGATATTTCAAATTTGGCATTGAGGCAAAGATGAGTTTCGGACTTCTAAACGTGCTAGATTCGCAAAATCTTATCTACGATTCGAGTATAAAAAACCTTCAAAACAGAACATTCCAATTGTCACTGACATTCGAATAGTCACAAAAACATAATCATAACAAAGTGAAAATCATTAAATTAACTATATTTTTTGATTTTTCACTTTTTTTATTTTTTTAAACGAAAAAAGTTGTATCTTTGCACCGCTTTTAAGTCGTTAGTCGTTAGACTTTAGTCTTTAGCAACTTCTAAAGACTAACAACTAAAAACTAAAGACTAAAAACTGGTCTCTTCGTCTAGTCTGGTTAGGACGTCAGGTTTTCATCCTGGTAACTCGGGTTCAAATCCCGGAGAGACTACTAAAAGTTGTCAGTTAACAGTTATCAGTTAACAGTTATTTTTTAAAAACTGACAACTATCAACTGGCAACTGGTAACTGTAAATGGGTCTCTTCGTCTAGTCTGGTTAGGACGTCAGGTTTTCATCCTGGTAACTCGGGTTCAAATCCCGGAGAGACTACTGTTAAGACCTTAGTCATTAGATGCTAGACCTTAGTAAAATCACTACTAAAGTCTAAAGTCTAAGGTCTAAAGTCTAAATGAAAGCGAGGTCAGAAAATAGGGAGTTGAGTAGCACCCTGGGTTCTGGCTTTTATTTTTAATAAGACTTACGTCATGAAGAGAGTTTTCTCAGGTATGGTTTTTTCACCGAGAAGCGTGAAGGCATTGCTGACGCTCCTCTTTTTGGTGTTTATGGCGGGAGGTCTTAAAGCTCAAAACGAAGACATTCATTTTGGCGTACGTGGCGGAATTGGCATGTCCACTCTGCGCGGGATGGAAAACAACGGCCTTCGACTGGGCATCACAGCCGGCGCATTCGGACAATACTTATTAAACGAAAACAACAGCCTGCAAGCTGAGCTCTATTATTCATCAGGTGGTCAGCAGTCGGAGAAATGGACCGAAAACAGCGGCGATCAGGTGAAGGTATACAGCAAATACGGCTTGCATTACATCAATTTGCCGATAATATATCAGTATTATTTTCCAGCCATACTTGGTCTTGAGGCCGGTTTGAATTTCCGTTATTGCATGGCCGGTTCTCTGCAGACAAAAATCGGCAATGGCAGCTGGCAATCACAAAGCTTCTCATCATCCGACTACAATTCTTTTGACATGGGGCTGCTGCTTGGAATTTACACCGACCACCTCATTCCACATGATAATTTCTTCGTGAGCTTAAGGGTTTACTTTGGTTTTATCAACGTGCTCACCAACGAGGGCGGCAACAAAAACTTAAGCGTACAAGCCAGTGTCGGTTACACATTGTTTTAAACATGAAGCCTAAAATCAACATCGTTATCGGCAACCAATACAACCCACACCTCAATCTGGCTGTGGAAAGCGCTCTTTTTGACGAGGGTTTGTCCGATACAGTGACCATGTTCCTCTGGAAAAACAGACAGACAGTCGTCTATGGCTACAACCAGAATCCATTCACGGAATGCAATGTGGAATTACTCCTTTCGGAAGGCGGTCATGCCGCAAGAAGAAGAACCGGAGGTGGTGCCGTCTATCATGATCTGGGGAATTTAAACTTCTCTTTCGTAGCAAATAAAAAGCATTATGATGTTGCAAAGCAGATGAACGTCATCAAGACCGCTCTGCGTTATTTCGGGCTGGAAGCCGAGGTATCAGGCCGCAACGACATACTTTTCGAGGGGCGCAAATTCTCAGGAAACGCCTTTGGAATCTATAAAGACAGACGTTTGCACCATGGCACTATACTGATTAAGACCGACGGCGAGAAACTGGCTAAATACCTGAAGGTCAATCCTGCCAAGCTTCAAAAACACGGGGTAAAATCAGTAGCCAGCCGCATCATCAATCTGTCGGAAGCCGCCGACATTACGTCAGATTCGATAATTCCATATCTTTCAAAAGCTTTTGAAGAAGTTTACGAAGCAAAAGCAGAAGTTGTTGACTTCAACTCTCTTCTTACCGATAAAGTACTTAAAACCAGAGACTTATTCGCTTCAGACGAATATCTTTTCGGCAAGTGGCGCAACTTCCATGCAAAGAAAAGTGCACAATTTCCTTGGGGTTTGGTCGAGCTCGATATGCACGTCAACGAGGAAAAAGGCATCATAGAAAGCGTTTCAATCGCCTCCGACGGCCTTGAGCCCGAGCTTATTGACGATGCCGAACGCATTTTTACCGGAGCCAGCATCAAATTAGCGCCCGATTGTGGCCACAACTATGTCGCCAAAGATATTCTCAGCCTTATTTATTGATATCCAAACGGATTTTTTCGTAATTTTGCAGCCAAATTTTAAGAGATGAAGTATTTTTTGCTGCCATTGGGTTGCCAGATGAACCGGAGCGACACTGAACGTGTCCGCACCATGCTGCATGGCATGGGTTTCGTTGAGACCGACAAGGAAGAAGAGGCCACGATACTGGGCGTGATAGCATGTTCGGTGCGTCAAAAAGGCATCGACAAGGTGTATTCACGCATACTGAAATGGAACGAAATGAAGCAGAACCACAACTGCATCACCTTTGTGTCGGGCTGCATACTGCCAGCCGACCGCGAACGTTTCGTGAAGCTGTTCGACCTGGTCTTTACCATGAATGAGCTGCCCGATCTGCCCGATATGATTCGTCAATACGGCGTTTTCATTCCGACAAAAGAATCGGTTGAGCAGGAGCCGGTATTCCCACTGGTGGGCATACCAGTCAACAGAAATGTCAATCCGTCGGCCAACATGGACCGCTTCTGGGTGATAGAACCCGACCACATGTCCGACTTTGAGGCGTTTATCCCCATTCAGAACGGCTGCAACAAATTCTGCACATACTGCGCAGTGCCTTACACTCGCGGACGCGAAGTGTCCAGAAAATCGGAGGATATCATCAACGAGTTGAAAGAACTCGTCGACAAAGGATACAAATCAATTACTTTGCTCGGACAGAATGTCAATTCGTACGGTTTGGACAAGAAAGGCGAAGAGATAAACTTCGCTGAACTATTGCGCAGAATCGGAGCCTATGGCGACGCCAGCGGCAAAGAATTCTGGGTCTACTTCACCTCGCCCCATCCGCGCGATATGAGCGACGAAGTCATCGAAGTGATATCGCAATACCGCTGCCTGGGCAAACAGATTCACCTGCCGATACAGTCGGGCGACGACAATATGCTGCAGCGCATGAATCGCAAGCACACGCTCGACGATTATCGTCATATCATACACACTATCAGACGGCTGCTGCCTGAAGCTACGATTTTTACCGACATCATTGTGGGTTTCACTGGCGAAACCGAAGAAGAATTCGAGAATTCGCGCAAAGCTATGGAGGAGTTCAAATACAACATGGCTTACATCGCCCAGTACAGCGTTCGTCCCGGCGCAGTGGCATCATCATGGGCCGACGACGTGCCTAAAGCCAAGAAGCGCGAGCGTTATCACATACTCACCGACGAGTTGATGAAGCATTCGCTTGTTTACAATCAAGGACTTATAGGCAAAACCCAGAAAGTACTTGTAAACGGTTACGACCGCAAAAACGGCTACCTCACAGGTCATACCGAAGGCAAAATCGTCATCCGTTTCCAGTCGCGCGACAAGAGCCTGATTGGACAGATTGTGAATGTGAAGGTGACAAGCGCAACTGCATTATCTATTGAAGGAGAACTTTTACAAAGTTGACAGTTGACAGTTGACAATTATCAGTTAACAGTTTTTAAACAACTGTCAACTATTAACTGTCAACTGCTAACTGCTAACTGCTAACTGCTAACTAAATATGAGGATTGCATTCAAGACATTGGGTTGCCGCGTCAATCTCTACGAAACCGACGCTTTGGCGTCGCAGTTCAAGGAGGCTGGTTACGACGTGGTGGAAAGCGACGCCGACGCTGATGTTTACGTTGTGAACACCTGCACCGTCACCAACCAAAGCGACCAGAAATGTCGGCAGGCAATCAATCAGATCAGACGCTCCCACCCCACCGCCATCATAGCGGCGATGGGTTGCATGGTCAACCATCGCAAGCAAGAAATGCTCGACAGCGGTGTTATCGACTACGCCATCGACAACGAGCGCAAATATGCGCTTTTCAGCATAATCGACAGCCGTCTGAAAGGCGAAACCGTCGACCCCGAGGGTTTCGACAAGGATTTGTTCAGTTACCGCCCTGCTTACAGCACCTTCCACACCCGCAGCCTGATTAAGATTCACGACGGATGCAACAATTTCTGTTCGTATTGCATCATCCCGAATGTGCGCGGCCGTGCCACCAGTCGTCCGGCCAACGAGATTTACGACAACATCCGCAGCGTTGTGGCACACGGCTTCAAAGAGGTGGTTTTGACCGGTGTGAATATGGGACGTTATCGCCACGAAGGTGTTGATTTTGAACATCTCGTCGAGAATATCTTAAAAATAGACGGCGATTTCAGAGTTCGCATCTCATCTATCGAGCCCGACAACTTCAGCGACCGGTTTTTGAGCTTGTTTGACAATCCCAAACTGGCTCCGCACATGCACATATGCCTTCAGAGTGGCGCCGAAAACACCTTGCGCGACATGCATCGCCACTATACAGCCGCACAGTTCCGCGACATGTGCGACCGGATAAAGCAAGCTATTCCTGGTTTTAACATAACAACGGATGTGATTGTCGGCTTCCCTGGTGAGACCGAGTCCGACTTCGCTGAAAGTGCAGCTATGTGCAAAGCCATTGGATTCAGCCACATACACACTTTCAAATATTCCGTCCGCACTGGCACCAAGGCGGCTACCATGCCCAACCAGATCCCCGAGACTGTGAAGACCGAGCGCAGTGCTATAATTAGGCGGATTTCAGCCGAAAACAAGCTGGATTATTTCAACCGCATGCTTGGCAAACCGCAGCGCATGCTCATAGAAAGGGTTATGGCCGACGGCACTGCCCGCGGCTACGGCGAGAACTACATCCCGCTTCGCCTGAAAGCCAAAGATTTAGTGAAAAACACCTTTGTTGATGTTGTCCTAAGCGACATTATTAATAAAGGTGATAATTCGGAGATGGTGGCCTCTCCTCGTCATTTCGACCGAAACGAAGCGTAGTGGAGACCTGAGCTTGCGAAAGCATTCACCTTTGGTGAATAAATCTCCAACATATTTTTCAAAGTTTTCTTGACTTTTTCAGAAAAAAGTTGTATTTTTGCAAACGTAATTATTTTAAATAAATGAATACTGCGACATACAATAGCACTGCGATGAGCAATCTGTGGAATTACCTTAAAGGTTTGCCGTTGTCAATAAAAGACCGTCAATGGTTGGCTGACAGGTTAATTGAAAGTGCCAAAGACATGAAAGGCAAATCGGCCGATGCGGTAAAATTTCCGCATATTGGCTCTGATTTCAAACCATCTGCCGAGGTACTTGCCATGAGTTGCGGACCATTACCAGAAGGCTTTGATGTGGAGAAAGAATTAGATAAAATGTGGGAGGATATGGCTAAATGAATGTTTTTCTTGATACTAATGTTGTCATTGATTTACTGGGAGAGCGCAAACCTTATTATGATGATGCGACAATTATCGTAGAAATGCACAAAACGGGACTGATACACATTGTTGTATCCACTCTTACAATTGTGAATTGTGCTTACATTATTCGTAAAGCATATTCTGAAAAAATAATGTTGGAAAAAGTTAAAAAACTTTGTGACACCTTTGAAATAACCGCTGTTGATAGAGTTGCAATAATGCAAGCCATTCACAATGGAGGTCATGATTTTGAAGATTCTGTACAGTATTTTTCATCTTTACCGTGCAAACCCGACGTGATTGTCACGAGAGATAAACATGGTTTTGACGGTTTTAATATAATGGTAATGACTCCAAGCGAGTTTATTGCTGAAAGCAGAAAATAAATTTGCATTAAATTAAATAAACAATTAAGAAACAGACAGTTAAATAAAGTATAAAGACATAATTATTATGAGAAGACTTTTTATTCTACTTTTATAATCGCAAAATCGAAAAGTACAACTTTTTAAAATGAATTGTACATTTTTTCGCGGCAAAGATAAATAAAAAAGGTGGACGCTAATCCACCTTTTTGCTTTTTATGTGATTTTCGCATCATACGTGGAATATTTCTCCACCTGTGGAATACGGCGAATAATACCATTTTGAAGGTTGTTTAAACACCGTTTAAGAGTCCTCAGCATCGCAGGAATGATATCGCTCTGATAGAACTCTCGAGGCCTTAAACCGTAGTCGATTTTGACTATTTCCTGCTCACAGATATCGCCTGCGTCGAGTCCTGATGTTGCCCAGAACCATGTGGCCGCTGTGACCGGCTCTTTCCTTCTGTAAGCCCATCTGATGGCCGATGCGCCACGTCCGTATGGCAATGGCGACGGATGGAATATCAGAACACCAAGAGCTGCTTTCTCCAGCGTCGCAGCGTCCAGCTTGAACGTCAGGAGCGGTGCAATGGCCACGTCGCATTCCGCGTCTTCAGTAATGACATGGCCGAGACTCAAAACAAGCCCTTTGGCCTTGATATAAGCCTCTGTTTCAGGGTTTCCGTATATTCTAATTCTCATGGCCGATGTATTTGAAAGATTGAACAGCGCGGAAGTGGCCACCGTATCCTGCACAGCAGATGTGTGACGGATGCAGCCTCTTGGCACTCTTCCGGATTGATTGCATACTCCTCACCTTATTGGCTCCGTACAGGCTGCCGCCGGTTTGGATCCATTTCTTTGAATGTCGTAGCGCGGCGCAAAGCTGCGGATGCGACGTGTGGAAAAACACGTTGTATTTGTTACCACAGCGACCATTGCCGTCAAGATGGTACTGACAAATGGCGGCGAGGAACTTGGTACCGACACCGATTCCCTGCCATTCAGGAAGCACTACAAGACGTGTGGCGCGGTATGCGTGAGCCGTGAAAAGAGGACACACGGCCAAGTGACACACAGGCTCTCCGTCAACAACTCCGACGAAATATTCAGCGGCCACCGGCATAGGCAGGTCTAAATAATAATGTCGCTTAAAGAGACGTGGGAATACACTTCCTCTGACCTTATATACTTCAAGGTGCATCTCTGGACGTTGCCGAAGGCAGTCGCGTGTGTAGAAACGCGCCTCGTTGGTGTCATAAACCCAGTCAGGTTGAAGCCATTCGATGATATCATAGTGACAGGAGAGCAGTACTATCTGTCCGGTACCGCGTCGCCATGTTTTGGCGAAAGCAGCTGCTCCGACCTTCGCTATCTGTCTGTCGATGACGGACGTAAACTCATCCACCACGACCTTATCGGGACGCTCGCATACCAAACGAGCGAGACCAGCGCGGAACTTCTCACCGTTAGACAATACGTGGAACGGACGCAGCCATGCCGGAACATCACCGAGTCCGACAGCGGAAAGAGCCGCTGTGACAGCGTTAAAGTCGCTTTCCGGTGCGATGCAGTCAACGATAGGCTTGTTATTGTCCCAGCCTGCATAAAGGTCGTAAATCGGCTTATTAAACAGTTTTGAGCCGATGCTTGTTTTGCCGCTTCCCGAAGCACCGACAATCAGTCCGATTTGCCATTTCATGTCCTCGATTGGAAGTTCTGCGGTGTGCGACCAGTCGCACCCTTTTTCAGCGTTGAAAAGGCTTTTGACGC
The DNA here is from genome assembly GCA_017616735.1 of Bacteroidales bacterium. Lineage (GTDB taxonomy): Bacteria > Bacteroidota > Bacteroidia > Bacteroidales > F082 > Limimorpha. The sequence goes on from JAFZXP010000047.1 coordinate 44,310, forward strand.
GAGCTGCGCGATAGCTGTTGAAATCGCTGCAGTGATGGTTGACCTCTATCTTCATACGACAACGATTTTAAGCGTTAAACCTTCTTTTGACAGTCTCTCGAAGACGGCTTTCTGCTCATCTTCATCTTTGCAAATGACAATCACGCCATATTGCTGTTTGTAAGTGTAATTTGACATTTTTGTTTTTGGTTTTTGATGGTTTATAAATAACGGTTTCAAAATTTTGGCTTTGGTTCTGAATAATTTTGGTTTCCGGTTTAGAAAAATTTTATAATTTTGCAGTCTCCTACAATTTTAATGAAAAAAGGTGCACGCACACCGTGAAGACTTAGCCTTCTGTCGTGGTGTGCGTGCACCTTTGTCGTTGCTCTGGGGTAGGAGCCGAGCAACGGAGATGGAGGGCTTTTTACTGCCTGCTCAAAAGGTCATCAACCTTCTGTTTGCATTCCTCTCGATACGCCTGCAGATCTGCCATTTCCTGAGCGTGTTCTGCCGACTGCGTGCCATTGAGGATAATTGCCTCAACTTCATCCTGACTGTATCTCTTACGGATAAGTCCGGAGATGAACTTGCCGCGCATATTGCCATTGTTGACATCCTTTGCGTTGATGAGTGTCGAGCCGTCAGCTTCGTCACCGGTGTATGAGTAACCGTTAACCGGTGTCTCACTCTCACCTTCCGTGAAGCTGGCCTGCGCCTCATTCAGAAACAGTCTGAACTGCTCCTCGTTCTCCTTGAAGAATGTCATTCTCTGTCTGTAATTTACTGTGTTCATTTTTTTCGTTTTACGGGTCGGTTATGCTGTAGAAGCACCGTCCGCCCTGAAGATTCTGTTTAATAATTTGCGCATCAATCGGGTCGTTGGGGTCAATCTCCAAGTCCTTCAGCTGACTGATGATTTTTTCCGAACCGGTGAAAACAATGTGCTGAACCCATTCTGTCGTTTCACCTCCGTCTTTCTCAACTTTATCCTCCATCATAAACTGGATGGTGATGCAGTTGTCGTGGTATTTTGAAGGAGTAACTTTGAAGGCTGTTATTTTAATGTGCCTGCCAAAGATATCCTCCAACCGAACCTTTGTGCCGGTCAGCCCTCCGCTGACCTTTGCCACTTCACTAAATTTTGCCATATTGAGTACTCTTAATAAGTTTTTACTGTTGCAATGTTTAGCCCAGCCGAGCCATGAGCACACGGCTTGTTTGTACTGTTTTTCTGTAAGCTTCCCTTCCTCGTACATCTTCTCGAATTTGGCGACGTTCCGCGCCATGTTTTTCTTGATGCTCTTGCGCATCAGCGTATGGGTGTGGAAGCACACATATCCGAGAAAGTCGATGCCGCGGCTGTCAACAGGGAATATCTGATAGTTTGACTTCATCATCAGGTTGCGCTGCTCCGCCAAATAGTGGTTAATCGCCAGTAAAACGGCGTTTAACCTGTCTTTGTCGGCTGCAAGTATGACTATGTCGTCAGCGTACCTGTAATAATAGCGCAGGTGCATCTGCTCCTTCGCCATGTGGTCGAGTTCCGACAGATACAGGTTCGCGAAAAACTGTGAGAGATAGTTTCCGATAGGTATGCCCTCGCCTTCAGGGACGCTGTCGATAATCGTATCGAGCAACCATAGAAGGTCAGGGTCTTTCAGCTTGCGACGGATGACGGTCTTCAGAATGCCGTGGTCGATTGTCGGATAGAACTTCCGAACATCAAACTTCAGACAGTAGGTCGTGCCGTCAGGATCCGCGCTAAGGTCATGCTGCAGCCTGTGAAGACAGGCGTGGATACCGCGTCCTTTGAGACAGCTGTAAGTGTCGGATGTGAGCGTCGAGACCCATATAGGCTCAACGACCAGCATTATTGCCCATTGGATTACACGGTCGCGGAACGGCAGCTTGCTGATGATGCGTTCCTTCGGTTCGTGTTTCTTGAAGATTTTGTAGGGAGAGACACGGTATTTGTGACTTAACAGCTCGTTCCTTATATTAATAAGGTTGTTTTCGAGATCGGCGGCGAATTCTATTACCTCCTTGCGGTCATGTTTGCCACGGCTCGCATTGATATACGCAAGCCGTAAGTTTTCCATAGATGTAAGGCGTTCATATAAAAAGCCGTACTTTTTCATGTCGTGTCAGTGTGTCTGCTTAAATGTCTTCAGAACCGTCGAGCTTCAATTCAAAGCCTACCAGTACCTTTTTTGTCGTAATCTTCTGGCCAGTGCCAAGGCCTTCCCCTTAATGACTGCTAAGTATAGAGGCGCGGAGATGTTCGCATTCGTATTCGAGGCCGCGTTGTTCGTGTTCGAGTTGGACGCGCCTGCATTCGTGCCATTGTTCGCATTACCGCCTGCGAGACGAACCACCGCTTCAGGGAACAGCCTGCTCCGTCATTCGGAACACCGCAAAGATACGCAAAAAACATTTGCAACAGCAAAAAAAATGATACTCAATTTGTCAAAGAACCAATTTTTTCAAAAACCGAATTTTTCAAAAAAAATTTCGACAACGAACCCCCTCAAAGGGGATTCGTTGTAGTCTCGTTTTCGTTTTATTCGATTTTCGGGTCGTCGCTAAATACGCAGAGAGGCGCGGAGATGCTCGCATGCGTATGCGAGGCCGCGTAGTACGTGCACGAGTAGGACGCGCCCGCACCCGCGCCAAAGGACGCAAAACCGCCCGCGAGACGAACCTTCTTGCCGTTGTAACTCGCCGGACTGGTGTACAGATAATCTGCGTAATAGGTGCTTGCGCTGCCGCCAACTTCTGAAGGAAGGCCGCACAAACGGTTCAAAATAAGTTTCTTGATGTAGCCGCTTGTACGTGCCATGTGTCCGGCAAACAGCTTATCAGCGACCGTGCTTTGATCGACGGCGGCGGCCATCGAAGGTGTCACGTAAATGTCTGACGTTCCTTCAGCCGCAATGTCGATGATAACGCCGTTGACAAACTGATAGAGATGACCGAAAGGATTCATCAAGCCTGCGAAGAACGGAACCGGCGCACTGTACACCGTCTCGTTATCCTTGTTTTTGATGACATAAGTCTTGACACCTGTGAAGTCACCGATATCGTTATCGTCCGCATCCTTGATTGAAAATGCGTTCGGAATAAGCGGATGGTATCCGTTGAATGTATCCCAGTGCGGCATATCGGCGACACCTGCACCAAGACCGCCTTGCGGAAGGCCGTCCGCATCGTCGCTTGCGTTAAACGCAGCCTGCGAGTTGCGGTTTCCGAAATAGATTCTCATGAGATATTCGACAACGGCACGAGCCACAAACCAGTTAGCCTCCCATCCGGTACCGCGAAGACGTGCAGCCGTGCTGAACGCTGAAAGGCTCTTTTCGGTTCTCGGCATTCCGAGCATCGAACACTGCGGCATGTCTGCGTCAAGAGGGGAATAGGTTGTGGTACTTAACGCGGAACCACCGCCACCGCGATAGTTAGCGTCATCGGATATGAGTGAGCAAAGCTTGCCGCCTGCCGCATCCCAAACCGCAGCACTCAACCAGCTGACACCACCGCGAGGTATTTCAATAAGCTTGTGACCTTTGTAGGAAGGAAGCAAGGAAACAACCTCGTAGGTGTATGTGTTGCCGTTTATGACTTCCTGCCAGTTGCCATAATAATGCTTCAGCCATCCCCAGATGCACTGGCCTTGTGTGCCGTCGAGAGCGACGGTGCGGCCATCGATATCCTCGGTTGACTTTGTGGATTTTAACTTTGTCCATCGTCTGTCATCCGTCACAAGGTATCGGCCAAGACCGAGATTATCTATAAGGTGCTTGCCGAAATCCAAGCTGCCGAAATATCCGGCTGCCTTCGATTGTGACAATGACTCGTTCCAATAGCGTCCGAAGACCGCTTCTCTGTCGTTGATGTGATTATACACACCTTGCGAACTGACAGGGTTCTGATTTCCCTTTTCAACTACGTCAACGACGGTGACAGAACCACCACCACCGCTGCCTCCACCGATAGGAGATACGTATTTCGCATCACTCATTGCTTAAAATATGCCATTGTAAGAATGTACCTGTGTTTTGATTTGGCATCAAGACAACCCTTATCTGAAGGCCTCTCGGAAAGCCGAAAAGATTCCAGATCTGATTGGTCTGTCCTTCGGAAATACTCACTGTAGAGTTAGGAATGTCGGAAAAGCGTTCGCCATTGACGCTTTCCTGCAGCTTGGCCTGCAGGCCGCTACCGACTACTGAATCGAAATCGGCTTGAATGGCGATCTTGCTTCCATCGATTGTGACGGCGTCCGTTGTTTTGTTACCGCCAGCAAGACTGTAATTTTCTGTTTTTGTTTGTACGCTCATTGGTGTAAATTTGTATGATTGTGGAGAATATGCCGTTGCCGGCGTGATTTTATTCGAGTCGTAAAATGAAACGACACGTTTGTTCTGTATTTCGGGAACCAGCAGAAATGTGCCTGCTTCCGGTTGTGAGGTGACATCAATATCGTTCAAGCCGGCAATAACGAACGCCGCGCTAACGTCACCACAAGCGGCAACTGCGACATCAAATACCGTCTGTCCGTTCAACACCTCGACCTTTCTCATGACTCAAGACCTCCCTGTTGTTGCTGCTGCGGTGTGTTACTGTAGTGGCCGTCATCAGTGTTATACACAGGCGTTGCGAGGTACATCACGTGATTGAGATATACACGGTTGGACTTGGTAAATATTGACAATTTTCCATTGGTGCCAATATGAATGTATTCCGAAGCGTATGCAGGGTCGAAATACAGAGTTACGTCAACTGCAGGTTTAGGAAGACCTGTGGCCACAACGCCGTGGAAGCCGCCCAGAGCATCGTTAAAGACATCGCCGTAAAGCTGCACCACGCCGCCAACCATTCTGTAGCGCACTTCACTGGAGTCACCGGCATTGAGAACACCGGAGTCAACAGCTTTGGCGTGGTTGAGGATGCGTTCTGCAAGGTTCCATGCACCTTTGCCGATTGCGAGACGATATGTCTCAGAACCCGACACAAGCGAAGGCTCGAGGTAATCATCCTCGTAGATCTGTGACGTTCCTGTCTGTCCCGATGTGGACACCTGTCTGTCACCTGCAGGGTTGTAATTGGTCTGCTTCGTGAACTTGATTTTAGGCGTTCCAGAATAGGACGTTGCCGGCAAAGCCCTCACAGGCAAAATCTCACCATTGAAATAGACCCATCCGGCTGTCATGGACACTTTGGAGCCATTGGTTGTTATCTTGCATCCTGAAATGACGAAGTCATCATTGTCAAGACCGAGACCTTTCAACACGGCGCACAAAGCTTCCGCAACACCTTCCTGAAGGTATTTCAGGTCGTCAGTCCAAAAAGGAGTCAGTGCCGATTGATTAGGTAAATTCAGTTTCTTCATGGTTAAACATCATTTTGCTGTGTTAATGGACACGCGACTGTATTGTACTCTACGCTGCCGACAGTGAGATCCGGACAGTCAGTCTGAAGCCCTGAGTGAAGACCGTACACGTAGTTGATAAAAGCCGTGCGGCGTGCTTCATAGTCAGCGTTAGACAGCTTTGCGAATTGGTCGTCGGTTAATGCTGGATAGGTTGTTCCTCCATACGTGAAGGATGCTGTAATGTTGTAAGTTGTTGTGGTACTACCCTTTGTTATTGTAAGGGTTTTCTTTCTGGCGTACCCTGTGTTTTGATATCCCATAATTTCAAAGTTTTGTTGTTATTCTCTTTCAGCGTCTTCTTCCTCTTTCACCAGTCGGCAAATAGAATCAGACCATTTAAAATCATACGGTTCCTCAGTAACCTTGACGCATACCGTGCTGCTCCATTCAAACTTGTGCGGATCCTCGGACACTTTGACGCAGATACCGTTAGACCATGCAGATTGATATGGTTTTTCAGCTGCGTCTGTCTTAGCGCAGATAATGCTACTCCATGCGAAGGTGTGTTCACAATCCTTGACGCAGACAATATTCTTCCACTCGAACTCATAGTTTTCTTCAAGCACGCAGACAAGACGTCTCCATTCGAAGTTGTATGTCTCCACAACCGGCTCAAGCTCGAGAGCGCACACATCATTAGTCCATGAGAATGAGTGGTGTGTCACTGTCACATCCTCATACACTATGCTGTATTGCTTACCGGCGAGTTTGTAATCGTCGATGATGGCGCGGAGTTCCCTTTCGTCAATCGTGCCGTATAAAGACTGCGGCAGGTGTACGATGAAGTCGGCCTGCTCGACTTGTGAAAGGCCTTTCGATGGAACCCACACTTGAGGAGTTCCGGAATTGTCACTCGGAACACTGACCTGATGGTTTATCAGCTCACCCTGCGCGTTGGTAGGAAGCAGAATCTCGTTGATATAAGTGCCGTCGGTGATATAGCAGCCATTGTTTCCGCAATAGTCACAAACGACCTGCTTCAGACTGAACACCTGACCATTATGCGAAAGGCGGTACTCCTTCTTTTGGCGGTACTGCGTAAACACCAGGTGCAGCGTGCCAAGCGGTATGTTGACGCAGCGCATAAACATCACCAGCCTGCGGTTGCGTAGCGCAACCGGAAGCAGCGAAAGCAGACGTTCAATATCTAATGAATACTTACTCATAATTGACTGTCAGATTTGCGAGTGTTATATGTCCGGCTATAGCTTCGTAGTTTTGTGTGTCGAGAGTCGTTTCCGTCTCGTTGGCATCGTGCGCGTTGAACACGCAGCTCTCGATGGTCACGTCCTCAACGCCATTGACCTGCTGAATGGCATCTATGAGCTTTGTCTTATTGAACGTGCCACCATATCTGATACCGTCAAGATATGCGACAACGGCTTCCCTGATAGCGTCGTCTTTCTCCTCAGGCATAATCAGACGGTTGCGCCACACCCTGACAGTTACATCCATGTCGTCGCTGTCGATGCTTGAGATGTTGAGATGCACACCGGCAAACTTCAGCGTATTCATATAAGCCTCAAAAGCATCCTTTTCTGTTTCTGATAATGCGCTGTAATCCTCCTTGCAGACCTTGATTGTCACGGTGTTGTATTTCTCGACCACTGCAGCGTGTTTGATAATCTGTTTTGATTCATCGACAGACTCGTACGAGCCGTGAGCCGCGAAATAGGTGTTAGCGTCAGCGTCATCCTGATACTCCATCGCGCGGTTCCAAAGCCACGACACAGAGCCAGGATACGCGGCGGCTATGCGAGCGTCAACGTCCGACTTGAACTGCTCGAACATCCACTCAAGTGCATATTGTCCGGCGGCCACGACGAAAAGGATTATATTAATAAGACTGACCGCGCTTGTTTGGCTGTCCCAGCTCTCCTCCCTGTTGAGGTTAAGCTTTTCGGCAAACTCAGCGTTTGACATTATCTGGTCTGTCATGACCTTCTTTATCTCTGCAATAGTTCTCATTTGTATTCAGCGTTTATTTTAATCGTCTCTCCTTTGATTTCAATCTTTTTGACGGTCATGCCGTCACGTTTCAGCTCCTCGTTGATGCGGTGCTTCCAGTATGTGTTGTCTTCATCGTTCACACTGTCGGCGATGCCGGCACCGAAAAGAGGATGCTCCTTGAACTCGCCTTTTTGAGCCGCGAGGATAAGGTACTGGTTCTGCAGTGTGCTGTTACCTGCACAAAGGTCACCGCCCGACAGAACCAGGTCGATATCATTGCCAATCAATATGTCAGTGTTCTTTGCCATGTCTTAACTAATTGTTCCTGTTCCTGGTGCTGTTGTCGCACCTGTTTGTGCCGCCGCACTTCCAGCGGTACTGACAGGTATTCCTGCAGCAACTGTAATACTTGCACCTTTTATATATTCGTCGATAGCGTCAACCATCTTATCCACGACATCACCGTCCGAAGGATCAATCGCCTTAAGTTTCGCTTTCAATGTTGCTTTATCCAGTGCCATAACTCAATGTTTTATAAGTTTGTCTTCAATGTCATCCTGTTTCGTTTCCTGCAGCTGCTGTCCTGCCCATGAAGCAATGGCGGCTTTCAAGGCCGCGCCGCCGTCATAAACAACCGGCGACCATGATTTGAACACCTGCTTGACATTGTTGATGTCTTTTTCGATGGCGTTCAATTTTTCTGTCAGCTCAATGACATTCACAAGGCCTTCGTGCTTCCCTTCATTGATGACCACGTCACCGGCAAACTTCACTGTCAGGGTGTCAATCTCCGAATAAGCTATTATGACCAGATCGCGCAACTCACCGCTGCTGAGGTCGGCCATCATAACCATACTGCCGACAACAGGCTTCGCAAGGATGTTGTTCGCGTTCCCATTGGCCGAGGCGTTAAGGCGTACGTCGCTCACATTGAGGCGGTCTGCAATTTTCACAGTGCAGGTCTCGCTTTCAACTGATACCACTTCTCCTGTGACATAAGCAGAACCGCCTCCGCCTGCGATGTTCTTTAAAATATTCCTTATCTCCGTTGCCCTATCCATCAGCTTAACTTCTTTCCGAGCGTCACCTTCCTGACTCCTCCTGATTGCGAGAAGTCGGTTTCGACACTGATTACATAATAAGTTCCGTTCTTATACTCGTAGTCATCGTCAACAATCTTTGCCTTGTATCCGGCATCGACGTATGGAATGAGCCAGCCTTGGATGTGCCCCTCGTAGCCTTCATAAACCCTCGCGTCGAGAACCTGTTGAGCCTTGGCTTCAAGAGAGGCCTTATCGGTAACGCCTGACATCTTGACAGTCATTTTGTCGCCGCCTGTGGTTCCCTTCTCGACCTTGATGGTCTTTCCGGCTTTATCAGTACTCTCGATAACCACGAGAAGCTTGCGTTCATCCTTGCTTTTGTATTTCAGATCTGTGCCTTTGTTCTCAATGTTTGTCTTGAAGTTGTAAACGACTTCTCCGAAAATTTCAGCGTATTGCGGATGCACGTGCAGCACATTGTCCTTCAGATAGATGTTGGGGCTTGCCTCCTCCTGAATCTTCTTCAGCACGTCGTAACCTGTGGCGTTGCTGATAACGAACTTCTCATAGCTGAAGTCATAATCGCATGACACCGAGAAGTTTCCGACCTGCGAGCATACATTGCTCAGGATTGAGTTGACGTTAACTTCTTTCAGTTCCTCATCCTTGACAGATTTGCGGAACAGATAAAGGCCGTCTTCACATTCGAGAGTAAGACTGCCGCCATCGGTTTTAATGGCTTTCAAATAGCCTTTAAACTCCTCTTGAAGGTCTTCGTCGTAGCCGAGTTTTATAGACACTTCGTCGCCAACCTTCAGCTTATCTTCAACCTCGATCGTCTTATTGAAGACAGAACCAGGAATGGTGATGACCGCTGTATCGGCAAGCAGCTCCACCGACCTCTTGATATTGACCTTTTCAAGAAGCTTCAGCTTGTAGCTGCCTATCGTAATATCCCAGTTCATCATAAACATATCAGGCCTCCTCCAATAATGAATAACCGTCGTCACTGTAAGCCTTGATTGAAAACACTTGGTTTTCCATTCCCTTGGTGAAAGGGAAGTCGTAGCTCTCGATGGCGATATAGTTGATGTTGAAAGTATCCTCGTTGTTTAGGTAGTCGCAGATGATTTTCACTGACTCCTTGGCCTCACAGATCTCGCGCAAACGTGATATCTGCATCTTAAGCTCATCGTTGTCAACTCCGATAAGAACGCCTCCGATGGTGATTTCAAAGTCATCCTGACTCCAGCACTCCTTAATCGAACCGCGCTTCTCGAATTTGCTCACGTATCTTCTGGTGATGACATTCTTGCCGTTTACGGCCACGACCGGATCAACAGGCAAGTCCCACTTCACGCCGTCAAGCTCAAACGACACTTTGCACTGGAAAAACTCCTGTCCGAGGTTAACCAGTCCTTTTTGCGCTTCAGCTTCGACAGCAGGGTTTGTGATTGTGTTGCCTGCTTTGTCAAGCACGCGGACGATGTTCCTGAATGGTATTATAGGCGGCAAGGCGTAGCCGAGCGCACTTTTAATGCCTAATCCGGAGAGATTGGTCGCGTCGTCGATATATTGTGTTGTGCTTCCCATTATCCTGCTAATTGTGCCGAATAAAGCACTCTGAGGAGTACTTCTTCAAGCTGTGATTGAAGGCTCTCGGCGTTCTCGCTGACACTACCGTTGAAGTTGATGTCAGCCATCTTTCCGAGGTTGATAGTTATCTGAGTGTTACGCGTGCCGCCAGTGGCCACCGCGTTGGCGGCTTTTCCTGCTTCGGAATCGCCGGAACCCTTATCCGGATTGTCGCCGTTTACTTTGTCTATAATCTGATTATTGAGACCGAGCTTGGACTTGACTCCATCAGTAACATCCGACAGTTTTTTGTCAGAGTTCCACGAGACCTCCCAAACCTTCATCTCCTGACGTTTTGTGGCGAGTTCGTCAACCTTCTGTTGAGCTTCAGCTATCTCAGCGGCGCGTCGGTCGCGATCTGCCTGAATTTTATTAAGGCCTTCGGAAGCTGCTTCACTGTCCCACAATGACTGAAGTTTGTACCAACCTATCTTTATAGTTTCAAAACCTGTCATAAAGAAGTCGGCAATCTGAAGCCATTTAAGACGCAGGAATTCTCCCATCTGCTGGAATGACAGCTTGCAATATTCAATTACGTTATGCCAGGTCTTGCCCCAGCCTTCGGTCTTGTATATGACATAAGCTATCGCGCCAATCAGTGCCACTACTCCAGCGACAATCCAAAAGAGCGGACAGGCAAGGAACGACAGATTAAGAGCGTCCATTGCGGCCTTAAAGCCGAGTGTTGAAACTGTCGCGATCGTGTCTAATGTAGCCTTCACTCTCGTGACCGCAGCAACAGCAAGGGTCTGAACCTTTAACGCCAGCAGTCCGGCTGTAAGTGCGCCCAAAGCGATGCCTAATACTATAGCACCGGTACGCCCTTCCTTAAACCATCCGATAACCTTTGAGATGGCGTTACCGATAGCAGAGATGGCCTTTGTCGCAAAGTCAACGAGTGGAGAAAGCAACGGTTCGATAGCTCCAAACACGGCGATAAGCATTTCATCGACCGAGTCTTTCATCTGGTTCATTCTTCCCGACAGCGTCTGTCCGGCTTTCTCTGCACCCTGATAGAAAAGACCGCCTTCCTCTGTTGCCCATGTGAACGCCTGTGCGAGCATTTCAGCGGAAATCTGACCTTTGCTCATTTCATCCTTCAGTTGGGACATGCTCTTACCTGTGTGCTCACTGATAACCTGCAGAGGATTGAAGCCTGCGTTGATAAGCTGCATGAGATCCTGACCTTGGAGCTTGCCGGCACTTGTGGCCTGTGAGAAAGCCAAAGCAAGTGACTGCATCTTGCCGGCATCACCCATAGCGATGTCGCCAATCTGTTTCAACGTATTGAACGCCGACTCTCCGCTGATGCCGAAAGACATCATTGTTTTTTGTGCGTCGATAAGGCCTGTTTTGTCGTAAACGGTCTTTTTGCCGTACTCGGAGATTTGGTTAAAAAGGGACTCTGCAGCCTCTACGTCACCTTGGAGAAGTGATGTGATGTTCTGCTTCTGCAGCTCGTTTTCCATGCCTTTTCTCACGGACTGAACCATACCAACGCCAATCATCGACAGCGGATTGACAAGAGCCGGAATGCTTCCGGTGATGTCTTTTATCCACTTCTTAAACTTGCCTCCGTCGAGGTTTTCCAAACGCTGAACCTGATTCTCCAAACGCTGGATCTCATGGTTTGTGGCTCTGATGGCCGCCGTATTGCTGGCAGGGATCCATTCGCGCTGCTGTCTTAAAGCGGCAATCTTCTCGTTCAACGAGCCTATACTGTTTCCAGTGTCGCTCATTGAACGCTTCGCGGCATTTATCTTGGTTTCCACTTCAGACCATTTCTCTATCATTTTATCGTTGTTGACGTTAATAGTCTTCAACGACGGAGAGATTTTATCCTGAAGCTCCAAAATATATGTTAGAATGTTATCCGCCATTTGATTTTTTGTTTATATTTGCAGCGTGTTAATGATTTATCTATGGTAGTGCTTGAAGCTATACTGGTTTTTTACTTGTTATTCTGTGTTGCCGGAATGTTCATCAAGGCCGTGCCGGTTATCCTACTGTTACCAGTGGCTCCTTTCAAGTGCGCTGCTGAAATCAAAGCTAAACAACCTTTTACGGCTTGGCTAATCATAGCACTTTATGCCTTATTGTACACAGCAGCTGTTGTCGCTCTCATAATCGCGGCACTTTCTTAGCCTCCTCTTTCCTTATCCACTCAAGCTCCTTGACCTTCATTGCCCATTCCGTGTCATTCAGGCTGTCAGGGTCGGCGATGTGCATATAGTAACGCAGCTGAGCGTCCAGCATACGCATACTGTCACCGTCCGAGACCTCGGCAGCCTTTAGAGCTTTTCCAGTTCTGCCTCCTTCACTTCTATTATTTCAGCAAGTTTGGCCGACACTCCCAAAAACAGCGCGTCGTCTGTTTTAACAGCCTCGCTGCCGCCAACAAAGCATTCTTTAAGTATTACCTCGTTGAACTTAAGAGGGTCGGTCTTTCCGGCCACTGATGCGTAACTGAGAGCCTTACGGCTTGGCTTGCGCAGATAGGCCACATGGCCGTCGCATTTGACAGCGAAGATATCGCCGTACTTTTCTTTCCAGGCCTTGATTTCTTCCGGTGTGGCCTGACCCACCATTTTGTTTTCTGTGTTTTCCATAATTGACTTTTTTTAAAAATTTGAAAAAGAAGCTCCAAGTCCGTCATCATGGAAGTACAGAGACAGACTGGAGCTCTGTTTTTACGATGCCTTCTTAAGGCGTAGGAAGATGAATGGAAGAGTGATCTCCGCAAACTTATCTCCCTGTTTGTATTCCTTCGGTTCCTCGGTGAACTGCACACCCTGCAGAACGTCGGTCACCATAACGTCACCCTGTAACGGATTACCATAGACGACCACTATATCTACCTGCAGTCCGAGTATCGTTCCATCGCCATTGAGACGAAGTGTCTCAAGCTCCGAAGGGAGTATTGTCAGCTCACCTTCGTATGACTTGTTTCCCTTCTGAATAGCAATCGGCTCGTTACCCTTGCCGTACAAGACTTCCTTTTCCTGCTTGGCGGAGTATTTCAAACCGCGAAGACCTACAGTATCCTTGCCTCCGACCATCACGGTCATGTCAGCGAATTCGTATTCTCTACTGTTGAACATATCAAATCCTTTCTTTTGGGTTATTCAGATACTTTAAAACCAAGGTCAACCTCGATGTATTTCGCATAGCCGTACGGCTTTACGCGGAGTTTCACCTTTAATTTTGACGTGGCGACAATATTCTGATCAGGATTGATGTAGCACTGCACGCCCATATCGTTAGGGTCTGAAGGGTCAACGCCAAGGTTGCCTTCAGATGTCATCAGGTTGATGATTACCGACTCAACAGCAGCTTCAACCGACTTGACATACGGAGGAGCAATCTTGCCTTCATCAGTTACAGGAACTTCATCGTTGAGGGTATCAACGAGAGTCTGATAGGCGATGCGATATGCCTTGTCAATCGTTCTGCGGCGAGGGATAAGAGCGTAATCGTCTGTCGGAGCTGTGGCAAGTTTGTCATCGCTCCAGAAATAACCTGATTTGCCGACGAATGTGCGTGGGCAGATGAATCCTGCGTCGTTGATCGTACCAGGATCGCCGTTTTCGGCTGTGACTGAGCCGATGTAAAGAGTTGTCGCGACAATCTTTCCGGATCTCACGCGACCGATTGAACGCTGCACCGGTATCGCTGCGATTCTTCCTGCGAGCAAACCTACGGCTGCGCCTTTTGAGTTTGCCACGGTGTCACCGATCAGGACAGCGACGCGGTTTTCATTGCCTTCGTCAAGCTGTGGCAACGATATGGCGGTACCGCTATAGTGACGGCCTTCGAGGATGACAAACAACGGTGCATAGAGAGCATCTGTGGCTTCTTCTGCGAGAGCCTGTGCATTGGTGATGGCCGTCTCGACTTTAGCGTCGATGGCGTGTGTCACCGTGGCAGTGTAGCCTGCAGCGTCGGTCACCTTGACAATGAGGACGCGGATGTCACCATTGGCGGCACGCACGAGCTTCATTGCGCCGTTAGCCTCTGTTTTGTCAACCATCTTTTCGACTGTCATAGTGTCGGCCACACCCATAATCCACAATTCGCTGCCCACAGGAGCCTCATCGTAGAACTCCTTGACACACTTATAGAGATTGGCGTTTGCGCCTGTTGATGCGCTGTTGATGCCTTTTTCAACGAGCTGGTCAAGCGCGGTAATCTTATAAGGAGTGTTGAGCGCAAATGTAGTGACAGAGTTGCCGTTGATTGTCTGTGTGACAGCTGTGGCTGTGGCAATAAGTCCCACAACGCCGTCGTTCATTGCGCCGACTGCGCCGAGAAGACCTTTTGCAAAATCTATTTTAACATTTGGTAGCATATTAGAAACCTTTCTTTCTGTAATGTTTGACTTCAAATTCAGTATCGGCTACGTGAGCCTCTGCGTCGGCGGATGCGGTGAACCACTGTCCGTCTGTGGTGTACCATAACTCCCTAACGCCGAGACGCATCATGATGCCGACGGCGTCGGTTTTCGGGTCTGAACTCGGAAAACTGGCTGCGCCCTTGTTTTCAGGAGTGTTGGTTTCGTTGTTGTTTTTCTTTGCCATTTGTTATCGTTTTAAATAGAGTTTAATTCCAATTAAAACAGCCAAGGCTGCTATTAGCATCAGGAACAGGCGACCGAGATATATTTGGATGATTTGCCACCCCGTGAGCTGTCTTTCCACCTCTTTGACTTGAGTTTCCAGACTACGCTCCAGTTCCTTGATTTTGCGGTCGCGGATCTTCAGCAGCAGCTCAAGGCTGTCTGTATTGCAGTTTACTTCAAAGAGCGTTGTGGAGTCTGTCTTGGTTATGTTTGCGCTGGCGCTTGTGTTTCTGCCGTTGGCTGCCTGAAGCTCTCTCAACAGGACGTTTCCGGTACTGTCGCATTCGAGCCATGCGCGGAGCCATGCTGAGTCGGGCGGCAGCTTGACTATACTGTCACGCCATCTATCCTCAATAATGACACTGTCATTTCTCTGAAGCAGTATCAGCGGCTGCTTGCTCCTGCAGCTCACGTTTGACAGGGCAATCATTGCTAAAAGCGCAATCATTAACCTTATCGACAGCTTTTTGCAGTTTTGTAACTTCACGTTTAAGCCCTCTCAATTCTGTTTGTAGCGGTTTGACAATGTTATCCTTGAACTCATCAACATACTGTTTTCCGAGCTCCATATCCTTCTTTCTCGTGTCGGCTTCGATTGATTCCGTTTCCTTTTTATGCTTGCGTCCGTTGGTGAACCAACCGCACAACGCGAGGAGAGCGATGATATCTGCTATAATGCTGTTCCAGTTCATATCAGATGTTTTTAAAATACATGTTAGCTTCTTCCTTGCGCCGTCTTTCCAAACCTGGCATAACGACTTTTTCACCGCCGACAGTCGCAAACTTCCAGCGAGAGAATTCCTGCCTGATGTCCTCGTCGTTACGGTTGGCAACCACAAGACGACGGAGTCTCGAACTGCTGAAAGCTTGAACACCGACATTGAACACGAATGAGACAAGAGCATCAAACTGGTTTTGGGTAAGACCGGCGATCTTCGACACGCACGCCTCGGCAACCCTCAAGTCCTCACGAAGAAGACCTTCAGCCACTTCAAGGCTAATTCGCTGTGTCGGTGTCACGCCGAGGGTGTGACCCCAGCCGATAGTGTATTTACCGGCTGGGCACATATACGCCTTCAGATGCAAGGTCTCAAAGCCCTTAATCAGTTCGATGCCTTTGTCGCTCGTTTTCATTTTATCTCAATTAAGATGCACTGTAAACTTGGATGATACCAAGAACACCACGACCGTCGCCACGGCTCATACGACCGCCACCCTTCTGCAAGAATGAGTATATGTCACCGTAGTATGTAGGGTCGTTGTCATTATTGAACATCTTGGTTGCACCGAGAGCACGACGCACGAAGTTAGGATGCCAGAACAATCCGATTTCGCAAGCTGTGGTGTCAACTGTTTTATCACCGCCAAGGATATCCTCATACTCCTCAGGAGTATAGTTCAAGTCTGTTGAGGTGAACTGGAAGTATTGAGTTCCGGCAACAGATGAAAGGGTTGAGTTGGATGCGAGAAGGACTGTTGCACGCTCGTAGATAGTGAAGCCTTCGAGTTTCACCAAGCGGCCATTAGCGTGGTCGTAGATAGCTGAAAGGTTCTCGTTTGTCGAGTTGCGGACATCGTCGCAAATCTGTTTGTACATATCAGTGCTCAAGATAACACATCTGCCATCGTGCGGAACGCGCCAGCGGTCGAAAACAGTCTTCGCCTTCGAGAAATCGTCAACGCAAAGTCCGGTTCTGACTCCGGTACCGTGTACGAGATAATCGGCTGATTTTGTCTTAGAAGCCTTGATGTAATATTTAGGTCTCCAATTCCAAAGCATGGTGTCACCGATAACCTGCTGGAGGTAAGACATATCCTCCGACATGCAAGATGCAACTTTATCATAGCTGAGCTCCATCTTATCGGCTTCAGGAATAAAGCGTGGGTCTGTAGTGAATTCGTCGAGTGCATAGGTAACGTCAATATCGCTGCGTCTTGTTACTGTTGCCGGCAGAGATGTTCTGTTACGTTTGACACCACTTGGCGAGCCTGCCTGAGGGACGTGTACAACGTCACCCTGAAGGACATACTGACTCTCATCGATTGAATGGAGAATAAATTCATTATTCTTGAAGATGTTCTCCACGATGTAGTTTGTCCAGATCTCAGGTGTCACACCGACTTTAAGCACGCCAACCTGAGGACGTGGAATCATTGATAAGGCCAACGCGCCGGCACCGGCTGGTGCTCCGAAGGTTGTGCCTACGACAGCCGCAAACAACAGTGCGGCCATGAAGCTGAGAATGAATTTTGTTCTTTTCATTGTGTTTGAATTTTGATTTGTTATTAGATTGCAAGGAATGACTCTCCGTCCCAAACAAGCTGCTTGTTGACCTTTGTCGAGGCGGTTCCGGCAAGTGTGGCCACGGCGTCGTTGCCGATCTTGACAGTGATGTTGCGAGCTGTGCTGTCTGATGTCCATGACACCAACACGACAGCACCTTTGTTAAGGTTCTTAGCCTCCGGCTGGAGTGTGAGAGTGGTAGCAGCACTCAAGGTGCCGAGTTTAATGATGGTGTGCTGGCGACGGACTTTTGTTGTCGCTGCGTTTGAGCTGACTGTAGGTGTCACAACCTCGCTGGTTGGGAACACCGGCTCAATTTTCTTGTCGGCATCGTCTTCGATGTCCGGAGCTACGAAATTGTAGCTTGAGTTGAATTTTTTGTTGATTGGATTCATGTCTCACTTAGTTTTTAGGATTGTGTCCGAACTTGATTTTGAAAAGTTTGTTGTACTTTTCAGGGTTTTCTTTCTTCAGATTCTCGAGCTTGCCGTTTTTGTGGTAGTCATCGAAAGTCCAGTCTTTCTCCTCTTCAGGCTCCTTGCCGCCGCCAAGGTGGTCAACGACTGGGTCAACGCCTTTGAGTTTGCCGATCATCTTCTCCGCAAGCTCGAAGTTGTCGGTTGCGAGTTTGGTGTAGTCCTCTCTCTCATCCTCGCCGAATTTCTTTGCGGCGATTGCCGAGTCAATGAGAGACTTGACCTTTGCCGACTTCATAGCCGCGATCTGATTCCTCAGAGCGTCCGCTTCATCGGTTGAGGCCTTGAGCTGATCACGGAGAGTGCCGTTCTCTTTAACGACATTCTGCACGGCGGCCATCACCTTATCGTTGTCGTCAACGTCTTTCTCGGCGATGTTGAGCAGCTGTGCGATTTTTGCTTTGTTCTCAATCATGCTTTTTTGTGTTTTGTGAAAATTAAATAATTGTTTGCTATAGAAGTCACGGACGGCACTGATGCCCGAAAGCTCCTTCGGTGCCGGTGTGATTTTCTTTCCTGTGATAATCTCATCCACAAGACCTCTGGCCTTTGCTTCCTCAGCGTTCATCCAGTGGTCGAGTCCATCGGTGAAGAACTCTTTCTTGACATCTTCAGGCGAGGCCTTCATCTTGGCCGCCATCATGTCGATAAGCGACTTCTCGAAGGTGTCAATCATAGCGGCAAGGTTGCGCACCTCATCAGAGTTGCCGTTGCATGTGCCTTGAACCCTGTGATACATGAAAGAAGCGTATTTGGCCGCGATGACCTTGTGTTTCGGATTAGAAATGAGCATTGCCATCATGGAGGCCGCAATACCATCGACCACCCATTCAACGCTGATGTCCGTCCTGTCGAGGTAGTTGAACAGGGCGTTGCCTTGGATAACCTCTCCGCCTTCTGAGTTGACATAGAACCTAAAGCTGCGGCATCCCTGCTTACGCAACTTCTCAATCTCGGCCACCACAACATTGGTGTCGATGTCAAGGCCGGAGCCGATAACGCCGTACATGTAGATCTCGGCGGTAGTGTTGTCCACCTTATTTATAAGTTGTGCTTGTGTCTTTTCCATCGCTAAAAAATCTGGTGCAAAAATCCATCTTTAAAAGCGATACAACAAAAAGTGTCGGAACTCTTTCTAAACTTTTTTAAAAAAATATAACAATATCGGATTTTTGCACAAAATTTAATGCAATGGCAGAACTAACACGACAGCAACAGAAGGATTACGCCAAGCAGCTGTTCTTGAACGACCCAGGTATCACACAGGCCGAAATAGCCGAGAGAGTCGGCGTATCAAAGAACACCGTCTGCAAATGGGTTAACGAGGGCAAGTGGGAGGAACTGAAGACCTCCATGCTCATTGAGAAAGACGCACAACTGGCTCGACTCTACCGCCAGCTGAAGCAATGGAACGACACCGTGGAGGGCAGACCGGAAGGGCAGCGTTACCTTCAGGCCAAGGAAGCCGACGCTGTCGTAAAGATAACAGCAGCCATCAAGAATCTCGAAACAGAGACTAACACCGCCGAGAAGATGGCGACAGGAAAAGAGTTCCTTGCATTTGTGAGAAAGACATCAGACCTTGAGACGAGCAAACTCATCGCAAGGCTGTTTAACGACTATTTAAAAAGCTGTTTAAATGGGTAATAAACTGAGAAAACCGACCGACAAGCAGCTGTGGAAAGACTGGGAAGACTATTATTCGCAGTTTATCTCAGACGTTGAAGTTGACAGTGCCGAGAAGCACGCCGACAAGGTCAAGCGTGTACAGAGACTCGAGGCAGACGACGAAGCGTGGTTTAAATACTACTTCCCGAAATACTGCACCGCAGAACCGGCAAGGTTCCACAAGGAAGCCACAAAACGCCTGATGAGCCACCGCCGCTGGTACGAGGTTCGTGCCTGGTCTCGTGAGCTCGCGAAATCGGCTCGCTCGATGATGGAATTTCTCAAGCTCGCACTCACCGGAAAAATTAGCAACTTCCTGCTGGTGTCAAACAGTTACGACAACGCCTGCCGTCTGCTTCTGCCTTTCATGATCCAACTCGAGAAGAACCGCCGCATCATAAACGACTACGGCGAGCAGTTCAATCCAGGTCACTGGGAGACAGGCGAGTTTATCGCCAAATGCGGATGCTCATTCAGAGCCATAGGCGCAGGACAGTCGCCGCGTGGTACTCGTAACGAAGCAAAACGTCCGGATGCTATCCTCATCGACGATATAGACACCGACGAAGAATGCCGCAATCCGGAGAGAATAGAACAGAAGTGGAACTGGATCGAGCAGGCTCTTATCCCCACAGTGTCTGTGTCAGGCGACGTGAGAATTGTATTCAACGGCAACATCATCGCAAAAGACTGCTGCATTGTCCGCGCCGGCAAGGTGGCCGACAAGATGGATATCGTCAACATCCGCAACAAAGACGGCAAGTCATCATGGCCGGAGAAAAACACGGAGGAGGACATTGATTTCATCCTCTCCAAAATCTCAACCAAATCAGCGCAACAGGAGTATTTCAACAATCCTCTCACCGAGGGCAAGGTCTTTAAGGAGATGTTTTGGGGGAAGGTTCCGCCTCTCAGACAGTTCCGTTTCCTCACAGCCTATGGAGACCCTTCGCCTTCAAACTCCAAAAACAAGGCTGGCTCCCTCAAGTCACTTGTGCTCATGGGCTTCCTTGATGGCAAGTATTACATCATCAACTGCCGTCTCGATCACGCCACCAACGCCGAGTTCGTCGATTGGCTTTATGACTTGAGCACGGAGGTTCCTCAAGGCGTGCAGCTTTACAACTTCGTCGAGAACAACACGCTGCAGGATCCGTTCTATCAGCAGGTCATCGTGCCGCTGTTCAACGAGAAGGCGAAGACATCCGGAGCCATCAACATCACACCCGACACACGAAAGAAACCTGACAAGTTCGACCGTATCGAAGGCAACCTCGAGCCGTTGAACCGGTTAGGCAAACTCATCTTCAACGACGCGCAGTCAGGCAATCCGCACATGCGCCGTCTCGAGGAGGAGTTTCTTCTTTTGGAACCGAAACTCAGCGCACCTGCCGACGGCGCGGATGCCGTGGAAGGCTGCGTGTTCAAAATCAATGAGAAAATAACACAATCAGCACCAGACGCCATTCGCGTCGGCCACAGGCCACGCAATAGACGGCGAGTATAAATATCATCCAACAAATTCAAACCCAATCAAAAATGTTCACACTATGCAAAAGATTTATGAATTACGTCAGAGTCAAGAACGCTATCCGTCATGCAGATAAAATGCATCTTCTGACAAGAAAACGGTTTTACGTTATCAAAATCCACGACCAGCTACGGGTGTACGACCGAGACAAGGTTAATTACCTCATAGACTGCGGAATACTCAGGAAAGAGCTGAGAGGCGCAATGGAACTCCAGCGCGTTTGTCTTTATTATACCAAATAAGGAGGTGTCATGTATATCAATTATAATGACCTGAAGACAGGTATCAATGAAGAAACCCTCAGCGTAATCACACGCAATCAGAACAATGCGGAGCAGGCTATCCGTGAAGCTATAGCAGAAGTCAGGACATATCTTTGCGTAAGATATGACATCGACGAGGAATACTGCAAGACTGGCGACAGCCGCGACGCTACCGTGTTCCGATTAGTACGCGACATCGCGCTTTACAGATGCTACGCTATAAGCAACCCGACCTCCATGCCGGATATCAGAAGACAGAATTACGAAGACGCTATCAAGCTGCTGCGGGACATTCAAGCGGAACGCGCTTCGCTGACACTGACACGACTTGACGGCGGCTCGCAAGGTAGCAATTACGTCAAATATGGTGGTAACCAAAAGAGAAAGAACAAATGGGTGTGACCAGAAAAAAAGGTGAGCTGCCAAAGGAAGGCGTGAAAATCACCAGCATCAACGTGCGGATGCCTAACAGAAGCACACAGAACATCGAAAGCTGGCGTAATGCCATCAGGTCTTTCGAGAACCTAACCAACCCCTCAAGAGTCGGGCTTTACGACCTGTACGACGATATCGAACTCGACGGTCAGGTCATAAGCACATGGGACAAACGCAGCGACGCTCTTACCAACAAGCGGCTGCTGTTCAAACGCGACGGCGATGAAGATGAGGAGATAACGAAGCTTCTCAACTCTCCGGACATGCGTCTTTTCGTAAAAGAACTCCACAAAGCCATTTCCTACGGCTTCACGCTTATCCAAGTCAATAATATATGGTACGATGAGGATGAGGAACGCTATCGTATCAGCTGGGATCTCATACCGCGCAAGCACGTCCATCCTGAACCTGGCTTCGAATGCATCAGCAAGGAACAGAGCATGGCCACAAAAGACTTCCTCTATCTTGAAAAGCCTCTGTCAGACTACATGGTGTGGGCTGGCGACCCAAAGGATAAGGGAATCCTCGCGGCTGTGGCACAGTATGTCATCTACAAACGCGGCGGCTTCGGCGACTGGGCACAATTCTCCGAGATGTTCGGAATGCCGTTCCGCGAGCTGAGTTATGATGACTACGACGAAGCCACACGCGTCAAGCTGGAGCAGGCAATGGAAGACTGGGGTGCTGCAGGTTATCTCATCAAGCCGAAAGGCGCGGAACTCACGCTTCATGACACCGGAGGCAGCACCAGCAGCGCGGATGTTTACGACCTTCTCATCTCCAAATGCGATGCGGCAATCAGCAAAATCATCCTTGGAAACACCCTCACCACCGAGCAGGGAGAAATAGGCTCTCAGGCTCTCGGAGAAGTCCACAAGGAAGCTGAAAGCGAGAAAAACGCATCCGACCAGCTTTTCATCCTGTCGGTGCTCAACACAAGATTCCGTGCCGTCCTGAAGCGTTTCGGCTTCAACCTGACAGGTGGCGAGATTATGTACGAAGGTCTCGAGACCGACTGGGAGAAGCTCAAGACAAAGTGGGATGTTGTAAAAGAGATCTCCGACAAAGTTCCTGTTGACGATGACTTCATCTACGAGGAATTCGACATTCCAAAGCCGGAGAACTACGAGGAGATGAAGGAACAGATGCGTCGTGATAAGGAGATGCAGTCATTTGGTTTCGGCGGCTATGACAACGACCGTGTCATCACGGCACCTGCCGACGACAAACCAAGAAACTTCTTCAGAAGGCTGACCTCGTTTTTTCGTAGGAGCTCCTTCAAAAGGAGCGATTGGGAGTGTCCTCACGAATAAAGCCGATGCCGGCGACCTTATCGACAGGGTTTGGAACGGTGAAGCTGACTACTGGGATGCCGAGCTGTTTAAACGCCTTTCAGATGACTTTTTAAAGTCTATTGAAAAAGGCTTAAAGAAGAAATCCGACACAAAAGGTGCAACCGATGAGCTGACGTATAATGCTCCCGACGATGTCTTCAAGATGTCTCTCGAGCAGAACCTTTTCCACTTCTCAGCCGCAAAAACCCTCGCTGAGATACAGCAGCTTAACGAAGCTTTGAGAGACAGCGACGGTTACGACGACTTCAGGAAAAAAGCCGAAAGGATAACCGACACGTTCAACAAACGATGGCAGCAAACGGAGTACCAGACGGCTGTCAATTGCGCCGAGAACGCCAGCACGTACAGAAGGCTGAAAGGCAAGACAAAAGTCTTCCCTTATTGGCAATACAGGACTGCAGGCGACGATAAGGTGCGAGAGGAACACGCTGCCTTGGACGGACTTATTCTCCGACACGATGACCCTCTGTGGGACAGGATCTATCCGCCTAACGGATGGAAGTGCCGCTGCTATGTCGTTCCGAAGATGGCCGCCGAGGTCAATGTATCGGAACAGTCACAGCACGAAATTGCCGAGAGGTATATGCAAACTGCTGACTGGAAGAATGCCGAGGCTCAACATTGGAACATAAACCGTGCAAAGCAAGGTCTTGTTTTCGATGCCAACCAGATGTATATCCGGAAGTTTCCAAACAATGCGGCCACCTACATGGATAAGGTAAGACCCGACCAATGGGGACTTGAGAACTCTATCAAAAAGCTGCAGCAGCAAGCTACCGAAACAGCTGCCGTATATAACGGCACGGCTGAAGAATTTTGGGAAGCACACAAGCAGCTTATTGACGGCATGGAGTTCCTCGTTGTAAAGGATTACAACGGACGCGAGTGGAAGATGGATCGAAAAACATTTGATATCCATACGACCAATAAAGCAAAAAAAAGAGCTTACCGCGTAGAGCTGCTTGATAATATTTTTAATGTGGCTCAAAATCCGGATGAGGTTTGGCTTGGAAGAACAGATG
This sequence comes from Bacteroidales bacterium, assembly GCA_017616735.1. Lineage (GTDB taxonomy): Bacteria > Bacteroidota > Bacteroidia > Bacteroidales > F082 > Limimorpha. The sequence goes on from JAFZXP010000047.1 coordinate 68,003, forward strand.
AAGATTGGGGCAATGGCATTAAAACATTGGATAGCTATCTATTTATCAAGTATTATACCTATCAAGCAATCGCAGTAGCAGGCAAAATCAAAGGAGATAAATTCATCTGCAGTACCTGGTTCCCAATTAGGGATAAAAATGTAAGAAAGGGAATATTGGTTAAAAATAGGCGGTAAGCTTGTGTGAAACAGTGACCACATTGCTGAGTCTCGTATAATCGCCCCCGATGCACCGCCTAAGCGACATCGGCTTTGTTTATTTGGTCGCACACAATCTCCACCGCAAAAATATAAATTATTTTAATATATGTAACAAAAAAATTAAATAATCATGAAAAAAACTGGCACACGACAACCAAAAACAAGCCTGTCAATAGGAATACAAAGCCCAAAGGCTGGGATATTCTCGCGAGTGTGGAAGGCGTTGCAGTCGGCATATCGTATGGTTTTCCCTCGCGAATGTTACATATTGCTTGATGAGACTTTGCCTCTATTTGCCTTGCAATCAACACTTGACTCCATAAGACAGCTGAAACAGCAAGGATACCGAGTGCAAGTGCAATATTGGCGGCATGATAAAGAATTATTCCAAACTCATCCGTGTGATGATTGCCCAGTGAAGCCTGAATTCCTAAAAGAGCGCAACCGCCGACAAGCAGCTGTCCGAGAAATTCTCTATGAGCTGACTGACGCTTAGTCTGAAGGTCATCCATTATCTTATCGAAATCTTCCATAAGAATGAAATTTTAAGTTAAACAATCCGCAAAGATAGAAAAAATCATGACACCTGAAGAATTATCCCAAAAGCTGTCCGAACTCAGCGAATCGCTGCGCCTTGACTGCGCCGAGATTATCTCTGAGACGGCAACGGAATATTTCAAAGGGACGTTTCGCACAAAGTCTTTCGACGGCAAGCCGTGGAGAAGGACGGTTAAGAAAACAGGTTCAACCTTGGTGGAAAGCGGCAACTTGATGAATAGCATCCGTCCGGCTGAAGTGTCAGAAAAGCGTGTCGTTATCTCTGCCGGCAATGAGAAAGTTCCCTATGCACGTGTCCATAATGAAGGTGGCGTGCAGTACGTCAAACCTCACCATCGCACAAGCGTCAAAGGCAAACGCTACCAGGTGCGCGGTTACTCATATAAAGCGTGGCAGCGACAATTTATGGGATACTCCAAGGAACTGATGGACATTATCGAAAACAGAATAAATCTTTATTTACAATCCCAACTTGAATAATTATGATTAAAACTCTCTATCTCGCCATCGAGCAGAAGCTGATGGCCATTTACGAAAACCAGCCAGCCGGACAGATCCAGGCGAGGCCGACACCGTTTTTCAAGCACTTCGACCTGTGGAACCAACAGGTTGAGTTTTTGGAACAGGAAACACCATTCAATACGCCTGCAGTATTTGTGGAGTTCGACCCTATCAGCTGGAATACGACAGGCGGCAAGCTGCAGGAAGCCGAAATAACCATCAAGCTGCACATCGTCACACCTTGGTACGCCAACACACCGGCAAACACACCATCGGAACAGAGGACACAGGCTCTCGAATATCTCACCATCCCAAGCAGGGTTCTCAAAGCCATGCATGGCATCATCATAACACCTGAGGCAAATAGCAAGCTCGGTTTTTCAAACACGTGGACACGCGAGCAAAGCATCGTCAACCACAACCACGAGCATTATGTTGACAGCGTGGAGGTTTACAAGACACACGTCTTCGACCGCAGCGCAGAGCTGAAATACACGTTGCATCCGCTGAGAAGCGGTTACGAAATAGAGGAAGGTCATCCTCTCGGACAATAAAAAAAGCCCTCATTTCGAGGGCTTTCTTCTTTAGAACAATTTCAACTGTTTAGGATTCTCTGGCTCTTGGTTGTCTTCTTCAAGTTCCGACGGCTTCACTCCGATATAAGACAAATAAGTGTCATAACAAATGCCGTATCGCGGATAGACGATATTGCGCCATATAGCCTTGTAGCAACGCTTCTGGTCGCCTGGCTCATACTCCTTGTTTACGATATCAAGAATCTCCTTGATTCGCTTGATGGTGCTTCTGTATCTTTTCCGCTTCGACATAACTTATTCAAATGGTTTCACATCAATAATCACCGTCTTCTTCTTTATTATCCTGCCGCTGCCGTGGCATACCGAACAGGTGTTCTCGTGCAGACGATATAATACGTTATCGGCCAACGGCTTGCTGAAGTCTATCTCGCCGGTACCGCCACAGTTCCAGCAAACCTCTATCACCTCATCAAACTCGTAAACCTTCGCATCTGCAGGTATCTCAATTTTCTTTGTTCTGCTCATTGTTTTTGTCTTTACTGGTCATTCTGTAATATTTTTAGAAAAGCGTTTAAATTGCTAATGATAATGTTCTCATCAATGACAATCGTATCCGGCTGCTGTCCCTCGATGATTTTCTCATAGATATGCTCCAGCAGCTGCTTCATCCATCTGAAGTCGGCCTTCGTCGTTTTATAGCCTGTGCCCTTGAACTCCATGTGCAGCGCACAGAAGTCGTTCAAGGCTCTGAAGACAGGAAACACGAAACCGGCGGCGTTGCCTTTTCCCGACATCGACTCCAGTACCGCGTTCACAAGCTTCGTTTTGTCTTTTTTAGGCAGTTTCAGAGCTTCGTTTATTATCTCGGTTAATTCCATTATTCTTACTTTTAATCGCGTTAGAAATCATTATTTGCGTCAAATCGCGCCTCTCCGGAAGGTGTCCGCAGTGAGGGCAAACATCGAGGGTGCAAACCCTGCAGTATTCATGTCCGCACTCCGGACAGATCTTCCAGATGTGGTGCATCATTCCTCGCCTTCCTTCTTGGGTTCGACGTAGAATGTCTCATCCTGCACCACCGACAAACCGACCTTCTGAAGGTTCTTTGAAACCTCCTCGGTGTCACGGTCAGCCAGCAGCTTATCCTTGGCCGCCTCCTCCGATGTGCGGACGTATGACGGCAGGAACTCCTTCAGCAGGTTGGTCACTGCTCCCCATGTGAAGCCTTTCAATGTCTTCAGCTTCGGTGTGCCTGTGCGGAAACCGATTGTGCCATGGATGGTCTCAAGGCTCTTTTTCTTTGTGAAAAGAGTGTCGCGCTGTTCGACGGCGTACGTTTGCAGAACCTCAAACGCCTGTTCCTTCGTCTCTGTGAGCGTCGAAAGCTCATTCTGGTACTTCTCGCGGATTTTCGTGAACTCCACATCCATTGTTGCCTGAATTTTCTGAATACGAGCGTCAGCACTCGCGTAATCGGCAAATGCCGATTCCATTGTCTCATTGGTGATGTTGCTAATCAACACCTTCTTTTTTCTTGATTGTGCCATAGTATTAGTATTTTAATGTTGTTTAATTAGTTTTTTTTGATGTCAATATACCATCGATGTATTTCTTTTCTTTTTGTGTCACCTTGGCTTTCGCCTCGGCATGGTTAAGTACCGACTGTATTTCGGCCTCAACATGCTTGCGCTCTCTCTCGACAAGCGCTTCAAAATCGGCCTCGTTGATTGCCATAATTTTCAAGGTTACAGCATTGGTGCATTGTTTGCCGCCATTGTAGCCCGCGACTCTAATTGTCGCAAACTCCACCTTCATGCGCTTCTCACTCATTTTACACCTCCTGTTACGCTAAATCCGTAGGTTTTCTTTACTGGATGTATATTGATGGTGAAGACATATTCGTCAACTCCTCTTTCGTCAGGGTAGCATGAGATGTAATCGCCGTACGAAAACCCGACTTTCAGTCTCTTCGTGCGCGGATATGCGTTGTTCAATTCCTCAACCTTGTCGCGGATTTCCTCAATCAACGCATCGCGTGATTTTTCGTCATAAATCAGGCAGTTCTTAAACTGGTTAACGAACTCTTGGATTTCGGCGCACTTCCGGTTGGCCGCTTTCCATGTGTTGGGTCTTTCGATGTAGTAATTCATTTGTACTTAGTTTTTTAATTGTTTAACATTTAATTACCGTGTGGAGGCGGAGGGAATCGAACCCCCGAAAATCACGTGAACTATCCATTTTGTTATTTGCCTTTCGCCCCAATCCAAATCATTCATTCCATCGGATACGGATTGTGGTCATCCTGTTTGCTGTATCCATCATCTTTATCTTCGTCTTTCATATTGATTATTTTTAACAATCCATCACTACTGCGTTCTTTATCTTCAACACCGACTGCTTCCTGCAGAACTCGTTGTATATCCGCGTCAGCGTCGCACCCGGTATCCGGTTGAAGTCGTGGTTTGTTTCGGTCTCAACCAATCCGGCAGCGCGTACCGCCACGGCTTTGATATATGCGGTGGTCGGATGCTGTCCGCACATCTCCAAATACCTGCCGATGGCTTTCATGACACCTTTGCGCTTGGTGTTGAGTTCGTCATGGCGTTTCCTCGTCTGTGGGTCACGGCGCATCTCCTGAAGCTGCCGTATCATGTCCTGCGCCTCAATGTATCCAAGGTTGGTCAACGAGGCAGTCCTGCCGTTAGTGAAGTCGCTGATGAAGTAGTGACGGCCATCATCATCAAGACCGAGAGCCTTGAAGTTGAGAAACAGGCTTCTGCGCTGTGCGTCACTGATACCGGTGTTTTTAATATTTGTTTCCATGGTCGAATGCTTGTTTTATTTTCCGTTCCAATAAGCGTCTGCGCCTTTCTGCCACACCACAAACGGCTCTCCGCCACCGTAGCGCGACTGCGCAAACGCCTTGTAACCTTCCACGTATATCTTCACAAATGAATCGTATTTGATGGCCTTGCCCACGTTGCCGCGAGGGTCTCTGCCGTCGGCGTGCGACACGAGGATAAACAGCTTGTGCGGAAACTCGTTGATGAGCCCGGTATAATCCTTGTAGGTTAAACCGGTGTACTGCAGCGAGTCAATTATCACAACCTGCGGACTGCGCTGTTTCGCAAGACGCTCACGGAGCATCGGCACAGTCTCTTTGTCGAGCAGCACAAACGACCGCTTCACGTCCGACATGCCGACATCCTCAATGGCCTTCTGCATCGACAGCGACAATCCCTCCTCGAGCGAGTCATAAGCCACGCGAGTAAAACGCGCCATGTACCGAGCCAGCTGCAGGGCGAAACGTGTCTTTCCGTTTGCCGAGCCTCCCCAGATAATCCATCCGCCTTTTATCTCCGGGCAGCCGATTGACGCAAGCCACTCACCTTCGAAAGGAAGCACCTGCGGCTTGTAGTCGCGGATGTCGTTAACCGTCAAAGCGCGTTTTATTGCCATTTTAACACTGTTTAAGCGGTCATTCTCATCTGTCCGAGCGTTGCATGGATTTTGCGACGTACGCGGCGCAAATCGCCCTCGGAATCGTTAATTATATTGTCGATGGCATCTGAAGCCGTGATGCCGTTGGCCTCACAGATGGCGGTGATGTCGGCAGCCGACACACCCTTCAGCTCAATGCACCTGCGTCCAAGGCGCGACCAGATCTCGTTGTAACCTTTCTTGTTGAGCTTGATGCCTCGCTCGATGCGCTTGCAGAGGTGGTTTGTGGCGCAAAGCACGATGCCGCACTCATCCTCAAGCTGGTTGTAAAGCGTGATGAAGAAGTAGAGAACCTGGTCACTCAGTTTGTCGGCCTCATCGAGTATCAGAAGCGGCGACTCCTGCATCTTCAGTGTGCGCACCGCCTCGTGCATCATCTCGCCTACAGTGAATCCTGTATAGTCGCGTCCGAGCGATGTGAGCAGCTCCGAAAGGAACATCTTGCGGTTCCAGTACTCGTTGCAGCACAACAGATAAGCCTGTCTGGTGTTGGCTATGTAGTTTTTGATGGTGAACGTCTTCCCGGTACCGGCATCACCGGTGATGGCCATCACCAGCGAATTGTCTTGAGCGTCCTGAAGATACTTGTTAAGGCGTTTGAAGCCGCGAGTCTCCACAGCCTCCCATTTCTCCTCCTTGTAGCCGATCTGCGCCGCCACGTTGCGCCACATGTCGTCTTTTATCAGTTCCCAGTTGTTGTTAAGCATCTGGCTGATGGTGGCAGCCGACACGTTCTTAAGCGAGTTGGCAGCCTTGTTTTGTGAGTCGTAGCGGTCGCAATAGTCGCGAAGCGCGTTGACGATGTTCTGTTTTCTGATGTTTTCCATAATGACTTAATTTTTAGTATTTAGTAACTTGCATAAATGTCCTCTTCAATATCCGCAGGCTCAAACACTTCTTGTGCCTTGATAGCCAGGCGAGCGTCGTTGCGCCTGTCTTTGTGCTGGCCGTTGGAGTCGGTTATCATGAGCTTCTGAAGCGTGTCGAGAGCCTTGGTGTCGTCGAGCAGTCCGGCTGCTGTCTCCATGTAGTCGCCGAGCTGGTTGGCTATGCGGTGCTCCTGACGCTTGTTGAAGTCGAGCACACGGCGCAGCTGCTCCGCGTCGCCTTCCTTGCGGTCGGCCAATGCCATAGGCTGTACGTATTTCTCCTCACACAGGAAGCGCAAAGTCTCATCCTCGCTAACCGCCAGCACCTTGCTCTTGTCGTCAGGGTCGTAGCGCACCTCCCAGCGTTTGGAGGCGTATTTGCGGAAGTTCGGATCAAAGCAGTCGTAGTCGTGCTTCACACCGCCGATGGTGACCTTCAGGCCGCTGCCCTGCAGAAGGTTGCGCTGGCCTGTGGTGGCTCCGAAGAGCATCAGATATTGCTCGTATGAAAGAGCCGCGCGGCGTGTCTCAGGCATCTCCTCGAAACGTGCCATATACTCATCGTGGAGCTGGGCGCGTTCCGCCTCGATAAACCTCACAAGCTGTGCGCAAACGCCGTCCCAGTCCGGGAAGTTGTGACGCATCTTGTTGAGGTAGTCGGAGTTCGGCTGAAGCTCCTTGCGGCTCGTCACGCCGAAGCCCGACCAGTTTATCTGAAGTTGGCAGTATTTCTTGTTGAAGTAGTTGAACCAAGGCTCAATGATTTTGGCTTTTGCGTTTTTCACAGCTGCTGGCGTGGCGTGTTCCGCCATACCGGTATAAGTCGGCATCATCTTCTTGATGGCGTAGTTGTCCGACTGGAGCTGCGCCGTGCGGTACATCGAACCAAACAGCTCGGCTGTGTGCTTGGCTGCGTTGCGGAGAGCCTCCTTGATGAGTTCCGGGTTCTCGCGATCGCCGATGGCGTAGCCTATCGGGTACTTGCAGCAAGCGTCCAGTACTACCACAATCGTCGGGCGGTTGTGATACACCGTCACGTTTTTGTCGTTGGTCTTCTGGTACAGCAGCTCCGCATCCCAACCGTCCATCGTCCAGAACTGGAGAGGATAGTCAGGGGCTTGGCGTTTAACCTGCATCGCCTTGTTATTGCGATATGCCGTGGCACCGTGGCGGCGTGCGTATATCACGTCGTCGAGCTTTTCGCGCCAAACGGCAACAGTCCCCGAGCCTATCTTCTTCCAGTGCATCTGCTCGGCGAGCATATTATAGAGATAAGAGACCTGTTCATTGTCAAGGTTGCGAGGGTCGCTCATCAGCACCGCCAACGCGCTCTGCTGGTTGTTGTCAACCACCTTGGCGGCGTTGCGGTTCTGAGCCTTGTAAGCCTTGTGGATGAGGCTCTCGCAGCCTTCGTCGATATAACGCTTGTATTTGCGCTCGAGGCTCCGGGCGTTGGCAGGCAGGGCGTGCGGATAGATCTTCGTGTTGAGCGACTGCACGCACTCCGATATCTCATCCCAGAAACGCGTCGATGTGTGGCCGAGGGCTGCGCGTTTTGCCCTGCGGTTTGCGATGAGCTTGCGGATGCCTTCGAAGATGACCGCGTTGGCGTAATACTCGCGGCGTTTGTCGGGCTGGAGACCTTTGTCGCCAACTTTATAGGTGTCGAAAAACCCAGCTATCTCGGCTGATGCCTCGATGCACTCCTCAACGGCGTTGGTGCGTGCCGTCTTGTATGGATCCGGTACCAGCTGCAGAACCTTCGTCTTGAATCTCTCCGGAAGGCTCTCAAAGGCCACCAGCGCAGGCGTGCCGGTACAGGCACGACGAACTACGTTGATATCTCCACGGCAACTCAACTGTTTATAGTTGTCGTAGCTCATTACGTTATTATCAATGAGCCATTGAGTTTCCACCGTTAATATATTATTGCAATACTGCATCTTTTTTGTTTTGTCTTTCGCTCTGCGGAGGGGATTCGAACCCCTCGGTATATCCGACGCTTTTAATTCCGTGAGCCACCGTTTGGCTCTATACCTTTCGCAGACACCAGCGAGACACCTTTTGGGTCTCCTTGCAGGGTTCCCGTGGTGGGTTTTGTTTTACTTTGCTCTTTTCATCTTCATGTAGATGTAGTTTGTCAGGATCTGCGGATTGATGCCGTCAAGCATCCTGTAGAAGTCTTCCATGTTGACGAGGGCTGTCAATTTTACCCCCCCCCGTGTAACTCTCTGATTTGCAATCATTTGCAACTAACTCGATTTTCATTTTGCGACTCCTTTCTGCTGAAAGTCATAAGCCTTTGCCAAAAAAGCTCCGCCGCCGAATGCGGCCAAGCCGATGAGCATTTGCGCGATCTGAGTGTCGGTGCCGTCAACCGTTGTGAGCAGAAGAAACATTCCGGCGAGCATCATTACTGTTCCGATAGTTTTTAGTGTTTTCATAATAGAATATTGATTAATTTTGATTTTTCAGTTGCTATAAGTTTTTCTGCAATATGTGAACGAAAACGGCGTGCGCATTTAGGGCATAAGACTATTCTCATCTTTATCAAATTGCTGTTACCATCAGTGATGAGAATGGTTTTGCGTTCATTGTTATCAGCTTTGCAGTCGCAGTAACTTGTTGTGCAATAGGTCATATCACCTTCTTTGTTTGCTGCCAACTCAATCAAAGACAAATCCTCAATAGTTTCTATAAAATCTGTTGGGATGCGTTGTAATTTAAATTTCTTCATAGTTCAATACTTATTAATAATTGTTAGTTTTCTACCTCCTGAAGCAGCTTGCCTCCGTTCTGCAGAGCCATGTTGCGGATCTTGCTGGCCGTTTCGCCGTTGCGCTGAAAACTCAGAGCCATGCTCACATAAGGTGTTGACACTCCGAAGGTTTTTGCTATCTTGCGGCGTGTCTCCGTGTCGGTCAGTTTAATTTTTTGAATCATCGTATTACTTTTTTATTTAATTTTGTCGCCGTTGTTAATTTGTAACAACTCTGCAAAAATAGTAAAATTCTCACGATATATGCAAGAAAAAAGTGAAAAAATTACGGGTATAAAGGAAAAACTTTTGTATTTTATTGAATTACAAGGAGTTAAAAAGGAAGATTTCTATAAAAAAATAGACATAGATGGTGCAAATTTCCGTGGAAAGAACAAAAAATCAGAGCTTTCTACTGATAAAATCGTGAAAATTTTACGCCAATATCCCGAATTGTCACCTGATTGGCTTTTATTAGATCAAGGAGAAATGCTTCGATGCGATTCTACCGTTGGAATGAATGACAGCGAGATTGTTAACGCATACAAAATGATTATTGACGCTCAACGAGATACCATCATAGTATTAAAGGAGAAGGTTGCGGATCTGGAAAACCGGCTCGACAAATATGAGGGGGGGAACGCTCACGCTGTGGCAGGATAATACACGAAGGAAGCACATTTTTGCGCATAATCAAGCGTAATTGATTGAATTTCAACGCCTATGTTTAAAAAACTCGGGCGTTTTTTTTGTATTAGGGGGTGCAACTCAATGTTAAAACCAGTATTAAGGGGGTCAACTCGAAGCCTTTTTTGCGCGATTTTGTCACCCCATTTGTCACCCCATTTGTCACCCCAACGCCATTTTGGGCACAAAAAGAGCCTGTCGGAATCACATCCGGCAGGCTTTTTTAAGGTGTTTTTAAAGGGCGTTTAAAAGGTTTTGCGCCGCCGTTCAAAAATCGTTTAAATGGTTGTAAAATAACGGCTTCAGGGCGTTTTATGCAAGCAAAATTTGTATTAATTAAACTTTCATTAAACTTTTCTTGCGCTTTTTTGAGGTTTTATTAAAGCAAAATACAAGCAAATTAAACTTTTTTGTACTTTTTATTTTTTATCAAAATGTCGTAAATTATTGTAAATCAAAAATTTGCGTTTTTAGAAAATGGATTTTTCTTTTTTAGCCCCTTACTTTTAGGCATCTTTGTATCTCTCAACGCAATAGCGCAGTTGGAAGTTAAGGACGGTTCATTTAAAGAGGTCGAGGGTTTTGTCAACATCAACCCAGACCTCATGTATGATGACAATGACAAGCCATATGCCGTTTTAAAGGTCACGACAGAAAACATCAACGACAAGCAACGTCGCGAATTGATATTCCAAGGCAATGCCGGAACCTATATAGAACTGGAGTATCACGTCGGAGAAGTCTGGGTATATCTCACAGCAAAATATGCCGACTATATCAAGATATCACATCCGGATTTCGGTTCAATCGAGTTCGCCTTCCCATTTGATTTGAAAGGCAAAAAAGGCTATGAACTCACACTGATTAACAAAGCCGTAGATGAGGATTTCCAAAAACGTCTTGATGACATCGAAGCCATGTTGGCTGGTGGTAATGGCTCTATTGGCAATTACGGTTATCTCGTCGTACATACGACTCCTGAAGACGGAGCAACTGTGTTTATTGACGGCGAAGAAATGGGGACGAGAACACCTTTTGTCAGCGACAAGCTTGATGCCGGAAAACACAGGATCCGCATAACAAAAGATCTTTACAAACCTTATGTCAGCGTGGTCGATGTTCCAAAGGGCGAGACCGGCGAACTAAGTGTTGAATTGAAACCCAATTTTGGTTATATCACAATAAACAGCAAACCAATCGGAGCTGATGTTTATATAGATGAGATACATGTGGGGGTGACACCATATGAACTAAAAAAGATTAAATTGGGGCAACGCACTATTGAATTGCGTAAAGATGGATATATGCCAACAGCTGAGATGGTTGTAATAAACGAGGGTGACCACAAGAAATTGGAAAGTATTAAGTTAAAAAAAGCTACTAAATCCGATATCGTCAAATCCGCAAGTACGAACAACAATATGAACACTCAAAACAAAAGATCATCTGCTTCGAATAATACTCCTAAAGTTAGAAAGAGCCGCACGAACTTCAGTATTGGTTTGACATCTCAAAATATTGTTTTTGATGATGGATCATATTCGTTATCCTATGAGCCCAACGGGGTTACAAAGGGACTACATGTTGGATTATCATTTGAAAGAGGGCGCAATTTAGGCATGGAATACCTTGAATTAGGACTGGATTATTATTTCTTCTCTAAATATAGTGAAGGGTCATTAACGGCTAACGCAACCAGTTTGAACCTGTATTTTTCACCAATAAAAATACTGTATCAGCATAGATTCACCGATTATTTCGCAGCTTATGTGGCCACTGGTCCAGCTGCTGACTATCGCATATCAGGAAAAGTAAAGTATTCTGATGCAGATGTATCGGGAGAAGAAGAGTTTCATTATAAATCGCTGTATTTGTATTGGGATATAAAAGGCGGTATTTCATATAAATCATATAAGCTATCTATCGGAACAAGTCTTCGTCTCAATGAAGTTTATGACGGAGGGCCGATGGGCAGTGGTAAAATTGGCAGACCTTTTTATATCTTGTTCTCGTTCGTTTTATAATCAGATGTGGCAAGGTCTCTTATTCAGGCCTCATGGACACTTTCGGTACTTGTTTTTAACACTATGTGCAAATTTCCGCACTTTATGTTAAAAAATGTTAAAATTAGCAAAAAAACGCTGACCTCGGACTCTGCGTCGGATTATTAATAGTATTTTTGCAGCGTAATAAATTTATAATGAATTAAAAATCGGTATTATGAAAAAGAAAGATCCTATTGCAGAGGCGAGACGCTACGTTGAGAATGCCAAAGAGACATTGAGGGAGAAAGGTGAGTTGAACACCGAGACTAAGCTGTATGAAGACGACAAATACGTCAGAGCCGCAGGCAACTATCTGTGGCTGGGAGTCCTGATGGCCTTGGATGCCGTCTTCCATGTAAGAAAAGACAGGCGGACCAGAGTCAATATCAACGAGTATCTTGATGCCGTCGGAAAACGCGACAGAAAACTGTTGTCTTTCGTCAATACTGGATACGATGTGATGCATTTATCAATGACTTATGACGGTGTACAAGCAAAAGGCGTCAGCGACGAAGGCTTCCGTTTAGCCAATAATATCATAGACAGATGCGAGATGATGTTGTCTTGAAAAATTTTTTAAAAATTTTGTTTGGCGTATTTAAAAATATTGTAATTTTGCAGTCCGAAAATTTAGTAAGGAAAAAAGAATAAAATAAAGATAATAAAATGGCAAATCACAAATCTTCATTGAAGAGAATCCGTCAGACAGAAAACAGACGTTTACACAACCGCTTCTACGCTAGAGCAATGCGCTCGGCTGTCAGAAGTTTCCGCGCTTTAACAGAAAAGAGCGAAGCTGAATCAAAGCTTTCAGAAATGTACAAAACTATTGACCGTGTGGCAAAACGTGGTATCATCCACCGCAACAAGGCCGCCAACTTGAAGTCAAAGCTTGCACACTTCACAGCTAAATTAGCATAAGCATATTTAAGAAATATCGTCAAAGTTCTTCCTATCCGTAGGAAGAACTTTTGTCGTTTAAACCCATAGTTATGAAACCTAAATCCATCCAGTCGATTAAAAACTGGGCGGCGGAAGACCGCCCTCGCGAGAAAATGCTGGAGAAAGGCCGCGAAGCCCTAACCGATGCAGAATTAATCGCCATACTGATAGGATCAGGCAACAGCGAAGAAAGCGCTGTCGACCTGTCGCGGCGCATCCTAAAAGATGTCGACGACAACCTCATCAACCTGTCACAACTAAGCATAGCCGATCTGATGAAATACAACGGCATAGGCAATGCCAAATCAGTTGCCATAGCTGCGGCACTAGAACTCGGACGTCGACGCAGATATGCCGAAGCCACCAAACAAACGCTTATACGAAACAGCAAAGACGCCTTTGAGTACTTCTACATGCACACACAAGACCTCCTGCACGAGCAGTTCTGGGTACTGTTGCTCAATCCGGCCAATAAGGTGATAAAGATGGCTAAGGTCAGCGACGGCGGCATCAACAGCGTATATGTAGACAATAGGCGTATTTTCAAGACTGCTTTGGAAAACAACGCTTCAGCGCTGATGCTTTGCCACAACCACCCTTCGGGAAGCGTCCAACCCAGCGATGCCGACAAAAGCCTCACCCGCAACTTAGTGAGAGGTGGAAAGCTGCTCGACATAAAAATTTTGGACCATATTGTCGTTGGTATCGATAATTATTTTAGTTTTGCAGACTCTGGATTGATATGAAAATAGTAACCGTCATAGGGGCACGTCCCCAAATCATAAAGGCAGCGGCCATCAGCCGCGCCATCAGGCAGCACTTCTGCAACGAAATGCAGGAAATAATCGTGCACACAGGCCAGCATTACGACAACAATATGTCACAGGTGTTCTTCGACGAGCTCGGAGTACCTCAACCCGATTACAACCTAGGTGTAGGCTCGGCATCGCATGGTGTGCAGACAGCCCGCATGATTGAAGGCATTGAAGACATCCTTCTGAAAGAAAAGCCCGACTGCCTGGTGCTTTACGGCGACACCAACTCCACTTTGGCCGGCGCCATAGCGGCATCGAAGATTCACATACCGATTGTGCACATCGAAGCCGGTTTGCGCTCGTTCAACAAGTCAATGCCCGAGGAGATCAACCGCATTTGCTGCGACCACTGCTCCACCCTGCTGTTTTCGCCAACAGCCACCGGATTCAAAAACCTTATAAACGAAGGGTTTAATCCAGACAATAAAAAGAAATACACCATCGACAACCCCGGCATCTACCACTGTGGAGACATAATGTACGACAACAGCAAGTACTTTGCCACAATTGCCGACAGCAAATCACAAATTCTCGAAAGAGAGAATCTTAAAGGAGTCGATTATGTTCTGTGCACCATACATCGCGACAACAACACAGACCAACCTAAGCGCCTGAACTCCATTTTCAAAGCCCTGTTGGCAATTGCCGACAAGACTGCTGTGGTGCTGCCGTTGCACCCTAGAACCGCCAAACTTTTGGAACACAACCTGCAGAAAGATGTTTTCGAAAAAGTATCTTCCAATAAAAACATCAGGTTGCTGCCGCCGGCTTCATTCCTCGACATGATAGTGCTGGAACGCCATGCCAAAATGGTTGTGACCGACTCGGGCGGAGTTCAGAAAGAAGCTTTTTTCTTCCAAAAGCCTTGTCTTATCTTGCGAAGCGAAACCGAATGGAAGGAAATAGTGGAATGCGGCGCAGCTGTAATCACCGACGCCAACGAGCAACAAATCGTTAAAGCTTATGGCGATTTCACCGACAATCCGCCACACAATTATCCGGAATTTTTCGGCGACGGACATGCCGCCGAGTTCATCTGCAAGGAAATGTTGGAAAATTTTCAACTTTAGTGTCGAACGTATTAAAATAATTTCTATCTTTGCAGTCTGAAAATTGAACACTAACAATTTTAATATAAATAGTTAATAATCAACAAATTAAATTATGAATCAGTACGAAACCGTTTTCATTTTAACTCCCGTTTTGTCTGAAGAACAGATGAAGGAAGCGGTAGAAAAGTTCGAGACTCTGCTCGTGAACAACGGAGCCGAGATCGTTTTCAAGGATTTCTGGGGCATGCGCAAGCTGGCCTATCCTATTCAAAAGAAGTCATCAGGTTTCTATCAGTTGATAGAATACAAAGCTGAAGGCAATGTTATCGACACTTTGGAGACAGAGTTGAAGCGTGACGAGCGCGTCATCCGTTTCCTGACAGTGAAACTTGACAAGCACGCTGTAGCTTACAACGAAAAGAAACGTCGTAAAGCAGCAGAAGCAGCAGAGCAAGCCAACTAATTGTTTAACATTTAAATTTTGAATGATATGGCACAACCTAACACAGACATCAAATATTTGACTCCAATAGCAGTCGATACAAAAAAGAAGAAATACTGCCGCTTCAAGAAGAACCGCATCAAATACATCGATTATAAAGATGCTGACTTCTTGCTGAGATTTGTGAACGAGCAGGGTAAGATTTTACCTCGCCGCATCACCGGTACATCAACAAAATATCAGAGAAAGGTCGCTCAGGCCGTTAAGAGAGCCCGCCACCTCGCTTTGATGCCGTACTTAGCTGATTGTTTGAAATAATAAGAGGAGGACAGACACATGGAAATTATTCTTACACAAGACGTTAAAAATTTGGGATATAAGAACGACATCGTCAACGTTAAACCAGGTTACGCACGTAACTTCCTGATCCCACAGGGCATGGCTATCCTCGCAACAGAATCAGCTCGTAAGGTATTGGCAGAAAACATGCGCCAGCAGGCTTACAAGCAGGAGAAGATCAAGAAAGAAGCTGAAGAACTCGCCAAAGTTCTCGAAGGCCTCAAACTCCGCATCCCTGCAAAGGCTGCTTCAACAGGCAAGATCTACGGTTCAGTCAACAACGTCCAGATTGCCAACGCAATCAAGGAAGCCAAGAACATCGACATCGACCGCAAACAGATCCTCGTCGACGACGACACCATCAAGGAAGTCGGCAACTACAAGGCAAAGATCCGCTTGCACAAAGACGTCACAGTCGAAATCAGCTTCGAAGTTTTTGCTGAATAATAAGCATTTTTGCAATAATTTAAAAAGCCGGGGAATTCAACGTTCTTCGGCTTTTTGTTAATAAGGCTTTAGTCGTTAGTCGTTAGACTTTAGTAGTCAAGGACTAAAAACTAAAGACTAAAAACTAAAGACTATATGACTAAAAACGACGTCAAAGAATTGCAGGCATTGCGCCAGGCCAAGGGCCGCAAGGAACGTGGAATATTCGCAGTTGAAGGTAATAAGCTAGTTGAAGAGCTTACAAACTCCAGATTCAGGGTCAACAACATCTTTGCGACAGAGCAATGGGTTGAGAAAAATCCTGTCTTGGCCAAAAAAATTGCCGATTACGAAATTATAGCGCCCAAACAGATGGAGCAGATCAGCAATTTCGTGACACCTCCAGGCATATTTGCCACGGCAATGATTCCGTCGTTCAAAATCAAGCCCGAAGACAGCAGCCGTGAACTAATTCTGATGCTTGACGGCATCAACGATCCTGGCAACCTCGGCACCATAATCCGCACAGCCGACTGGTTCGGAATCAAGAAAATTGTCATATCGGAAGATACCTGCGACCCATGGCAGCCCAAAGCCATTCAGTCGACTATGGGTTCCGTTTTCAGAACACAAATCGTTGAAACTGATTTGGTTAAATTCTTAAGCGAAGTGAAAACACCGGTTTTCGGAGCTTTGATGCAAGGAAAGAACATATATCAGACCAACATCAAAAGCAGCAGTGGAGTTGTGATTATCGGCAGCGAGTCGCACGGCATACGCGAAAACGTTATGCCTTTTGTAAGCTGTCCCATAAATATTCCAAGAGCTGAAGGAAGTCTGACCGAGTCGCTCAACGCAAGCGTGGCGGCAGGAATCATCATTTCAGAAGTATTCAGGAAAAACAGCACTCAGCGTTAAAGCTCAATATTGTATTTCTGCATATAATAGGCTATTACTGCAACCAGAGCTATTACCACCAAAACAAACATCGTGGCGAAATAGAAGACGTAAACCAGGGCGCTTCTCCACGCTGTCTTAACCACACTGAATTCGAGCATCTTTTTAAAACACATCGAATAGGCGATTATTGTCACCAGCCAGCCCAAAGAATCCATGCTGTCATATATCTTTTCCGAGAAAACGAAAAGTATGCTCGCCAAGCATCGATAAAGGAACACGATTATCGTGGCATATACAACAGGTATACAATACTCACCCCAGTTGTAACGCCTGCGGTTTGTTCTTCCATAACATAATCTCGCCATTGCAATGTACACAGGAATGGTCAGGAGCATCATCAGAGTGTAATGGTTTTGATATAATTTGCCGCATAACGCCAAGCCGCCGACAAGCTGATTGCGGAACAACGTCGCGCCATCTACATTGTCACCTTTAATTTCAACAGCTGTTGCAGCTTCTTCCTGTATTACTTTGTCAATAGCATTCATGTCGGTATCCCTACTTCCGGTAAAAGTAAAGATAAGGACGTACAAACTCAGCACCAGAAAAAGCATCGGGAATGGCGAGAAATAACTCTTGCGCTTGCCATTGAGAATGTCTATCATCATCTGCCCCGGTCGCGTAAACAATGTCTTCAGGGTAAACCAGACTCCGCCGTCGTTACTGAGGATGGCTTGGAGAAGGTTGGTGAAGATAAACCTTATTGTAAAACGCTTTGTATCAGCACGTTGACCGCATTCCGGACAAAAATTACCCTCGAATTCAGTGCCGCAATTCAGGCATTTTGTAGTCTTCTTTTCCTCTGCTATTATTGTGTTATCTTCCATTCTCAATTATTTTGTTCTGCAAAAATAGTAAAAAACAACCAATAAACAAAAAAGAGACTCAGAATCTGAATCTCTTTTTTGCGGTGCCGAACGGGCTCGAACCGTCGACCTCCTGCGTGACAGGCAGGCATTCTAACCAAACTGAACTACGGCACCCTGTCAGTTTTGACGGTGCAAAGATACACTGTTTTTTGTTACAGTCAACACTTTTTTTGAAAAAAATTTCACTTTTTTATTGAGTGATAGCGCTGTTTTTGATTATCAACACATTACACATTAATTTATGTTAGTTTATCTCCACGACCAAGGCTCCTTCGGTACGTATATCATAGTATTTCTGCCCTATTTCTTCGGCTTTTGCCACGATTTTTCTACTCAAATAGGTCGGCACGCTGCAGTCAAGCACCAATAAATCGACTTCATAATTGTTTTGCATACACTCAATGTCGAAATAATCAGTGCCGCGCACCAAATAATAATCCAGATGCGGCCGGTATGGGAGAAGCTTAGTTGACAGCCGACTCTTGTTGTAGAATCCTATGGTCTTACCCCCAAAAGACACCATATCGCCGAGTTTTTTAAGATACTGATTCTCAATACCAAGGCTATCTAAAAGGCATACTGCTCCGTCGTTGTACACACCTTCCCTAACCCAATTGTTCTCGATGTTGAAACTGACAGCAGACTGATCTTCAATCAGAGTGGTATCACATAGCAAAAGATGACTGTTTCCGCACACAAAATCGACGGCAGTGCCTTTATTTACAGAATAAACAGTAAAATTCACCCGATCACGCTGCTGTAGCGCTCTGGTAAATTGTGATATACTGAATAATAATAAGGTAGCCATTATTGCATATACAATCCGTTTCTTTCGATGTTCGAGCGCAAACATCAAAAGCGCAATGGCTGTTATCAGACAAATAAACTCCAAATCATTTATATACAAGCCTTTAAGTATCGACATCGGCAGGCTTTCAACCCAAGAAACTATGAAATTCATAACAAACACCAACCATTTCACTATCCATGCAACCGCCATATTAAGCCAGGGCACATAACACAGCAGCAGCATTATCATACCGCCAATGATAACAACAGTGGATACCGGGCCCATAAACAAATTGCTAAGCCAAAAATATGTCGGAAACTGATGAAAATAATAAATTGAAAAAGGCGCAGTGACAATTTGCGCCGCCAAGGTTACCGATGTGAGCTCCCACATTTTTTCAGGCAGTTTGTATTTTGAATAAATCATCCGGTTGATTGGTTGCTGCAGCTCCACAATACCAACCACAGCCGCATACGACAGCAGAAATCCTACATTAAACAGGTTGGACGGCTCCATACACAGCAGAATGAATGCCGATGCGGCCAAACTATTCAAAAGCACACCTTTTCGTTGGAGCATATCGCCAAGTATCACAAAAGAAAGCATTATGGTGGAACGCAATATGGACGGAGCAAGCCCTGCCAAAAAGGCATAAAACCAAATCAGCAGCAACAGCAACGACTGTTTTGCGATGTTTTGCCAACGCTTTCGTCGGTTGAGAAAAGCTAACATATTGGAAAACACCATGAATATCACTCCGACATGCATACCCGAAACACATAATATGTGCATTGATCCGGCGGCGACGTACCTTTGACGGAGTTCGCCAGGCAGTGTGTCGTCGTATCCCAACAGTATTGCCGCCGCCACTGCGTATTCGTCGCCGCCTATTCCAAGGTTGCGCATAGTCATCAACAGAAAATCGCGCAAGCGATACGAAAATCCATAAATCGGATTGGCCTTGTTCACGCCCAACGGTTCCCACGATGTGTCTTTTAAATAAACCTGTCGCGACACTCCTTTACGGGCAAGATATGTCCGATAGTCGAACTGCTCGGGGTTCTTAGGCGGCTCCACCAGCTTAGGCGGCTCAAAGAAAACAATCACATCGCCGTATTTCAAACTCAACGAGCGCTCGCTCTTCTCAAAATACGTCATCACCGAGCCTGATTCCGACAACAGCTTCAACACAACTTTTACCGATTTATCTTTCTCGGCCGGACATTCCGCGAGACGGGCCACCCAAACATCACCATCTTCCGGCACATCTTCACTGCGTATATGAACTGTCAAAACGCCTAATAATATAAGGTGCAGGTTCAAAATCAGACCGAACACCCAGCGATATCTGTAATCCTTGACAGCCGAAGCCACAACGAACAATACAACCACGAGCGCTATTATCGAGACCAGCAACATCCGCACTGTTTGCCAATTAAACCAAGCCGGCAACAAAAATCCCGCCCCTATTCCGATGGCCAAGGGTATCAAAAGTCGTATGAAAGGATATTTAAACCAGTTGATCATTCTTGCATATTATCAGTATGCAAGATAAAAAGAATAAGCATTCCGAAAACTTAGCCGACACTTTTTCCCCGGCTAAGTTATCAACAGAAAAGCGTAAAAAAAATTATTAATAGTAAAAAAGTTTTAACTTTTATGTTAATCTATTTTAATATTTGATATGATAACTTCGGCGGCTCTGTTGGATGCCCCGGCATTACCAAGCACAAACTTCAATTCTTCGTAATCCTCAAGCAGTTTGCGTTGTCGTTTCTGATTGGTTAACAGCGATTTAAGCTCTTCGGTAATATTTTTGGCAGTCATATCGTTCTGAATAAGCTCTTTAACCACCATCTTGTCCATGATAAGGTTGACCAGGCATATATATCTGACCTTGGCCAGTATACGGGCTATCCAATACGATATTTTATTAGCCTTATAACACACCACTTCGGGCACATCCAAAAGCGCCGTTTCCAGAGTAGCTGTGCCTGAAGTCACCATGGCGGCGCTTGACAGCTGAAGCAACTGGTATGTGCGGTTGCGCACCAAGCGGACATTCGACTTATCGTTCACAAAGCGCTTGTAGTAGCTCATTGGAAGAGAAGGTGCGCATGCTATGACAAATTGATAATTCGGGAATTGTTTTGTCACCTCCATCATTACCGTAAGCATACGACTCACTTCCTGTTTGCGGCTGCCTGGCAGCATAGCGATGATTTCCTTCTTGGGATTCAGGCGGTTTGACTTGTAAAAGCGGGCTTTGTCAACAGGTTCCACCCTGGCGATTTCATCCAGCAACGGATGCCCTACAAATTGACAATCAACATCATAGTTATCGTAGAATTTCTTTTCGAACGGCAATATGCAGAGCATTTTGTCAACCACTCTTCTGATTTTGTATACTCTACGGCGTTTCCATGCCCACACCTGCGGCGAGATGTAATAAAACACCTTATAGCCTTTTTTCTTGGCCCACTCCGCGACTTTCAGATTGAAGCCCGGATAGTCAATCAGGATTATCGCATCAGGGGCGAATTCTGTGATGTCTTTCTTGCAAAAACTAAAATTTTTTAGGATGGTGTTAAGATTCATTAACACTTCCACAAAGCCCATGAACGCCAAATTATGGTAATTTTTTACCACATTCGCGCCACTGCGTCGCATTTTTTCGCCGCCCCATGCCCTGATTTTTGCGCCAGGGTCCTTAGCGCGCAGCGACGACACCAGATTAGATCCGTGCAGGTCGCCCGACGCCTCTCCCGCTATGATGTAGTATTTCATTTTTCAAAAGATTTTAATTTATCCATAACATCATATGCCGTCCAATCGTAATGCGTCGGGACAATTGATGCATAATTGTTCTTCAATGCGTAAACATCGGTGTCGGTGCCGTCATCTTCAATAATAAACTCACCTCCGATCCAAAAATAATCGCGGCCATGCGGATCTTTCCGCTTGTCGAAAATCTCTTTCCAGCGAGCCTTCGCCTGACGACAAATTCTCACACCTTTTATAGGATTATCCTCAGTGGCTTTGGGGAAGTTGACATTCAGACAAACGCCTTTCGGCAAGCCTTCTTTCAAAACTTTGCGCGTAATATCGAGGATATAATTATCAAGGTTGTCGAAATTGGCATTTGGCGAATAATCCTCAAGACTGAATCCTATGGCCGGAATGCCGTCCATGCAGGCTTCGACCACGGCAGCCATTGTGCCTGAATAAATAACATTTGTGGATGCGTTCGAGCCGTGATTGATGCCCGAAACCAATATATCAGGATATTCATCCATTATCATCTGAAAGCCGACCTTTGCGCAGTCGACCGGACAGCCGTTCAAAACATACATTTCAAAATCATCAGACTTTTCCAACTGTCTGAGTCTCAATGGCTCATTTATGGTCATCGAGTGCCCTTGGGCCGATTTCACCTCCTCGGTCGAAACCACAATCACCTTACCTATTTGGCGCATCAAATCAGCCAGTTTTCTCAAGCCCTTCGCCAAATACCCGTCATCATTAGTTACTAAAACCGTCGGTCTTTTTTCCATCTAAAACTCCTTTAAAACTTTATACAATTTCTGCGTTGGCAGACCCATCACATTAAAATACGAACCTTCAACATTGCTCACGCCGCAATATCCAATCCATTCCTGAACGCCATAGGCGCCGGCTTTGTCGTAAGGTTTATACTTGTCAATATAATACTCAATTTCAAGATTATCAAGCATTTCAAACGTTACTTTTGAAGTAACGGAGAAGGTCTTTGTCTTGTCTTTAGTGTGCACCGTGACACCAGTTACCACCTTATGCACTCTGTCGGACAGCATGTTCAGCATGCGAACCGCGTCTTCCCTGTCTTTGGGCTTGCCCAAAATCTCATTGTCGACTATAACGACAGTGTCGGCTGTGATAACCATATAGTTTTCAGGCAACTCGGCATCTTCAAAGGCTTTAGCCTTCTTCAAACTCAAAAACGGCGCCACATCAATGGAAGGCAAACGTGTAGGGTAACTTTCGTCGACTTCCTTGGTCAAAATGGTAAAATCAATGCCAATGCCTTTCAAAAGCTCCTGACGTCGAGGCGATTTCGACGCCAAAACGATATTGTATTTCTTTAAATTATCTAACATTATTTTATAAAAAATATTGATAAAACTCCAATTAACATACTGGTTTTCAAAAACATAGACTGAAGACGGAACTGGTTTTCAGTTCTCAGCGATTTGTCAGTCAACAGAATACAATTGTTTAGCGCCACAAAAAACGCCAAAACACCCGATGCATAAAGCATGTGATGCGTGATTTTAAAACCTAATTCGCTAAAATAATCAGCCGCATTCCAAATCATGACACATGTTGCAAAACTCAAAGCAATCACAATGATTTGAGCCGCTGTCATACCCCAAACAATAGGAATCGTGCGGCAATGCTGGTATCCGTCACCTTTCACATCCTGCACATCTTTCACAATTTCGCGAATCAAAGTCATAATGAAGGCGAAAACAGTGTAAATCAACACAATTCGCAAAGTCACATGCATCCACTCCTGGTTTTCAAGCAGCATAGCCTCATCGCCCAACATTGCCAAAATCTGGAAAAGCCATGGCAAAAACACTGCAAATGCAACTGATAATGAAACGATTAAGTTCCCGATTACAAGTTGTTTCTTATATCTGCTTGAATAACTGTATAAAAAGCATGCCAACAGTATCAAACTTGCAAATACGGTGATAAAATTCCTTCCGGTTGCCATCAAACTTGCAGCAAGTCCACAGCCCAAACCAATGACTGTCAATGCAATATAAAAAACATTACTTTGTTTCTCGGTAAAAATCTCACCAACAATCCGCTTGTTCGGCTTGTTTACGGCGTCAATTTCCATGTCGAAAATATCATTTATGACATAGCCGCCGGCTTGTATCAGCACCATTGAAACAACCAATAAAGTAAACTGGAGGCCGCCAGGCATTCCCATAATGCAATGCCACACCAGACACATGGTCAATGCCGTGATAAGCAGATTCAGCCATCTGACCAATTTGAAAAAAGAGCCTAATTTCTTCATTACCACAAATGATTTTCAAAGTCCTTCATCCATTTGTCCTGAACCTTCATCACCTGTTCAATGATGTCGCGCACAGCACCTTTTCCGCCGTTTTTGTGGCTGATGTATACACTAATCTGCTTGATTTCCTCAGATGCATCAGCTGGACAGACAGGCACTCCAACCATCTGCATCACAGGGTAATCAGGCATGTCGTCGCCCATGTACACAATATTCTCTTTCTTGAGGTTCTTTTCTTTCATATATTCCTCAAGTTTTATGATTTTATTGGGAATATGCGTAAAAACATCTTTCACGCCAAGCATCCTCATGCGTGCGGTCATCGATTCGGCATAACCCCCCGATATCACAGCGACATTGTAGCCCAAACGCACGGCCAGCTGCAAAGCGAAACCATCCTTCACATTGGTAGCGCGCAAACCTTCGCCATTAGGCATCATAATGACATCGCCCTGAGTCATAACTCCATCATAATCAAAGATAAAGGTAGTTACATCCTTTAAAAGTTCTTTATAATTCTTCATCAGTTTTGTTATATTTTTCTGTTATATAATCTGTCAAAATCATGTAGATAGCAAGCTCATCGGGTTTGTACGACAACATTTTCTCGTGTTCGCCAATTGTAGCAAAATCACCACGTCTGGCCGGGCCTGTAAGCGCTTTTTGAGGTAATGTCTCAAACGACTTTTCCATCATCTCCATAACCAGCGGCTTCATGATAGTCAGAGGCAAGCCCTTTTCTTTCAACAGTTTATCCCCTATTCCCAGCATCACATTTGTGAAGTTGGACACAAAAACCGCACTCAGATGTATAGCTTTGCGCTGCTCGTCGTCACAAACTATCACATTATTGGAAAACAGCTCGGCAAATTCCTTAAGCGTCGCCAAATCATCTTCTGTATTGGCAAAAATCAGCAGCGGGACATCGTCAAAACGTATTTTTCGGTTTTTACTCATGGTTTGAAGCGGATAAAACACCCCGAATCTCGCAATCTTATTTAAAACCGTTGATGGCTTTGTGCCAGAAGTATGAACTACAATTCCTTTATAATCAATTAGTTGTGCCGCAACATCGGAAATTGAGTCATCATTAACAGAAATTATGATAAAATCACTTTCCAAAACTTTTTTATAGTCGGAAACCGCCTCAACGCCCAGTTCTTCGCCCACTTGCGCCGCTTTGTTTTTATCCCTGACGAACACACAATAAGGATTTATCCCTTTGTCTTTCATTACATTACAAAGAGTGTAAGCGACATTACCCGCTCCGATAACCGCTATTTTTCCAAATTGCAGCATACATTTATTTTAACCTACGAAATTACAATTTTTTTTTCAATGCTTGAAAATACTGCTAAATTTTTCTTTGTATAATGAAATTTTTGCAATATTTTTGCGTTTGTTTTGTTAGTATAACAACATTAAAAAATCGCTATTAAAATGATTGAAACAGACATTCGCGAACTTAACGAAAAAATTCAGAGAGAGAGTCAGTTTATCGACCTCATCAATATGGAAATGAGCAAGGTCATCGTGGGACAGCGCCACATGACAGAGCGTCTGCTTATCGGTTTACTCTCAAACGGCCACATTCTTTTGGAAGGTGTGCCTGGCTTGGCAAAAACCAAAGCCATCAAAACCTTGGCCGAGATAGTTGACGCCGACTTCAGCCGCATTCAGTTCACTCCCGACCTGTTGCCTGCCGACCTTGTAGGTACCATGATATACAGCCAGAAGAAAGAGGAATTCATAGTGCGCAAGGGCCCCGTCTTCGCAAACTTCGTGTTGGCCGACGAGATTAACCGTTCACCTGCAAAGGTGCAGAGCGCTTTGCTTGAAGCCATGCAGGAGCATCAGGTAACCATCGGCGAAAACACATTCTCATTGCCCGATCCATTCCTTGTAATGGCAACCCAGAACCCTATCGAGCAGGAAGGCACATATCCTCTGCCGGAAGCTCAGGTTGACCGTTTCATGCTCAAAGTTGTTATCGACTATCCTAAGAAGGAAGAGGAAAAAGTGATTCTGCGTCAGAACATCGACAAGGAATACCCCGAGGTGCACAAGGTGACATCAACCAAAGACATACTTGCAGCCCGCAAGGTCTGCCGTGAAGTTTATCTTGATGAAAAGATTGAAAACTACATCACCGACATAGTATTCGCATCACGTTATCCTGAAGAATACAAGCTGAAAAAATTCGCCGGCATGATCAGTTACGGCGGTTCTCCACGTGCATCCATCAATCTGGCTTTGGCAGCAAAAGCATATGCCTTTATCAAGCGCCGTGGCTATGTAATTCCGGAGGATGTGCGCGCCGTGGCCCCAGATGTCTTGCGCCACCGTATTGGCCTGACATACGAAGCCGAGGCTGAGAACATCACAACCGAAGATATCATCAATGAGATTTTGAATATTGTTGAAGTGCCGTAACAGTTACCAGTTAGCAGTTAGCAGTTACCAGTTAGAAGTTAGAAGTTTGAAGTTTGGAGTTTGAAGTTGGTTTATGGAAGCAACTGAATTATTCAAAAAAGTCAGGAAAATCGAGATAAAGACGCGAGGTCTGACCAACCACATTTTTTCAGGTCAGTACCACAGCGCCTTCAAGGGTCGTGGTATGACATTCAGCGAGGTGCGCGAATACCAGTATGGTGACGACATCCGCAACATCGACTGGAATGTGACTGCCCGATTCAACCGTCCTTTTGTCAAGATTTTCGAGGAAGAGCGCGAGATGACGGTGATGCTGCTGGTCGACGTTTCCGGATCGAACGATTTCGGATCGATTGAAGCCACCAAGCGCGACATCACGGCTGAGTTGGCGGCTGTGCTGGCTTTTTCGGCTATACAGAACAACGACAAAGTGGGCGTGATATTCTTCAGCGACCAAATTGAGAAGTTCATCCCGCCTAAGAAAGGCTCGAGTCATATACTGCGCATCATACGCGAAATAGTGACTTTCAAGCCGCAGCACAAAGGCACCGATATAGGCGAAGGACTGAAATTCCTGACAAGTGCAATCAAAAAGCGCACCACCGCTTTCCTGATTTCCGACTTCGTGACAAGCAAGCCATTTGAACAGGAGATGCGTATAGCGGCCAGAAAGCACGACCTTATATCGTTGAGAATAACCGACAAGCGCGAGCTTATCATTCCGAAAATAGGATTAGTGAAGTTTCGCGACAATGAAACCGACAAGGAGGTTTGGGTCGACACTTCGACAAGTGCGTGGAATGAGGCATATCAGAAATATGTGCAACACACCACCACTTCACTCAGCAAGACCTTTGCCAACAACGGTGTGGACAACACATTGATATACACCGACGAAGACTACGTCAAGCCTCTTATGCAACTGTTTAAAAGAAGAGAATCGAGAAGATGAAGAAACTTTGTTTCATATTGTTGTTCGCTTTAATGGATGCGCTCGGCACACAGTGCCTCGCGCAAGTCGCCTTTTTGCAAGGATCGGCTGATGCCGACACCATTCTGGTTGGGCAACCTTTTGATTACAAATTGTCGCTTAAAATTCCCAAAGATTACTTTGTGGAATGGCAACAGTTCGGCGACACTTTAAGCAAATCAATCGACATCATTGACATGGGCGATGTGACGACCACGCCTACCAGCAGCGGTAACAATGTCATCATGGAGCGGCATCTGACATTGACATCGTTCGACACAGGCTACGTTTATGTGCCTGAAATCAGTGTATCGTACAGTACAAGCATTCACGACAGCATCCGCCATTCGCTCTACACCGACGAAGCCGAGATTTACGTGACCACTGTGGCCGTTGACACCACCCAAGCGTTCCGTCAGATAAAAGGCGTTGTCAGACAAGGTTTAACGGCTAAAGAGGTATTTCCTTGGGCCGGGGCATTTTTGGCGCTGGCCGGCTTAGCTTTTCTGATTTATTATCTGTCGAAACGCAAGAAAACTGTCGACACTCCGACCGAAGAAAAGAAGAAACCGGTAATTCCGGCCATTGTAACAGCCCGTGCAAAGCTTGCCGAGATGAAAGACGGCGAAATGTGGAACTCCACAATGACCAAAGATTATTACACCGACCTCACCGATATCGCCAGAGAGTATCTGGAGGGTCAGTTTGAAATCGACGCCGTAGAGATGACAACCGACGAGATAATGGAGGAAGTGAGCGCACTGAATCTTAACCAGTCCGTCAAGGACAAGCTGCGTGACACATTGGTTACAGCCGACTTTGTGAAGTTTGCGAAAGCCCAACCGTCGGCCCAGCAGAACAAACAGTCGTTTGTCGACATCAACAGCTTTGTTGAAGACAGTTACGCTTTCTTCAAGGAAGAAGAGCAAAAGAAGAAGGAGGAAGAGCAATGAATTCCATAGAATTTGCATCGCCATATTTCCTTTACGGATTGATTATCATTCCGTTGTTTGTCGCATGGTATATTTTCCGCGGCAGAAAGCATCAGGCCTACGTTAAATTTACCGACACGAGCTTTTTCAATGGAATGACCCGAAGCTGGAGAATTTACGCGCGTCATCTGCTTTTCGCATTGGACATGTGTGCTTTGGCACTGCTAATCATTGCATTGGCACGCCCTCAGAGCAGTTCAACCAACCGTAAAATCAATGTGGAGGGAATAGACATAGTTCTGACCATGGATATCTCGAGCAGTATGTTGGCTCAAGATCTGAAACCCGACAGACTTGAAGCCGCCAAAAACGTGGGTGCCGACTTCGTCAAGGGACGTCCCGGTGACAGAATGGGTTTGGTGGTTTTCGCCAGCGAAACCTTCACCCAAGTGCCTCTTACCACCGACCACACCATGCTTCTCAACATGATGAAAGACATGAAGTGCGGCATGTTGGAAGACGGCACAGCCATAGGCGACGGTCTGGCTTCGTCGGTCAACCGACTTAAAGACAGCGAAGCCATATCCAAAGTTGTGATTTTGCTCACCGATGGCGACAACAACGCCGGTTCGGTCGACCCTTCCACAGCGGCCGAGATGGCCAAGATATTCGGTATCAGAGTGTATACCATAGGTGTGGGCACAAGAGGCACGGCTCCGTATCCGGCCCAGACACCTTTCGGCGGCATACAGATGATACAGATTCCGGTTACCATCAACGAGCCATTGCTGCAGCAGATAGCCGACGAGACCGGCGGCAAATATTACCGCGCGACATCAACCGAGAAGTTAAGACAAATCTACGATGAAATCGACCAACTGGAGCGTTCCAAGATAGAAATCAACGAGTTTACACGCAAACACGAGGAGTTCTTACCGTTTGTATTGTGGGGCTTGGCTTTGCTTCTGCTGGGATTTATACTTAAGAGCACTATTTTTAAGACATTAACGGATTAGGATATATGGAAACTAACATTTTAAGATTTGAAAATCCTCAGTATCTGTACTGGCTGTTGATTATACCGGTGCTGGTGGCTGTTTACGTCCTGATTCGCATATGGAACAAAAAACAGTTTGAACGTTTTGCCAACATCAGACTGCGCGAGTATCTTGTGCCGATGTTCTCATCTGCCAGAGCCAACATCAAATTTGTCATATTCACATTGGCGATAGTTCTATTAATAATAGGTGCGGCTAATCTGCAGTCTGGTTCGAAAATGGAAAAGGTGAAACGCGAAGGAATAGACATTTTCCTTTGTGTCGACATCTCCAATTCGATGCATGCCGAAGACATAGCCCCAAACCGTCTGGAGCGCTCCAAGCAAGCCATTTATAAGCTTATCTCAAAACTTGGTGGCGACAGAATAGGGGTTATAGTGTTTGCAGGCAACGCTTATGTGCAATTGCCGATAACCACAGACTACTCAGCAGCCAAGATGTTCCTTTCGACTGTCGACACCGACCTCATCCCAACGCAGGGTACCGAGATTGGAAGAGCTATTGAACTGGCTGTCAAGAGTTTCGGCGAAAGCGAGCATAGCAAAGCCATCGTTATCATTTCAGACGGTGAAGACCACGAGAACGGCGACGCTGTGAAAGCGGCCCAGGAAGCCGCCAAAAACGGAATCAAGATTTACACTATAGGCATGGGCTTGGACGAAGGCGCCCCTATCCCACTCTACAACCAGTACGGCAAACGCACAGGCTACAAAAAAGACAAGGAAGGCAATGTGGTCATCACCAAGCTTGACGACCATATTTTGCGACAGATAGCTGAGATAGGCGACGGAATATACGTTAGGGCAAGCAACTCAAACGTTGGCCTCGACAAGATCTACGACGACATCAGCAACGCTAAGAAATCAGAGATAGAATCAAAGATGTTCACCGATTACGAAGACCGTTTCCAATGGTTTGTCGGCGCAGCTATCATTTTGATAATCATTGAGATTTTGATATCATCCGGTAAAAGAGGCTGGGAATTGAATTTTAAATTTTTTGAACCTGACAATGAAAACAATAAATAAGATAGGTATCACTTCGCTTTTGATGACACTGACGCTTGTGGCAAACGCACAGGCCAAGGAAATACGTCATGGCAACAAGAATTACAAAAAAGGCTTTTACTCTGAAGCCGAGAAAGACTACAAGGCCTCTCTCGACAAGAAATACAACGACAAAGCCCAATTCAACCTCGGCGATTCTTATTACAACCAAAAGAATTACGAAGAGGCTGCCAGAAGTTTCCAAAGCGTAACCGACAGGAAGGTTTCAAAGAACCTTGAAGCCGACTCATACTACAACCTTGGCAACACCATGATGGAGCAGCAGAATTATTCCGAGGCTTTCAACGCCTACAAAAACTGCCTGAAAATCAATCCTAATGACGAGGATGCACGCTACAATTTGGAATATGCCCGCCAGAAAATGATTCTGCAACAGCAGCAACAACAGCAAAACCAACAGAATCAGCAAAATCAGCAGCAGAATCAAGACAACAAGGATAATCAGGATCAGCAGCAACAACCGCAGCAACAGCAGCAAAATCAGGATAACAAAGATCAAGAGCAGCAAGAGCAACAGCAGCAACAACAACAGCAA